>NZ_JAVRFH010000010.1:0-242695 GCF_031845825.1 Streptomyces lancefieldiae | reverse complement strand
GCACCACCGCCTTGACGGCGAGCACCGGGACCACGCCGGGCCGCCACCGCGCGTTGGCGCGGCGAAGAGTCCCCGGAGCACGACCGCCGTCACCCGCTCCGGCAGCCCCCGGAAGAGCGGATCACCCTCGGCCTCGGACCTCAGGGTCAGCGGCGTACTGCCGAACTCCGGCGCGCCGTGGCTGCCGCGGACCGTGCCTCCCGCGACCTGGGCGAGGAGCTGCCCGCCGAGACAGATCCCGAAGACGGGGGCGCCCCGCTCCAGTGCCTCGGCGACCAGCGCGCGGGTGGGCGCGAGCCAGGGCGCGCGGACGTCGTCGTCGGGCAGGTAGCCGCCGCCCAGCACCATGACGCCCTCGTGCTCCGGACGCCGGGGGAGCGGTGCACCGGCGTACGCGTGGACCACGTCCAGTGACAGCCCGTCCGAGACCAGCCAGTCACCGAACCGGCCCGGCCCGCCGCCCGGATGGTTCTGCACCACCAGCAGCCGCGACATCCGTCCACCCCCTGCTTCGCACCGTCATCCTTCGGACAACAGCCCACTGCCACGAAGCGGCGGGTCGCAACCCTCCGGGCGGGTCACAGACTCGCGGCGCGATGCGTCGGGTCGCCGTCGACAACCGTCAACAGCACCGGAACGTCCGCCAGTTCGGTGGCCGGCACGGTGAGCGGGTCGGTGGCGAGAACCGTCAGATCGGCACGATGACCGACGGCGATCCGGCCGGCCTCGTGCTCCTCGCCCGCCGCGTAGGCCGCGTTGACGGTCATGCCGCGCAGGGCCTCCAGCGCCGTCAGCGCCTGCTCCGGGCCGTGCGGGGCCCGGCTCAGGTCGCGGGTCGGCCGGCGGTGGCGGGCGCCCGCCATGACGCCCAGCGGCGGGTAGGGGGCGATGGGCCAGTCGGAGCCGAGGACCACGACGGCCCCCGAGTCGTGCAGGTCGCGGCAGCGCCAGGCCCGCGAGGCGCGCGGCTCGCCCAGGCGGCGGGACCAGTTGTCGGTGTGGTCGGCCCGGGTGAAGTCGCAGCAGTGGGTGGGCTGCATCGACGCGACGACACCGAGCTCGGCGAACCGGCGCAGGGTGTCGTCCGGGACGGTCTCGATGTGCTCGACCCGGTGCCGTACTCCGCGCCCGCCGTCGGCCTGGGCCTTCTCGACGGCGTCGAGGACATGGCGTACGGCCGCGTCGCCGATCGCGTGCGTGGCCGTGGGCACACCGGCCGGGTGCAGCTCGCCGATGATCCGGGTGTACTCCTGCGGGTCCGGCCAGAAGGCGTGCCGGGACTCACCGTGGCAGTCCGGCTGCTCCAGCCACGCGGTGCCGTTGTCGACGGTGCCGTCCATGAAGATCTTGACGCCGGCGGTCCGCCACAGCCGGCCGCCCGCACCCTGCTGCCCGATGAGCGCGCGCACCCCCTCGGCGTCGGTGCCGGGCTGGCACCAGGGCGCGACGCGCAGCCGCAGCGGGAGGCGGGCCGCCTCGTCCAGCTCGGCGTAGAAGGCGAGACTGTCGCCGTTCGCGTCCATCACATGACCACCGGTCAGGCCGGTGGCGGCCATGGCGCGCAGGGCCGCGGCGAGCCGGTCGCGGCGCTCCTCGCGCGTGGGCTGCGGAGCGATCCGCTCCACCAGCTCGCAGGCGGCGTCCTCCAGCAGCAGACCCGTCGGCCTGCCCTGCGCGTCGCACACCACCTCGGCCGTGGCCTGGTCGAAGGTGCGTGGCCCGTCCACCCCGGCGAGCTCCAACGCACGCCGGCTGGCCAGCATGGAGTGCGCGTCGAAGAGCAGCAGCAGCGCGGGCACGCCGTCGAGCACGGCGTCGAAGGGCGCCGTCTCGACCGGGCGGTCGGCGAAGACGTTGGGGTCCAGGCCCCAGCCGTGCAGCCACGCCCCGGGGGAGAGGTCCCGTACCGCGCGGGCCAGCGCCTCCCGCACCTGGTCGACGTCGGTACAGCCGGACAGGTCGAGGCCGTGGGTCAGTTCGGCGCCCGTGACGGGGTGGACGTGCCCGTCGACCAGGCCGGGTGTCACCACCGCGCCCCCCAGGTCGACGACGGTGGTCGAGGCGTCCGCGAGGGCGCGGATCTCCCGTTCGTCACCGAGGGCGGCGATCCGCCCGCCGACCGCGGCCAGCGCGGTCTGCGGCAGGAACGCGCCGGTGACCGGGTCGAGCAGCCGGGCCGAGAGCAGGATGAGGGAGGTGCGCACAGTCGCTCCTTGAGGGCGGTTCAGGGTGGTTCGGGTGGGTGCCTCCAGCCGGTCGCGGCTCAGGTGCCGGGCGTCGAGCCGGAGCCGGCTGATGTCGTCGAACGCCGCTCCGCCCGCCCCGGGAGGATTTCGTCGAGCCCGGAGCCGACGGCGTCGCCGGAGGAAGTGGCAACGATTACCGCACGTCTGACGGCTGGAGATGTGCGGATCCGCTTGTCCCGGACGCTCGACGACATGGAATCAATGCTATTGAGTGTGCGACCAACTAGCAAACAAGGTCGCATCCACGCTGAGGGACGAGACGCCCGGCAGCCCCCTGGTGACATCCTCTCCACCGGGCCCGTCGCACGCGCCCCGGCCGGCATGGACCGCGCCCTGCCGGCCGGCACCGTCGTCTCCTCACTGCTCTGCGCCGTCCTGTCGCGCGGCGGAAAGACAGATGCGCCGGCCGCCTGACGGGAGGTACCGTCCCCGCATGCCCGATGAGGACGGTTACTTCGGAGAGAGCGTCGCCGAGCGGTACGACGAGTCGTCGGCGGACATGTTCACCCCCGAGGCGGTGGATCCCGCGGTCGACCTGCTGGCCGAACTGGCCGGCGGGGGACGAGCACTCGAGTTCGGCGTCGGCACCGGCCGGCTCGCGCTGCCGTTGGCGGCCCGCGGAGTCCCGGTGCACGGCATCGACATGTCCCGCGCCATGACCTCCCGGCTGAGCGCCAAACCGGGCGGCGGCGCCATCGGGGTGACCATCGGCGACTTCGCGACGACCAGGGTGCCGGGCACGTTCACGGTCGCCTACCTCGTCTTCAACACCATCAACAACCTGACGACACAGGACGCGCAGGTCGACTGCTTCCGCAACGCCGCCGCGCATCTGGAGCCCGGCGGCTGCTTCGTCGTCGAGGTGGGCGTGCCGGAACTGCGCCGTCTGCCACCGGGGCAGAACGCCGTGCCGTTCCGCGTCGGCCCGACCGGGTGGGCGTTCGACACCTACGACACCGTCACCCAGGCGATGAGCTCCCACTACGTCACCCTCGTGGACGGACGAGCCGAGTACGAGCACTACCCGTTCCGGTACGTGTGGCCCGCCGAGCTCGACCTGATGGCCCGGCTCGCCGGACTGCGGCTGCGCGACCGGTGGGAGGGCTGGTCCCGGGAGCCGTTCACCCACGAGAGCCGCGGCCATGTCTCCGTCTGGGAGAAACCGGCCGGCTGACGCCTCGTCAGCGCCGCGACAGGTACAGGTGCAGGGCCTTGTGCAGCACCTTGTTGAGCGGGTAGTCCCACTCGCCGAGGTACTCGACCGCCTGGCCGCCCGCACCGACCTTGAACCGGAGCAGTCCCAGCAGGTGGTTGTCCTCGTCCAGCGTGTCGGTGATGCCGCGGAAGTCGTAGACGGCCGCTCCGCCTTCATGGGCGTCGGACATCATCCGCCACTGCAGGGCGTTGTTGGGCTGCACTTCGCGCCGACGGCCGGTGGAGGCGCCGTAGGAGTACCACACGTGCGTGCCGACGGTCAGCATCGTGGCGGCGGCGAGCACCTCGCCGTCGTGATGGGCGAGATACAGACGCATGCGGTCCGGGTCCTCGGCCGTCAGCGCGGTCCACATGCGCTGGAAGTACGCCAGTGGTCGCGGTACGAACCGGTCCCGTTCGGCGGTCTCGACGTAGAGCTCGTAGAACGCCGGCAGGTCCCCGGCCTCGCCCCGGACGACCTTGACGCCCGCCTTCTCGGCCTTCTTGATGTTGCGGCGCCACTGCTGGTTGAAGCCGCCCCGGACGTCCTCCAGCGACCGCCCCGCCAGCGGGACCTGACACACGTGGCGCGGCTGGCCGGCGGCGAAGCCGTCCTCGCCCCCGGACTCGGCCCGCCGCCAGCCCATCCGGCGCAGCCGCTCGGCGATGCCGTCCGCCCCGGGCTCGCGCACCGTGGCCTCCACGTCCCCCAGCCGCCGGGCCGCCGGGTCGGCGATCGCCGCCTTGACCGCCTCGGCACTCCAGCGCCGCGCCACCACGGGCGGCCCCATCCTCACCGAGAAGGCCCCCCGCTCCTTCAGGTACGCGAGCATCGGCTCCAGCCACCGCTCCAGATCCGCGGCGGCCCAGTCGATGACGGGGCCCTCGGGCAGATAGGCCAGGGTCCGCTTCAGCTTCGGCAACGGCCGCAGGAGCACCAGCCCCGCCCCCACGAGGTCGCCGCCCTCGTCGAACCAGCCCAGGCTCTCGGCCTGCCAGTCCGGCTTCACGTCACCCCACGAGGGTGTCTGCAGGTGGCTCACGGAAGGCCGGGCCGCGACGAAGCGCAGGTGTTCCTCGCGGGTGATGGCCTTCAGGTGACAGCTCATGGACGGTGCCCCTTTGTTCGACGTCGTTCGATGGGTGGGACGGCCGTCCGCGTCGGCGCGGTTGCCGTCCCGCACCTCACAGGGAATACCGGCGCCGGTCGATCCGCGCGCTGTGGTTCCGCACTTGCCCCCGTGTGCTCCGCCCGGCGCGCGGGGCCGCGCGAGAAGTGCCAGCGTGGACGTCACGGGCGGTGCGGGCGGGACGGACGGAGCGGACGGCCATGGCACGGGCGATCTGGACAGGCGTGATCACGTTCGGGCTGGTCTCCGTGCCCGTCGGGCTGTTCACCGCGACGGAGGACCACACGGTCCACTTCCACCAGTTGCAGCGCGGAACCTCGGACCGGATCCGCAACCGGCGGGTCAACGAGCGCACCGGCGAGGAGGTCGACGGCGGCGACATCGTCAAGGGCTTCGAGGTGGGCGAGGGCGAGTACGTCGTCGTCGAGCCCGAGGAACTGGACGAGATCGCGCCGGGCCGCTCCCGCACGCTGGAGATCACCGACTTCGTCGACCTGGACCGGATCGCGCCCGTCTACTTCGGCCGCACCTACTACGTCGCCCCGCGCGGCAAGGAGTACCTCAAGGTCTACGATCTGCTGCGCGCCGCCCTCGCCGAGACGGACAAGGCCGGCGTCGCCACCTTCGTCATGCGGGGCAGGCAGTACCTGACCGCGCTGCGCGCCGAGGACAGGGTCCTGGTGCTCCAGACGCTGCACTGGGCCGACGAGGTCCGCGACCCGGTCCGGGAGCTGCCCGAACTGCCCTCGGGCCGAGCGGGTCGCGGCAAGGAACTGGACATGGCGCTGCGTCTCGTCGACGCGCTCAGCGGCCCCTGGGAGCCCGACCGGTATCGCGACACCTACCAGGACAAGGTCCGGGAACTCGTGCGGGCCAAGGCCGAGGGCGAGCAGGTCGCCGTTGCCCAGGAGGCGCCCCGGGCCACCAACGTGGTCGACCTGATGGACGTTCTGCAGAGCAGCCTGGACCGGGCGAAGGACACCGGCGGCCGGAGGCCACCCGCGAAGGCGAGGAGCAGCACCGGCAAGCAGTCGTCCGCGCAGCGGAGGAAGGTCACCGCCCCCTCCCGCGAGGCGCCGCCGAAGCGTTCGGAACTGCGGGAGCTGAGCAAGGCTGAGCTCTACGAGCGGGCCACCGAACAGGACATCGCCGGACGGTCGAGGATGAGCCGCGACCAGCTCATCGACGCCCTGACCGGAGCCGGCGACCGCCGGAAGAAGACGACCGCCGCCTGAGACGAGCCGCGCACCGGTCGCGGCGCGGGTCCGGACCGCGGCTCAGTGGGTGGCGAGCATGCCTTCCCGAAGGCGGGTCAGCAGGCGCGAGATCAGCCGGGACACGTGCATCTGGGAGACACCGAGACGCTCGCCGATGTCCTTCTGGGTGAGCTCCTCGACGAACCGCCAGTGGATGATCTGCCGGTCGCGCTCGTCGAGCTCGGCGATCATCGGGGCGAGTGCGTGGAAGTCGTCCACGAGCGCGAGGGTGGCGTCGTCGGCGCCGATGAAGTCCGCCAGGGCCGACTCGCCGTCCTCGCTGCCGTTGATGGCGGCGTCCAGGGAGGAGGAGTTGTAGCCGTTGGCCGCCAGGCGGGCCTCGACCACCTCGTCCTCCGGGAGGCTCATCAGCTCGGACAGTTCGCGGGTGGTGGGGTTGCGGCCCAGACGGCTGCGCAGCTCCTCGGTGGCCCGGGCCAGCTGGACCCGGGCCTCCTGCAGACGCCGCGGCACGTGCACCGCCCAGGAGGTGTCACGGAAGAACCGCTTGATCTCGCCGACGATGTACGGCACGGCGAAGGAGGTGAACTCCACCTCGCGGGTCAGTTCGAACCGGTCGATGGCCTTGATCAGGCCGATCATCCCGACCTGGACGATGTCCTCCATCTCCTCCGGGCCCCGGCTGCGGAAGCGGCCGGCCGCGAAGCGGACCAGGGACATGTTCATCTCGATCAGGGTGTTGCGCGCGTACTGGTACTCGGCCGTCCCCTCCTCCAGTACGGTCAGCTGCTCGAAGAACAGCTTCGACAACTCCCGCGCGTCCTTGGGTGCCACCTTGGACGGGTCCGCGATCTCCGGCACGCCGGTGACCCGGTCGGTAGCCTGCACGGTCGTCATCGCCATGTTGTGCCCTCCCAGTCGATCGCCCCCGTCGTCCGACCGCTTGTCGGCCGGACGAGAACCGCCTACCCCGCCCCAGGCCCCGCATGCATGGCGGTGCGCCGACGTGGTGGACAGCGGGCTTCCGACGCCGTGTCAGAGGCCGAGGTGGAGGCGGACGCCGGTGCCCTCGTCGGTCGTGTGCACCCGCACCAGATCGGCCACGTGATGGACGAGCAGCAGTCCGCGTCCGCCGATCTGACCGCGCTCGGGGGGCCGCCGACCGGCCAGCGGATCGCTGAGCCGCCCCGTGTCGCGGACCTCGCACACCACCTGCCCCGCCTCGGCCCAGATCGCCAGCGTCCCGTGACCACCGCCGTGGACCACGCTGTTGGTGGTCAGCTCCGCCACCGCCAGTTCCAGGTCCTGCAACCGCCGTTCACCCAGCCCGAGCGACGCGGCCCGGCTCACCGCGAAGCGGCGCGCGTCGGGCAGCTCGGCTGCCCCGAAGGAGAGGATGTCGGCGTCCGGAGCGGGCCGCAGCGGCTCGTTGTAGCGGTCGACCACGGCACGCCAGTCGTAGGCGTCGCTGGCCCGCTCCCGGCCCCGGGCGATGACCGTCGGGTGGGTGACCAGGGCGTCGGCCAGGACGCCGGGGTCCAGCCGGGCCTCGTCGTACGGGCACAGGATCGTCGCGGACCGGCCCGCGAAGGCCGCGTTTATCAACGCCTCGTGCTGCGCGCATGCCGGGTACTCCGCCGCACTGCGCCCGGCCCAGATCGGCTCGCCGATGATGCGCACCCGTTCCTGCGCGTGCGCGTCGGCGAACGCCCTGAGGACGCCGGGAATGATCCGTCCCGGGTTGCGCCCCGCCTCGGCCATGTCCAGGAAGAGGACATCCTGCGCGTGCGCGGCCAGTCCCGCCCTGATCAGCTCCAGATTGGGGGCGGGGACGGCCACCGCCACCGGCTCCCCGGCGGCCAGCCCCTCGCGCACGAACGTCACCGTCCGCTCGGCGTACTCCTGCTCCGAGCCGTAGAACAGCGCCGGATGGGCGAAGGCGCCGTCGCCGGTCACCGTGTTCATCGGGGCGTCACCTCGATCCGGCGCAGGGACGGCCAGAACAGCTCCAGCACCCTGGGCAGCTGCGGCGGCGGCTGTTCCACCACGAACCGTCCGCCGGACAGGTTCATGGCCGTGACGGCGAGCGCCGTCACCCCGGCCACGTCGACGAACCGCACACCGGACAGCTCCACGTAGGACACGTCCGTGTGCCGCCGGGACAGCTCGGTGAGGGCGTTCTCCCAGGACCGGCGGGTGGTCACGCCGATCTCTCCGCTGGCACGGATGCCGGGACGACCGGACAGCGGGCCCACCTCCAGCACGGCCCCGCCCCGCGGCCGGCCCGGGCCGTTCCCGGGGCCTGTGGCATCCACACTCGGTCTCCTTCGGAAATCCGCCGGACGTCCGTACCACGGCCCGCCGTCGGGGCAGGGCCGCCTCTTTCGGTCAGGCAGCCTATCCCGGCGGCCGGCCACGGATGCCCCGCGGCGCTGATCCGTGGGCCGGCGCGGGGACAAACAGTGCGACGCGGGCGCGAAGCGGGGAACATGACAGGGGGGTGCGTCCCTTCCGAGGGCGCCCTCGGAAGGGAAGGCTGGGCATGTTTGAAGCCGACAACATTCGAGAATGGCGTGGGCAGGACGTCGTCGACAACGACGGCCGCAAGATCGGGACCCTGGAGTCCGTCTACTTCGACACCGCCACCGACCGGCCGGCGTTCGCCGCGGTCATGACCGGTCTGCCGACCCGGCGGCGTCTGGTCTTCGTCCCCGTGGACAAGGCCACCGTCGGGCCCGGCTATCTGAAGGTGACCTACGACAAGGGGCTGGTCAAGGACGCGCCCGGGATCGATCCGGACGGTGAGCTCGCGGCCGAGGACGAGGGCGCGGTCTTCGCCCACTACCACTTGCCGTACGAGCAGGGCAGCCGCGGCGAACGCCGGCTCGGCCGACGCTGAGGCGGTCCCACGAGCCTCTTCCGGTTCCGAGCCACTTCGAGGAAGACGACAGGCGGGGCCGCCCGCGCCGTTCCCGGTACGGGCGGCCCTCACGGCCGGGCCACCGTCCCTAAGCGAGTTCCGCGCCGCGTTGCGCGGCCTCCGCCTCCGAGGCCGCGCTGCCCGTCGCCAGGGTGCCGCCGGCGCTCTCCAGATGGGCCCGCACGAACCACTGGAACTGTTCCAGGTTCCTGAGCCGGCCGATCAGGAGGTCCTCCGTGGCGGTGTCGATCTTGCCGGCCTCCTCGACCGCCGCGCGCATGCCCTCGATCACGCCGGTGTAGACGACGTCGAGCGCGCCGAGGTGCGCGATGGCGTCGGCCCGTCCGATGGAGTAGTCGTCCCACTTCCGCTCGGCCACCAGCGCCCCGGGCGTCCCCTGCGCCACCCCGCCGAGCGCGGCGATGCGCTCGGCGACGTCGTCGGCCATCTCGCGCACCTGGTCGACCTGGGGGTCGATCATCTCGTGCACGGCGATGAAGTGCGGTCCCACGACGTTCCAGTGCACGTGCTTGAGGGTCAGATGCAGGTCGTTGAGGGCGTGCAGACGCAGCCGCAGCACGCCGATCAGCCGTCCGGCGGCCTCGCGCTCGATGCCGGGGACCGTGTACTTCGGGGTCAGGTCGTGCGTCATGGCGGACCTCAGCTCCTCATGCGTCGCGTACGTCATTGCACCTGCACGGATGCCCCGCATCGGCGGCGGCAGACATGCGCGGGCGCCCGAGGAGGTCAGGACGGAGGGGCCGGCAGGGGCGTCGCGCCGAGCGCACGCGCCGCGTGGACGAGGTTGGACGCCATGGCCCGGCCGGTGGAGGTGGACCAGTCGTGCCCTCGGTCGTCGTCGAGGTAGTCGGGACCGGGCCCGGGGCCGAGGTGCCAGTAGGTCCAGGCCTGGCCGGGAACGGTGTAGCCGATGTCCGCCAGCGCGCCGCTGATCTCGCTGATGACGTGGTGGGCACCGTCCTCGTTACCGGTGACCAGGACCCCGGCGACGCGGTTGTAGGCGACCGGGCGCTGCTCGTCGTCGGTCTCGCTGAGCATGGCGTCCATGCGTTCGAGGACGCGCTGGGCGACCGAGGACGGGCGGCCGAGCCAGGTCGGCGACGCGACGATCAGGATCTGCGACGACAGGAGCTTCTCGTGCACGCCCGGCCAGTCGTCGCCCTCACCCATGTCGGTCTCGACCCCGGGCTTCAGGTTCAGGTCGACGGCCCGTACGACGTCCACCTCCACCCCGTGGCCTTTCAGGGCCGCGATGACCGTGGCGGCGAGGGCCTCGGTGTTCGACGGCCGAGGCGAGGGCTTGAGGGTGCAGTTGATGACGAGTGCGCGCATGCCTACCCCTCTTCCCCGGGTGGCGGCCCTGGACCGTCGGACCGCGAAGCCGTTCACCCGCCCGGCCGCACGGCGGCGCGGCGCTCATCTGTCCGTGCCGATCCAAGTCGCCCTTCAGGACGCCCTGTTGCTGTGCCGGGGGTGACGACCCGCTGGGGGGCGGTCGCCGCGGCGGCGTGGCGGTCGGCCCGAACGCCGGCCCGGGACCCCGTCGGGGTGCGTCGACTACTGTCGGCCGTATGGCTGACGAGAGCTTCCGGCATCCACGACTCGCCGCGGTGTACGACGCCCTGGACCCCGATCGCAGCGACCTCGACGCCTACGTGCGCATGGCGGAGGAGTTCGGGGCCCGGCGGGTGCTGGACATCGGTTGCGGAACGGGGGTGTTCGCCCTGCTGCTGGCCGACCGCGGCGTCGAGGTCGTCGGCGTCGACCCGGCCGGGGCCTCCGTCGAGGTGGCGCGGCGCAAGGCGGGCGGCGACCGGGTGCGGTGGATCGAGGGCGACGCGACCTCGCTGCCCGCGATGCGGGTCGATCTGGCGACCATGACGGCGAACGCCGCCCAGGCGATCACCGACACGCAGATGTGGCACAGCACGCTGCGGGGCGCGTACGAGGCCCTGCGACCCGGCGGGCGCCTGGTCTTCGAGACCCGGGACCCGGCCCGGCGCGCCTGGGAGGAGTGGAACCGCGAACGGACGTACCGGGTCACCGAGATCCCCGGTGTGGGGGCGGTCGAGAGCTGGTGCCGGTTGGTGGAGGTCAGGTGGCCGCTCGTGAGCTTCCGCTGGACCTATGTCTTCGCCTCGGACGGCGAAGCGCTGACCTCCGACTCGACGTTGCGTTTCCGCGAGCGACAGGAGGTCGAGGCGGACCTGCAGGCGCAGGGGTACGTGGTGGAGGAGGTGCGCGACGCTCCCGACCGTGCGGGCCGGGAGTTCGTCTTCGTCGCGCGACGCCCCTAGGCCGGCCGGGCGGCAGGGCACGCTCCACGTGTCGGTTCCGGCTCGGTGGAACCGCCTGCGGGGTCGGCCGGGGCGCTGCTCGACCCATGAGACGTTCCCACGCCTTCGCCTCGTGCCGCTCGTGCCCCCGTTAGGGTGCCCGGAATGAACTCCACAACCGTGCGCGGCGCCACGATCGAGTACGACGACTTCGGTCCCTCGACCGGAGTCCCGATCCTCCTGGTCCACGGTCACCCCTTCGACCGCACCCTGTGGGCGCCCCAGGTGACGGCGCTGACGGCGGCCGGGTACCGGGTCGTCGCACCCGACCTGCGCGGCTACGGCCGCAGCAGCGTGACCCCCGGCAAGGTCCTGCTCGCCGACTTCGCCGACGACCTCGCCGCGCTCCTGGACCACCTGGGCGTCGAGCGCGCGGTGGTCGGCGGAGTCTCCATGGGCGGCCAGATCACCATGGAGTTCCAGCTCCGTCACCCGGAGCGGGTCCGGGCGCTCGTCCTGTCCGACACCTCCGCACCCGCCGAGACCGCCGAGGGCAAGGAGTTCCGCAACCAACTGGCCGACCGGCTCCTCGCCGAGGGCATGGACGGTTACGCGCACGAGGTCATCGACAAGATGCTCGCGGCCTACAACGTCACCGCGCTGCCGGACGTGGCCACCCGCGTCCTGGAGATGATGTGCGCCACCGATCCACGCGGCGCCGCGGCGGCACTGCGGGGGCGGGCCGAACGCCCGGACTACCGGGACGTGCTGGCCGCCGTGCGGGCGCCGGTCCTGGTCGTGGTCGGTGCGGACGACGTCTACACCCCCGTGGCTCAGGCCGAGTCCATCCGGCGTCTCGTCCCGGACTCCACCCTGGCCGTCATCGAGAAGGCCGGCCATCTCCCCGGCGTCGAGCAGCCGGAGCGGTTCAACGCCGCGCTGCTGGAATTCCTGGCCGCGCGGATGTGACCGTACGCGCCGGACGGGCGGCCGACCGGACCGCGCGGGATCCGGTGCTCCCGCCGGTCACGGTCCCACGCAGCCGCGCGCGACCGTGACCGCGAACGCGCGGGCGGGCCACCGGCTGCGCGTCCCCGCGGCGCACGGCCCAGCCCACCGGCAGGGGCGGCAGATCCGGCAGGGGCAGGAACCTGGGTACGCCGTCCGACCCGCCTACGGTTACCCGACCGGGCAGCGGGACATGGTCGGCGTCTTCCGGACGGGCGGGGTGCGTGGTGCTCCGGCGCGCAGAGGGCGCGCACGGTGAATGAGTGAGCCCTGTACGCGCCCCTGCGGCGTTGCGGACAATGCGCAGTGGCCGTGATCACGCGGCGGGAGGCACGGCGTCGTCCGCCCGCCGCCCTCCCGGAAAGCAGGTCGATCACCATGCTGTTGCGTCTGCCCACGTCCGTGTCCGAGGCGCAGGAGTGCATGGCCGAGGGAGCGGTGCCCATCGGCGGTGCCACCCTCGTGTGGGCCGGCTGGCAACGGGACGGCTTCCCGGAACGGGCCATGTCGCTGCGCAACCTTCCGGCGGCGACCGTGGTCGAACCCGAGGCGCTGGGGGCGGCCGTGGTGCTGCACAGCATCGACGACCGGGTACCGGAGGTGCTGCGCCGGGCGGCGGGCTCGGTGGGCACGGGGGCCGTGCGCCGGACGGCCACGGTCGGTGGCAACATCGTCGGCAGCAGCCTGCGCTGCCTGCTGCCCGCGGCCCTCGTCCTGGACGCCCGTGCCACGGTGCTGGGCCCGGAGGGGGCCTACGAGGCCGACCTGGCCGAGGTCGTGGCGAAGCGTCACCTGATGATCGGATTGCGCTGGCGCACGCCGACCGTCAGCGGCTACCACAAGCAGCCCGCAGCGGCCGGCGGACCGCCGCCCCTGGTCGTGGCCACCGCCGTGCACGCCGACGGCGAGGGCCGGCACCAGCTCCGGGTCGCCGTCCGCGAGGGCTACGAGGTGCTCAGCGAGACCACGGCGTGCGACGTGGACACCGACGAGGTGCTCCACGCGCTGGAGCGCACGGATGTCGGCGCACTGCCTCCCGCGGCGCGGGACCAGGTGCGTGAGCAGGTCGCCGGCATCCTGGGCTCCCTCCCCGGTCGCTGACGCACCGCCAGCCGCCCGCCCCCCGCCGCGGGTCAGCCGTTGGCGAGTGCCTTGACCCGGTCCAGCGCCCCGTTGAACTTGTCGTGGTCCCCGACGGTCGGCCCGGACGAGGTGTACTGCCACATCGTGTGGAAGTCCCACCCGGCCGGAAGCGTCCCCACCGTCGAGGCGTACCGGGCGATCCACAACGGGTTGGTGGAACCGAAACCGCTGTAGTTCCCGGTGCACTGGGTCCACCAGTTCGTGGAGGTGTAGATGGCGGCGTGGCGGCCGGTGCGCGCCTTGTACCGGTCCAGGAAGGCGCGGATCCAGTCGACCATCTGACTCGCCGTCCTGCCGTAGCAGGTCTCTCCGTACGGGTTGTACTCGATGTCGAGCACGCCCGGCAGTGTTCTGCCGTCCTTCGACCAGCCGCCTCCGTGGTCGACGAAGTAGTCCGCCTGGGCGGCGCCGCCGGCACCGTCCGGGATCGCGAAGTGGTACGCGCCGCGGATCATGCCGACGTCGTACGAACCGTTGTACTGCTGGGCGTAGTCCGGGTTGCGGTAGGACGTCCCCTCGGTGGCCTTCACATAGGCCCACCGGACTCCGCTGTTCCAGAGGGTCGTCCACGCGACGTCGCCCTGATGGCTGGAGACGTCCACCCCCTCCGTCTGGGTGGCGCGGGAGTCGACGGGCTGTCCCTGGACCCCCTCGTGGGCGAGGACACCCATGCCCATGTAGGCGGAACCGCGGACCGGTGTCCCGTCGGCCTCGTCGGCCGACGCGGGGACCGCGGGCAGGGTCAGGAGGAGTGACTGGGCGGCGAGCAGGACACCCGACGTGAGCAGGCGTGAGTGGCTCCGGGCCACGGCTATGGGTTTGCGCATGGCACCCATAGCATCCGCTGTCACGCCGCACCGCATCCCAACGGCGCCCAGACGGTGTCGCCGTGTCCGCCACCCGTGACGGTTCCCTGACCGCGTGAGCCCGTACCGGCCGTCGCGCCCGGTCACCCGGGGATCGGCACCGCCTGTCCCGTGACCCGCGTGCGCGAGTCGTGCGGGGACACACCGATCAGCAGGTCGCTGGGGCGGCCCATGTCCTCTCCCTGGCGGATGGCGATCGTGCGGGGGCGGGTGACCAGGCCCAGCTCGCGGAGGTAACCCCCGAACGCCGCGGCCGCCGCGCCGGTCGCCGGATCCTCCACGACACCGCCGACGGGGAACGGGTTGCGGGCGTGGAAGCGCTCCGGAGACTCGCGCCACACCAGGTCCACCGTCGTCCAGTCGTGGCGCCGCATGATCTCGCCGAGGCCGTCGAAGTCGTAGTCGAGGTCGGCCAGTCGGGCCCGGGACGCCGCCGCGAGCACCAGGTGGTCGTTGCCGCCGAACGCCACATGCGGAGGCAGGGCGGGGTCCAGGTCGGTGGCGGCCCAGCCGAGGGCCCGGAGCGTGGCGTCGAGTTCCGCGGCGAGCGCCGGGCGGGAACGCGTCGGCACGCTGGTGAGGGTGGCCCGTACCGCGCCCGCCGCGTCGGCCGCCGTGGACACGGGGATCTCACCGGCGGGCGTGTCCAGCACGATCTCGCCGGGTCCCAGCCGCTCGGCGAGGGCCACGGCCAGCGCGACCGTGGCGTGCCCGCAGAACGCCACCTCGGCCAGGGGACTGAAGTAGCGGACCCGGAACCGCCGTGAGGCCTCGTCGCCACCGGTGACGAAGGCGGTCTCGGAGTACCCCACCTCGGCGGCGATCGCCCGCATCGCCGTGCTGCCGAGCCCGGAGGCGTCGAGGACCACGCCGGCCGGATTCCCGCCCGCCGGGTCGCGGGTGAAGGCGGAGTAGCGCAGGATCCCGGCGTCGGTCAGCGCCTCGGAACGGTCTGACACGTCGCTCGTTCCCGTCATGTCGGTGGTCATGGCTCCACGCTGCCATCCGACGTCGATCGTGTCCAACGATGGATAGTGATCCTGGCCATCGGGAAACCGCATAGCCTGGCCCGGTGGACACCCGACTGCTGACGACCTTCACCACGCTCGCCCGTACGGGCGGCTTCACCGCTGCCGCCGCCGAACTGCACCTGGCCCAATCCACGGTCACCGTGCACATCCGCACCCTGGAACAGGACCTCGGGGTCCGGCTCTTCGACCGCCTGCCCACCGGCGCGCTGCTCACCGACACCGGCCGCCGGCTCCTGGAACGGGCCGAGGACGTGCTCGACGCCGAGGCACGGCTACGGGCCGCATGCGACGACGCCGGTCCGGTGGCGGGGCGGGTGGTGGTCGGCAGCGCGGAGTCCCTGTGCGCGAGCCGCCTGCCCGGTGTCATCGCCGCCCTGCGCACCAGTCACCCCGAGGTGGACGTCCACCTGCACGCCGCCGGGACCGCGGCATGCGTAGAGGGACTGCGGTCCGGACGCCTCGATCTGGCGCTGCTGCTGGAGGAGACGGAGTTCCCCGACGTGACGGGCGAACCGGTCGCCCACGAGCCGCTCGCCCTCGTCGCCGCTCCCCAGCACCCCCTCGCCGCGCGCGGGCGCGCCGTCACCTGGGCGGAGCTGGCCGCGGAGAGCTTCTTCCTGCTGGAAGAGGGCTGCTCCTACAGTGACGCGCTGGCACGCCGGTTGCTCGACGTGCCGGGCGGACGGCCGCGGCTGACCCGGTTCGGGAGCGTGGACGCGGCGCGCAACTGCGTGGCGGCCGGGCTCGGGTTGACCCTGCTGCCGCTGACCACCGTGGCGGAGGAGCTGAGCCGGGGGCGGCTGGCGCGGGTCGACGGACCGAGCTTCCCGGACGTACCGGTACGGTTGGCCCGGCACCGGCGACGGTGGGTGGCACCGGCCGCGCGGGAGGTCGCGCAGGCCCTCGTGCGGTACCTGGGGAACTGAGCGCCGCCCGTGGCCGGAACCCGCCGCCAGGACGCCGCGGATCCGGTCCGGGGCGTACGTCGGCTCAGGCGCCGCCGTCCACGGAGGCACGCAGTCGTGCGCTGGCCATCCGCATGTGCTCGGCCATCGCCCGGTCCGCGGCCTCCGGGTCGCGGTCCCGGATCGCCTGGAGCACCGCGTCGTGCTCGCACAGCGTGCCGCTGACCGTGCCCTCGATGTCGCTGACCCGCTCCATCCAGACCTGGAGCAGCGCCCGGATGCTGTGCAGGATGTCGCTGAGCACGGTGTTGCGCGCGATATGGGCCGTCTCCAGGTGGAAGGCGATGTCGGCGTCGATGAACGCGGTGACGTCGCCGCCCGCGTCGCGCATGTGCCGGAGGTGCTCCTCCAGCCGTGCCACGTCCGCGTCGGTCGCGCGCTCCGCCGCGAGCCGGGCCGAGACCCCTTCCATGTACGTGCGGACCTCGACGAGGTCCTGGGTGCGCCGCTGGCCCAGCATCAGCCCCCAGTTGATCGCACGGGGCAGGAACTCCGAGGTGCCCTCGCGCACGTAGGAGCCGGAGCCCGGGCGGATCTCGATGATGCCGAGGACGTCCAGGGCGGACAGCGCGCCGCGCACGCTGGACCGTGCGACACCGAGTGCCTCGGCCAGCTGACGCTCGGCGGGCAGCCGTGTGCCCGGCCGGATGTCGCCGGCCGAGAGGTGGTCGAGGAGCCGCTTGGCGACCTCGCTGACGGACGACTCGCGCACCACGGGGCGCAGCAGTTGCGCGAGGTCGGGCGCGGAGGCGGAGCTCTGATCAGGCTGACTGGTCACGGTCACCAGTCAACCAGATGCCGTACTCACCCGACTGACCAGGCAGTTCATCGATTCCTCGGGCCCGTTTGTCAAGAGTCGGACCCTCGCGGAATCTATGACGGTCACCACACTGGTAAATTGGTGACCAATTTGGATCCGAGGCATAGCGTGAAGGACGAACCGGCCGGCCGCCCCGTCGCGGACCGTCCGGCGTGACCCACCCCGGACAGAGCTGTCCGGGCGAGCCGAGGAGTCGCCCATGGGTGCCCAAGCGCCATCCGCGGCAGTCGAGAGAACTGCCATCAAGAAGGTCTCAGTCCGCCTCGTGCCGTTCGTGGCGCTGATGTTCTTCGTGAACTACCTGGACCGCACGGCCGTCTCGTTCGCCGAACCGAACGGGATGGGGCAGGACCTGGCGCTGACAGCCGCCCAGTTCGGCTTCGCGTCCGGGATCTTCTTCCTCGGCTACATCGTGCTCGAGGTCCCCAGCAACATGGCCCTGCACCGCTTCGGCGCCCGCCGCTGGCTGGCCCGGATCATGGTGACCTGGGGCATCGTGTCCCTCCTGTTCACCTGGGTCAGCAGCAGCGGCCAGCTCTACACCCTGCGCTTCCTGCTCGGCGTCGCCGAGGCCGGCTTCTTCCCGGGCGCGATCCTCTTCCTGAGCCAGTGGGTGCCCTCCCGGCACCGCACCAAGATCCTCGGCCTGTTCTACCTCGCCCAGCCGCTGACCACCGTGCTCGGTGCCCCGCTGGCGGGCTGGCTGATCGGCCACCACGGCCTGTTCGGCCTCGAGGGCTGGCGCGTGATGTTCCTGTTCGTGTCGGTGCCCGCGATCCTCCTGGGCGTCATCGCCTGGTTCTACCTGATCGACAGGCCCGCCGACGCCAAGTGGCTCACGCCGGCCGAGCGCGACTGGCTGACCACCGAACTCGCCGCCGAGAACGCCCGGAAGACCGGCCACGAGGGCAAGCACGCCAAGGGCGACCTCAGGACGGCCTTCGGCAGCGCGCGCGTCTGGACCCTCGCCGTCGTCTACTTCGGCTTCGTCTACGGCCTGTACGCCCTCGCCTTCTTCCTGCCGACGATCATCAACGGCTTCCAGGAGCAGTACGACACCACGTTCAGCGTGATGGACAAGGCCTGGATCACGGCCATCCCGTATCTGCCCGCCGCCGTCGTCCTCTTCTTCTGGACCCGGCACGCCACCCGCCACGGCACCCGCACCTGGCACGTGGCCGGCCCGGCCGTCGTCGGCGGCCTCTCCATCCCCCTCGCCCTCTACATGGGCTCCCCGACCGCCACGGTCGCCGTGATCACCGTGACCGCCTGTGCCATCTTCGCCGCACTGCCCGTCTTCTGGTCCGTGCCCTCCCGCTTCCTGACCGGCGCCGCCGCGGCGGCGGGCATCGCCCTGATCAACACGGCGGGCAACATCGCTGGCTTCGCCTCCAGCTACATCACCGGCTGGCTCAAGGACTGGACCGGCGACTACTACGTCCCGCTCTTCCTGGTCGGCTTCTTCATGCTGGTGTCCGCCGCCCTGATGATCTGGCTCTCCGCCCGCCACCGCACCGACGAACCGGCCCCCGAGCCCGCGCACCAGTCCCTGGAGGCCCTTCGATGACCCGCCTGTTCAACGACCCCGCCGCCTTCGCCGACGAGGCACTGGAAGGCTTCACCGCCGCGCACCGGCGCTGGGTCCGGCCCGTCACCGGCGGCGTCGTGCGGGCCGGCGCCACCCCCGCCGGTCAGGTGGCCGTGGTCATCGGCGGCGGCTCCGGCCACTACCCCGCCTTCTCCGGCCTGGTCGGCCGGGGCCTGGCGCACGGTGCCGCGGTCGGCAACGTCTTCGCCTCGCCCTCCGCCCAGCAGATCCACTCGGTGGCCAGGGCCGCGCACGGCGGCGCCGGAGTGCTGCTGATGTACGGCAACTACGCGGGCGACGTGCTGCACTTCGGGCAGGCCGCGCAGCGGCTCGCCGCCGACGGCATCGACGCCCGGACGTTCGCGGTCGCCGACGACATCTCCAGCGCGGGCCCGGGAGAGTCCGCCCAGCGCCGCGGCATCGCCGGCGACCTCCCCGTCTTCAAGGCCGCGGCGGTCGCGGCCGAGCAGGGCCTGCCGCTGGACGAGGTACTGAACGTCGCCGAACGGGCCGGCGCCCGCACCCGCTCCTTCGGCATCGCCTTCTCCGGCTGCACCCTCCCGGGCGCCGACCACCCCCTGTTCACCGTCCCCGAGGCTCGCATGGCCGTCGGCCTCGGCATCCACGGGGAGCCGGGCATCGGCGAGGAGGCGCTGCCCACCGCGGACGAGGCGGCACGGCTCCTGGTCGACACCCTGCTGAAGGAACTCCCCGAGGACGTCGAGGGAGCCGCGGGACAGCGTGCCGCCGTCATCCTCAACGGCCTCGGATCGGTCAAGTACGAGGAACTGTTCGTCGTCTACCGCAAGGTCGCGGCCCTGCTCGACGAGGCCGGCGTGGAGATCGTCGACCCAGAGGTCGGCGAACTCGTCACCAGCTTCGACATGGCCGGCGTCTCCCTCACCCTCACCTGGCTGGACGACCGCCTGGAGGAGCTGTGGCGGGCCCCGGCCGACACCCCCGCCTACCGCAAGGGCGCCCTCGCCGCGCCCGAACCGGACCACCGCGAGGCGGTCGCCGAGGAAGTCCCTGACCTCGTCGTGGCCCCCGCCTCCGAGGCTTCCCGGCACGCCGCCGGCACCGTCCTGGCCGCGCTGGACGCGGTCGCCGGCACCGTGGACGCACACGTCGACGAGCTCGGCCGGATCGACGCCGTGGCCGGCGACGGCGACCACGGCATCGGCATGCAGCGCGGCTCCACCGCGGCTCGTCGGGCCGCCACCGACGTCCACGCTCTCGGCGCCGGCGCCGGCACCGTCCTGAACCGGTCCGCCGACGCCTGGGCCGACAAGGCGGGTGGCACCTCCGGCGCCCTGTGGGGCACCATCCTGCGCTCGCTCGGCGCCGCCCTGGGCGACCAGGATGCCCCGGACGCCGCCCGTGTCGCCGCCGGCGTCACGGAGGCCTCCGCCGCCGTGCGCAGGCTGGGCGGGGCCGAGGTCGGGGACAAGACCATGGTCGACGTCCTCGTGCCGTTCGCCGACACCCTCGCCGACGCCGTGTCCCGCGGCCTGGCCCTGACCGAGGCCTGGGACCGCGCGGCCACCGCCGCCACCGAGGCGGCCGCCGCCACCGCCGACCTGCTGCCCCGCAAGGGCCGGGCCCGCCCGCACGCCGAGAAGTCCCTCGGCACCCCCGACGCGGGCGCCCACTCCCTCGCCCTGATCACCCGCGCCGTCCACGGCGTACTGATCGACCACCACTGAGGAAAGCCGAGATGACCGACAAGCTCCGCATCGTCGTCGGGTCCGACGACGCCGGTTACCAGTACAAGGAAGCCCTCAAGCAGGACCTGCAGAGCAGCGCCCTGGTCGCCGAGGTCACCGACGTCGGCGTCGACGCCGACGGCCACACCGCCTACCCCAAGGTCGCCATCGCCGCCGCCGAGATGGTGGCCCGCGGTGAGGCCGACCGCGCCCTGCTGGTGTGCGGTACCGGCCTGGGCGTGGCCATCGCCGCCAACAAGGTCAGGGGCATCCGGGCCGTCACCGCCCACGACTCCTTCTCCGTCGAGCGGGCGATCCTCTCCAACAACGCGCAGGTCCTCACCCTCGGCCAGCGCGTCATAGGCCTGGAACTCGCCCGGCGGCTGGCCGCCGAGTGGCTCACCTACCGCTTCGACGAGGGCTCGGCGTCCGCCGCCAAGGTCCAGCTGATGTGCGACTACGAGAGTGCCGCGAGCGACGGGGCCGCCGCCTGATGTCCGCCCCCGCACCGTCCCCCGTCCCGCCGTCCCCCGTCCTGCCTTCGCCCGTCCTGCTGGGGGTGAGCCTGAAGATGTACTTCGGCCACCACCAGACGCTCAACTGGGCGCGCAAGGTCGCCGCCCTCGCCGACCGGCACCCGGCCGTCACCTCCGGCGCCGCCCGCCTCTTCGTCCTCCCCGCCTTCCCGGCCCTCGTCCCGGCCGCGGGCATCCTCGCCCCGTACGGTGTCGCCATCGGCGCCCAGGACCTCGCCACCGAGGACACCGGCCCCTACACCGGTGAGGTCGGCGGCCCGGTCCTCAGGGAGATCGGCTGCCGCTACGCCGAGGTGGGCCACGCCGAGCGCCGGCGCCTGTACGGCGAGGGCGACACGGTCGTCGCCGCCAAGACCGCCGCCGCCCTGCGCAACGGCCTCACCCCCGTCCTGTGCGTCGGCGAACGCGACGAGACCGACCCGGCCGACGCCGCGGCCCGCACGGTCGCCGAGGCGGAGCGCCTGCTGCACGGCCTGGAGGGCGCGGTGGTCCTCGCCTACGAGCCCCAGTGGGCCATCGGCGCCCCCGAGCCCGCCTCCGCCGACCACATCGCCACCGTGTGCACCGCCCTGCGCGGCTGGCTCGACACCCGTCCGCAGCACGGAGACTCCACCGTCATCTACGGCGGCAGCGCGGGCCCGGGCCTCCTGACCCGCCTCGCCGGCACCGCCGAGGGCCTGTTCCTGGGCCGGTTCGCCCACGACCCGGCGAACGTCGAGGCCATCCTGGACGAGATCCGCTCCCCGGTACCCGTGGCGGTGGCGTGATGGCCTACGGCATCAGCACCTACGCCTACTTCTGGCGCATCTCCGGCCGCGCCCCCGAGCCGATGACCCTGACCGCGATGCTCCGCGACACCGCGGAACTCGGCGGCGAGGTCTTCCAGATCTGCGACTACGCCCCGATCGAGTCCTACGACACCGCGCAGCTCGCCGACCTCCGCGCCACCGCCGACGACCTCGGCCTGGCCCTGGAACTCGGCACCCGCGGCATCCGCCCCGGGCACCTGCGGAAGTACCTCGACCTGGCCGGTGAACTGGGTGTCACCCTGGTCCGCTCCATGCTCAACACGGCCGACCACCGGCCGGACACCACCGAGGCCGAGGCCCTGCTGAAGGAAGTGGTGCCGCGCTACGCCGACACGGGCGTGACCCTCGGCCTGGAGACCTACGAGCAGGTCGCCACCGACGACCTCATGACCGTCGTACGCGCCGTCGACGATCCGCACCTCGGCGTCGTCCTGGACCCGGGCAACAGCGTCGCCCGGCTGGAACGCCCCGCCGACGTCGTGGCCGCCACCGCGCCGCACGTGGTCAACATCCACGTCAAGGACTTCGCCTTCACCCGCCGCGACGGCTGGGTCGGCTTCACCTACGCCGGCTGCCCGCTCGGCGAGGGCCTCCTCGACTACGACGGCATGATCGCCGCCGTACGCCCGGGGGAGCGCGGCATCAACCAGATCGTGGAGCACTGGCTCCCGTGGCAGGACGAGGGCTACGACACCACCGCCCGGCTCGAACACCAGTGGACGCAGCACAGCATCAACACCCTCCTGAGGAGCAAGTAATGGCCACCGAGATCCAGACCCGGGCCGACGTCAAGACCGTCGCCGTCATCGGGGCCGCCGGCAAGATGGGCCAGCGCGTCTCCAACAACCTGGTGAAGAGCGACTTCCGGGTGCTCTTCAGCGAGGCGTCGCCCCAGGGCCAGGAGCTCATCCGCGACCTCGGCCGCGAGCTGACCGACTCCGAGGCCGCCGCCGCCGAGGCCGACGTCGTCATCCTCGCCGTGCCGGACGTCGTCCTCGGCAAGGTCTCCGAGCAGCTCGTGCCGCTGATGAAGCCGGGCACCGTCGTCCTCACCCTCGACCCGGCCGCCGCCTACGCCGGCCTGCTCTTCGCCCGTGAGGACGTCCACTACGCCTGCGCCCACCCCTGCCACCCGTCGGTGTTCCTGGAGCGCACCACCAAGGAGGAGTGGCAGGACACCTTCGGCGGTATCGCCGCCCCGCAGGAGGTCGTCGCCGCCTACGAGGGCGGGGACGCCACCAAGCAGGAGCTGGCCGACGCCGTCATCCGCGTCATGTACGCGCCCGTCGTCGACGTCCACTGGGTCACCGTCAAGCAGCTCGCCGTGCTGGAGCCGACCCTCGTCGAGACCATCGCCTGCATGGTCGGCGCCCTGCTGACCGAGGCGCTGCACGAGACGGTCCACACCGTCGGCGTCCCGGAGAAGGCCGCCCGCGCCATGCTGCTCGGCCACACCCAGGTCGCCCTGGCCAACACCCTCAAGGGCTCCAACCCCTTCTCGGACGCCTGCCTGATCGCCATGGACTACGGCCGCGAGTCGATCGTGCGCGAGGACTGGAAGAAGGTCTTCGACGACGAGGAGCTGGACAAGGTCATCACGCGCATGCTGAAGATCAAGGAGATCAGGCGCTGACACGCCGGTCCGGGTGACGCCGGAGGCCCGAACGGGTCTCCGGCGTCGTCGTGGTCAGGCGCGGGTGTCGAACCCGCCCCGGACCCCCAGCAGTTCGGACACGTCCGAGCCCGTCGCGAGCTCGCGCGGCGCCGTGCCGCGCCGGAACAGCCGGGCGTCGCGTTCGCCGCCGAGCACGGCGCTCCCGTCCTCGACGCGCAGCCAGGAACCCTCCCGCAGGCCCAGCACCGGCACGTCGTTCTCCTCCAGGAACTCCGTGAGCCGCTCCTGGCGGGTCTCGCCCTTGTGCGTCGAGGACGGGTCCGGGTCGAGGTAGTGCGGGTTGATCTGGAACGGGACCAGGCCGAGCGCCTCGAAGGACGGGGGCTCGACGATCGGCATGTCGTTGGTGGTCCGCAGCGACGGCGCGGCCATGTTGGTGCCCGCGCTGGCCCCCATGTAGGGCAGCCCGTCCGCCACCGCCTTGATCAGGGCCTCCCGCAGCCCCGTGCGGTACAGCGCGCTCAGCAGCCGGAAGGAGTTGCCGCCACCGACGAACACCGCGTCCGCCGCGCCCAGCGCGGCGACCGGGTCGCCCCCCTCGTGCACGCCGCACACATCGATACCCGCACCGGCGAGCGCGCCCCGCACCTTGGCGGTGTAGGCGTCGAGGTCGGCGAGCGCGTAGGGAACGAAGGCCAGCCGGGCCCCGGCGGGCAGGAAACCGGTGACGGTGTCGAGGGCGTGTTCCAGGTAGCCGCGGCCGTACTGGGTGGAGTTGGACAGGAGCAGCAGTTTCACGGGGTCGACCTCTTCAAGGGGTGGATCGGTGGGTCAGGTGGTGGCCGAACGCGGGCGGCGGTGCGGCTGGGGCGGATGCGTCAGACGCCGCTCCAGCAGCCGGGCGGCCCGGCGCAGCACGTCGAGCCGGTCCTCGGGCCCCTCGGGGAAGCGCTCCTTCGCGGCGCCGAGGCTCAGGCTGCCGTAGGGGTCGGCGCCGAGGAAGACGGGCACGGCGACGGTGCCGATGCCCGCGTCGTACTCGCCGACCGTCCAGGCGTAGCCCTGCGCGCGCACCTGACGGAACTCGCGCTCCAGCTGGTCGGGGTCGGTGACCGTGCGCTCGGTGAAGCGCGCCATGGGGCGCCCCCGGAACAGCCGGTGGCGCTGGTCGTCGGCCAGGAAGGCGTAGAACGACTTGCTCGTGGCGCCGGCGTGCGCCGGATACAGCTCGCCGACCAGCGGGTAGTAGCGCAGCGGCCCCTCCTCGCCCTCGACGGCCGCCACACAGCGCATGTGGAAGCTGTCGGGCAGGCAGAAGAGCACCGTGTCGCCCGTCGCCGCCCGCAGTTCCTGGAGGACCGGCTCCGCGAGCAGCTCCAGGGACCCCGAGCGCTCCCAGAGGCGGCCCAGGCGCAGGGCCGCCGGGCCGATCCGGTACCGCCGGGTCGCCGGGTCGGAGACCAGGAAGCCGCGTCCCGCGAGCGTGGAGAGCAGCCGCTGGGCCACCGACGTGTCCCAGCCGAACTCGGTGGCGATCTCCGTGACGCCCCAGTCGGGCCGCGAGCGCTCGAACGCCAGCAGCACCAGCAGGGCGCGGTCGACGGTCTGCAGGGCCCCGGCCGGAGTCTTCCGGTCGGCGGGCTGACCGGCCACGGCAGCTCCTCTCACTCGCTGGCCACAGTCTCCCGCGACTCGCCTCAGGCATCTCGCCATTCAGACATCGATTGCAGATAACGGGAAACAGTTGCGGAAAACGTTAACGGATCCGGAACCTGCTGTCAGCACCGCCCCCGGGTGCGGATCAGGAGAACTGCCCATGTTGAAGTACGTCCTGGACCTCGTGGACCTGCTGGACGATCCCGACGTCGACGGCAAGCGCGTCGCCGCCCACCTCGACTCCGTCGCGGGTCCCGAGGGCTCCGGCGCCGAGGTCACCACCGTCACCGGAGAGCGCGGCTCGACGGACTTCGTGCTCGTCCGGGTCCCGGGGCGCAGTGGTCGCGGCCGCGGCGGCGCCGCCCGCACCCTCGGGGTGGTGGGCCGGCTGGGCGGCGTCGGCGCGCGCCCCGAGATGACCGGCCTGGTCTCCGACGCCGACGGCGCCGTCGCGGCCCTGGCCACCGCCGCCAAGCTGCTCGACATGCGCCGCCGCGGCGACGTGCTCGACGGCGACGTGGTCATCGCCACGCACATCTGCCCGAACGCCCCCACCGCACCGCACGACCCGGTGCCGTTCATGGACTCGCCGGTCGACATCGCCACCATGAACCGGCACGAGGTCACCGACGAGATGGAGGCGGTGCTCTCCATCGACACCACCAAGGGCAACCGCATCATCAACCACAAGGGCCTCGCCCTGTCGCCCACCGTCAAGGAGGGCTGGGTGCTCAAGGTGAGCGAGCAGCTCGGGGAGCTGCTGGCCGTGGTGAGCGGTGAGCCGTTGGTCACGTACCCGGTGACCACCCAGGACATCACCCCCTACGGTAACGGTGTACACCACATCAATTCGATCCTGCAGCCGGCCACGGCGACGCCCGCCCCGGTCGTCGGCCTCGCGATCACCTCCGCGGCGGCGGTGCCCGGCTGCCAGACGGGCGCCAGCCACGAGACCGACATCGCGGCGGCGGCCCGGTTCGCCGTCGAGACCGCGAAGGCCTACGGCGGCGGACGCCTGGACTTCCACGACGACGTGGAGTTCGCCGCGCTCGTGTCCCGCTACGGCTCACTGGCCCACCTGCAGACCCTCGGCCGCGTCCCCAAGGAGTCCTGATCATGGCCGCGCACAAGAACACCGCCGCGGCCCCTGAGCAGGGCGGGGCGGGCGGCGCCAGAACCGTCGGCAGCGACGACTACGCCCTGTCCCGCGTCCCGCGCGACAAGCGCCTCGGCTTCTGGACGATGCTGCTGCAGTGGCTCGCCCAGTCGGGCTCCATCTCGCAGTTCACCCTCGGTGCCACCATCGGCGTCGGCATGTCCTTCGGCGACGCCTTCTGGGCCTTCACGCTCGGCGCGGTCATCCTCGAAGTGGTGATCTTCGCGATCGGCCTGGCCGGCATGCGCGAGGGCCTGGCGACCCCGCTGCTCACCCGCTGGGCCGGCTTCGGCCGCAACGGCTCCGCCCTGGTCAGCCTGGTCATCTCCGTCAGCCTCGTCGGCTGGTTCGGCGTCCAGAACACCATCTTCGGCGACAGCGTGTCCTCGCTCGTCGGCGGTCCGTCCTGGCTGTGGTGCCTGGTCGCCGGTGCCGGCATCACCGGCCTGGTCATCTTCGGCTTCCGGTACATGGCCGTCTTCGCGAAGATCGTCACCCCGCTGTTCTTCGCCATGGTCGCCTGGTCGGTCACCGACGCGCTGAGCGAGCACTCGCTGTCCGAGCTGATCCACTCGCCGGCGCCCGGCCAGTCCATCCCGCTCGCCGTCGCCGCGACCGCCATCGCGGGCGGCTTCATGACCGGTGCGATCGTCTCCCCGGAGATGACCCGCTACAACCGCAAGGGCAGCCACGTCTTCCTGCAGAGCGCCTCGTCGATGATCCTCTCCGAGTACATCGTCGGCCTGACCGGCGTCCTGCTCGGCCACATGGTCGGCAGCGGCCAGGTCTCCCAGATCGTGCTCTTCACCTCCGGCGCCTTCGGTGTGCTCGTCGTCCTGATGTCCACGGCGAAGATCAACGACTGGAACCTCTACGGCTCCTCCCTCGGCGTCGTCAACTTCTTCCAGGTCGTGTTCGGCAAGCGCCTGCACCGCGGCGCCGTCACCATCGCCCTCGGCATCGCCGGCACCGTGCTGTCCGCCGTCGGCATCATGACCCACTTCACCGACTTCCTGTCCGTGCTGGGCGTCGCCATCCCGCCGGTGGGCGGCATCATCGTCGCCGAGTACTGGGTGGTGCGCCGCATGCGCGCACCCCTGGACGCCACCCGTGAGGCCGGGACCCTGCCCGCCACCTCACCGACCTGGGTGCCCATGTCCCTGGTCATCTGGGCGGTCGCCTTCTGCGTCGGCAAGTTCTACGACGGCGGCATCCCCGCCCTGAACTCCCTGCTGACCGCGTTCGTCCTCTACTGCGTCCTCGGCCTCGCCGGCTGGATCAGGACGTACGGCACCACCACCCTGGACGACCGTCCCGCCGACCCCGCCGAGCCGTCCGCGGACGCCCCCGGCACGGCCCCCGTAGGAGCACCATGAGCACCGCCTCCGTCCCCGCCTCCGACGAGGCACAGCGCGAAGTCGTCGATCTGTGCGCGGAGCTGATCCGCTTCGACACCTCGAACCCCACCAGCGACGAGCGCGCCTGCGCCGACTGGGTCGCGGCCCGTCTCGCCGAGGTGGGCATCGCCTTCGAGCTGGTGGAGAGCGCCCCGGGGCGTGCCAGCGTCGTCGCCCGCGTCCCGGGCACCGACCCGACGCGCGGCGCCCTGCTGGTCCACGGTCACCTGGACGTCGTCCCGGCCGATCCGGCCGAGTGGCAGGTGCCGCCGTTCTCCGGAGAGATCCGCGACGGCTATCTGTGGGGCCGCGGCGCCATCGACATGAAGGACACGGTGGCCGTCATGCTGGCCACCGCCCGGCACTTCGCCCGCACCGGCACCCGGCCCGCCCGCGAGATCGTCCTCGCCTTCCTCGCCGACGAGGAGGCGGGCGGCAAGTACGGCGCCCACTGGCTGGTCGAGCACCGGCCCGACCTGTTCGCGGGCGTCACCGAGGCGATCGGCGAGGGCGGCGGCTTCAGCTACGCCCTGGACGAGATCCGGCGCCTCTACCCGATCGAGAACGCCCAGCGCGGCATGGCGTGGATGGAGCTGACGGCCACCGGCCGCGCCGGGCACGGATCGTCCCCCAACGACGAGAACGCCGTCACCGACCTTGCCGAGTCCCTCACCCGCATCGGCCGGCACACCTTCCCGGTCCGGCTGATCGAGCCGGTACGCGCCCTGCTCGCGGAGGCCGCCCGGCTCCAGCAAGTCGACATCGACTTCGACGCGGAGGACCTGGACGCCGAACTGGCCAAGCTGGGGCACGTCGCCGACTTCATGCAGGTCGTCCTGCGCAACTCGGCCAACCCGACCATGTTCACGGCCGGCTACCAGACCAACGTCATCCCGGGCCGCGCCACCGCCCGCGTCGACGGCCGTTTCCTGCCGGGCCACGAACAGGAACTGATCGACGCGATCGACGCACTGCTCCTGCCCTCGGTGTCCCGGCGGTGGGTCAACCACGACATCGCGATGGAGACGACCTTCGACGGCACCCTCGTCGACGCCATGTGCGCCGCCGTGCGAGCCGAGGACCCCGACGGCCACCCGGTCCCTTACTGCAACCCGGGCGGCACCGACGCGAAGGCCTTCACCAGGCTCGACATCCGCTGCTTCGGCTTCAAGGGCCTCAAGCTGCCCCCCGACCTCGACTACGGCCGCCTGTTCCACGGCGTCGACGAGCGGGTGCCGCTGGAGGGACTGCGCTTCGGCGTGCGGGTGATGACCCGGCTGTGGCAGGAGTGCTGACGCCGACCACACCCGGCCGGCGCTCCGGGGAATGCGCCGGTGGGGGACGGCGTTGAGGAGCATGTGACTGACATGCGCGGGTCAGATCAGTTTCGCGCGTGAGGTCGGAAGGAGCTCCCATGGCACGCAACACCGCACGCCCGGTCGTCAGGCTGAAGTCGACGGCGGGGACCGGCGTCACCTACGTGACCCGTAAGAACCGGATCAACGACCCCGACCGGCTCGTCCTGCGCAAGTACGACCCGGTGGCGGCGGAGCACGTCCTGTTCCGCGAGGAGCGCTGAACGGCTCGACGCCGAACGGCGCACGGAGCGAGGAGGGAAATCATGAAGGTGCGCAACTCCCTGCGCTCACTGAAGGCCAGGCCCGGCGCACAGGTGGTGCGTCGCCGGGGCGTGACCTACGTGATCAACAAGAAGGACCCGCGTTTCAAGGCCCGCCAGGGCTGAGCCGCGTGCGAGGCCCGGTCCCGCGACCGGCGGGGCCGGGCCTCGCCACGTCCGTGTCCGCGCGGGCGGTCAGTCGGCGACGTCCACGCCGTCGACCCCGGGCGAGAGCGCCGAGGCCGTGGTCGTAGCCTTGGCCGACGGCCCCGCAGCCGCCGGCTGTGCCCGCGCCGGAGACGTCGCGCGGGGCGCCTTGAGGAGGACTTCGTGACGACCGAGCAGCCGCCGGACCGTGTGGCCCGGTACCAGCGGCGCTTCAACACGCTCTTCGCGGAGTACTTCGACACACTGGGCACGACGTTGGACGCGCCGTCCTTCAGCCGCTTCACCCCGGACTGCCTGGACCTGCTGCGCGACCTGTCGCTGCGAGGCGGCAAGCGGATGCGGGTCGTGCTGCTGCACGAGGCCGCCCGCCTGGTGAGCAGCGACCCGGTGGAAGGGCTGGACGCCGCCGCGCTGAGCATCGAACTGCTGCAGACCCACGGCCTGGTGCACGACGACCTCATCGACGACAGTGCCACCCGCCGGGGCGGCCCCACCACCTACTACGCCTACCGGGACAGGTTCCCCCGGCATCCGCGCGCGGCCCTCGCCCTGACCGTACTCGCGGGTGACCTCGCGCTCGCCCTCTCGCTGCGCGCGCTCCTGGACGCAGAGCTTCCGGTGGCGGTGCGGCAGGCGATGGTCGAGGTCCAGACCCAGGCCGCGGCGGACACGTTCGTGGGCCAGATCGTCGACCTGGAACGCGACTTCGCCCCCGCCGTCCCGGACGACGAAGTACTGCACGAGGTCGCCGACCACAAGTCGGCCCGCTACTCGGTCCTCGCGCCCCTGAAACTCGGACTGCTGGCCGCCGGCGAGCAACCGGCCCTCTACGAGCAGGAGTTGCGCCGCTACGCCCGACTGGTCGGCATCTGCGGGCAGATGCGCGACGACTACCTGGACCTCTTCGGAGACGCGGCCACGATGGGCAAGCCGACCGGTACCGACATCCGCGAGGGAAGGCACAGCTACACCGTCGCCCGCCTGTTGTCCGTCGCGAGCGGCTCCGAGCGGGTCGTCGTGGAAGCCGCCCTGGGGAACCCCTCCTGCACGCCGGAGGCCGTCGCCGCGGTCCGTGAGATCGGCGAGCGCCGCGGGGTGGCCGCCCTGATGAGGGAGGACATGCGGCGCTACGCTGAGCAGGCCCGTCTGGTGGCAGCGGGCTGGCGTCCGAGGTGGCGCGAGGAGGCGGTCGCCTTCTTCGAAGGCCTGCCGCGGTGGAGCGTCGACCGGGCCGGGTGACCCCGCGGCGACGGACTTGCCGGGGACTACGGGAAAGCAGGGGAACGAACATGGCTGTGGCGGTTCTGTCCGGCATTCTGGTGCTCGTCGTCGGAGGGTGTGTCTGCGTCGTGTGGGCGGCGAGGGGCGGACCTCGGTGGGTGCGAGGGGTGGCCGCCGTGACCCTGGCGGTGGGCGAACTGGTACGCGGTGCGAAGAGCTCCGGTCGCAGCTCGGGCGGGCAGGACGACTCGAGCGACTGAACCGGCCCGTCCGACACCTGTTCCCCGCGTCGCTCAAAGGGATATTCGCCGATCTTCCACCCCGGTTGTCCGGTCATGCTCTGACCGATGCGCCGTCGACCCGGCGCATCGGTGACGACGCGCCCTGTGGGGGGAAGCATGACGCACTCGACGCGACAGGGCCGAGGCCCGGACGACCAGGCCGTACTGCTGGTCGCCGGACTCGCCGACCTGGCGGTGAGTACGCTCGGGTCGGCGGTGGGCGGGCTGCGCGCGCTCCTCGGCCGCTCGGACACCGCCGACCTGGTGCGCGAGGCGGAACAGGATCTCCAGGCCCGGGGCAGGCTGGCCCTGGACCGGTGGACGCACGTGCCACCCGCTCACCTGGAGGTGCTCGCCCAGCACGCGCGGGCGCGCCGGGCGGCGGACCGCCGCGATGTCTGACCGGATGTCCGACTGCTGGGACCCGGCCGCCTTCAAGACCCGCGTCGACGGCGTCCTGCGGGCCTTCCTGGACGAAGAGGCCGGCCACTTCGCGGCCGTCGACGACGCTCTCGCACCCGTGGCCGAGCAACTGCGGAACGCGGCCGGACACGGCAAACGGCTGCGCGCTGCCTTCTGCTACTGGGGCTGGCGCGCGGCCGGACAGCCCGACAGCGACGCGCTCGTACGGGCGGCGGCCTCCATGGAGCTGGTGCACGCCGCGGCGATCGTCCACGACGACCTCATCGACGACAGCGGCCTGCGCCACGGCCTGCCCACCGCCCACGTCGCCCTGGAAGCCGTACTGGCAGCGGCCTCGAAGACGCGCCGGCACCCGGCCCCGCGAACCCCCGGGGAGGCCCGGGACGACGACCGACCGGTCCGCGCGGCCGCCCGGTCCCTGGCCATGCTGGTGGGCGACCATCTGATGGCCCTCGCGGGGCAGTTGTTCGTCACCAGCGGTCTTCCCGCCGCCTACCTCGCCCGTGCCCGCGGCCTGTGGGCCGTGCTCGCCCGCGAACTCGTCGCCGGCGAGTGCCTGGAGATCCTGCACACCGGCGGACCACCGGACACCGGAACCTCGTTGAAGGTGGTCCGCTACAAGACCGCCAAGTACACCGTCGAGCACCCCCTGCTCATCGGCGGCCTGCTCGCCGGTGCCACCCCCGCGCTGCGCGACACCTACTCCGCCTACGGCCTGCCGCTCGGCGAGGCCTTCCAGCTGCGCGACGACCTGCTCGGCCTGTTCGGCGACCCGGAGCGCACCGGCAAGGCGGGCCTGGACGACCTGCGCGCCCACCGGCCCACCGCACTGCTGGCCGAGACCTGGCAGGCCGCCGACGCCTCCCAACGAGAGCTGCTCGCCGACCTGTTGGGCCGGAGCGACCTGGACGGGACCCACCTGCGCGACGTGCGCGACCTCATGCTGGAACTGAAGGCGCCGCAACGGGTCGAGCGGATGATCCTCGCCCGCGTGGAGCGGGCCACCCGCGCCCTGGACCATGCCGGGACGCCACCGCACGCACGCCGGGCGCTGCGCGAACTCGCACGGCGGGCCACCGACCGCATCCACTGACGAGGAGACCGTGATGACCCGCACCGAGACGTCGATGGACGCCCTGCGCCGCGACGGCGACGAGCTGGCCGACGCAGTCGTCGCCACCCTGTTCGAGCGCGGCGAGGTCGGCAAGTTCAACTCCCTGATGCGCTACGTCTCCACCGCCGGCCAGGAACTTCCGGACGGCCTCCCCGGGGTGGCCCGTGAGTACCTGCGGGTGACCGGCGCGCCGCCCGACTGGGTGGACTGGTCCGAGATGGAGAGGGCCCGCCTGTTCTTCATCGACAACAACGTGCACATCTCCACCGCCCTGTCGTTCGCGTCCATGCCCGCCTGCTACGTCGTCCCGCACGTCGCCAAGCTGCTGTCGGCCACCCACCAGCTGAGCTACCCCTCCAAACGGATGGCGGAGACCGGCCAGTTCACCGTGTACCTCATGCAGCCGGACGCCTTCGAAGCCGGGGGCCGGTTCGTCCCGGCCGCGCAGAAGGTACGCCTGCTGCACGCCGCCGTCCGCCACCACCTGAAGCGGGAGAACCGCTGGGACACCGAGAACCTAGGCGTACCGATCTGCCAGGAGGACATGATCGGCGGGCAGATGTTCTTCTCCCTGCTCGTTCTGGACAGCCTGCACCGTCTCGGCATCCACATGACCGCCGAAGGAGCGGACGCCTACTTCTACGCGTGGCGCGTGGTCGGCGCCATGCTGGGCGTCGACCAGACGGCCGTCCCCACCACGCTCGACGAGGGGCGGGAGTTCCTCGACCTCTACATGCTGCGCCACATGGGCCCCTCGGAAGAGGGCGCCCATCTGGCCAGGCAGCTCATCGACCTGTACGAGGAGGTCGTCCCGGGCACCCTCTTCGACCCCGTCGTCTCCGCACTGATCCGCTACCTCGTCGGGGACACGTGTGCCGACTGGCTGGACGTGCCCCGCAGCACCTGGGACACCCTCGTGACGGCCGCCCCGCACCTCCTCGGTGTCCTGGAGACGATCGAGGACCGCTCACCACTGGGCGCCTGGGCGCTCGACCGCATCGGCCACCTCACCACGATCCTCGAACTGTCCTCCCTCACCCGCGGACGCGTCATGCACTACGCCGTCCCCGAGCAGCTCAAGAAGGACTACGGCGTCGCCGGCACCGCTTCCCGAACCCGCCGCTGGACCCCGCCGCCCGCGACCGTCTCCTGAGCCACCGGGCGCCGTCCGATTGTCAGTGGGACCTTCTACGGTTCTGTCAGTGGAACCCGCGGACACACCGCGGGGCCCGATCCGGGGAGAGGTCTGCCATGTCGAAGACGTATCTGGAGCTGTCGCAGGACGGTGGGGGCGCGCACAAGTTCTACGAAGTCACCGTTCAGGGACAGGTCGTGTCCGTGCGCTACGGCCGGATCGGTGCCGCCGGACAGACCCAGACGTCGACCTTCCCCACCGCCCAGAAGGCCGAGGCGGCGGCCGCGAAGAAGATAGGCGAGAAGATGCGCAAGGGCTACGCCCCCGCCGTGCAGGGGCAGCGCGCGCCCCGCGCGGTCACCCGCCGGCAGGTGACCTCGGCGCCGTCCACCGCCCGCGCGGTCGCACCCGTCCTGTGGCGCTTCCGCACCGGCTCCGCCGCGTTCGGCATCCACATCGACGAGGAGCGCTGCTGGGTGGGGAACCAGGCGGGCGACGTCTTCACCCTCGCGCACGGAGGCGAGGTCCTCGCCCGCTACCAACTGCCGGACGGCGTCAAGTGCCTGGTCGCCGACGACTTCTGGATCTACGCCGGCTGCGACGACGGCCGGGTGTACGACCTGTCCTCCAAACTGCCCTTCGCGGCCTACGACATCGCGGCCGACGTGGACATCTTCTGGCTCGACATCCACGAGGGCGTGCTGAACGTCGCGGACCGCGCCGGGCGGCTCACCGTGATCGACCACGAGGACGAGCACCAGTGGGCGCGCGGCGGGCGCGGCGAGCACGCCTGGATGGTGCGCGCCGACGACCGGGCCGTCTACCACGGGCACACGCACGGCGTGACGGCCCACACGCCGGACGGCGGCACCGAGTTGTGGCACACGCCCACGCAGGGCGCCGTGCTCTTCGGCTGGCAGGAGGACGACGCGGTGTACGCGGGAACCGGGCGTCACACGGTCCAGCGGCTGTCGAAGGCGACCGGCGCCATCGAGGCGACGTACCACTGCGACGGTCCGGTGTACTCGTGCGCCACCTCGCCCGGCGGCCGGTTCGTCTTCGCCGGGGACTCGGCCTCCTCGGTGTACTGCTTCGACCGGGACGGCACGCGGCTGTGGAAGCTGGGCACGGGCGGCGGCTCGGCGCTGTCCATGCAGTACCGGGACGAGCGGCTCTTCCTGGTCACCACGGACGGCTCCCTGGTGTGCGTGGACGCGAGCGAGGCGGCGGTCACGGCCGCCCAGCAGGGCTCGGTGCCCGTCGCGCGCGACGTCAAGCTCGCCGCCGCGCTGCCGACGTACGCGCCCGCCACCACCGCCGGTTCGGTGACGACCGTCGCCGCGGCGCCCGCGGGGTCGGTGGTCGTGGAGTGCGTCCAGGAGAACGGCCGGACCCGGATCCACGTGGTGTCGGAAGGGTACGACCGTTCGTGGAACGTCCAGTTCCCGAGGGCGATCCGGGAACCGGGCGCGCGTTACGTGGTCGACGCGCTGCACGCCGCGTCGGGTGGTTTCTACCGGGTGCGCGGGGACATCAGGCGCCTTGTGTGACCGGGGGGCGGCCTCAGGCGATGGAGGCCGCTATGACGGCGGAGACCGCGACGTTGCAGGACGCCGTCACCCATACGGCCGGGTGGGGCTCCGACTCGACCAGCGTCGCGCCGAGCCGCCCCGGCGTGATCAGGTCGACCACCAGGAAGGCCACCGCCATCATCACGAGCCCCAGCAGGCCGAACGTCGCCGTCGAGACCAGACCCTTGCCGAAGTCCTCGTAGGTCGTCCAGATGGAGGTGAACACAATGCCGCCGATACCGAGCAGCGCGGAGCTGAGCACCACGGCGGCGTTGCGGTTGCGCTGCTCCCAGATCTGCCGGCCGAGCTTTCCGGGCGTCAGCACGTCCACCAGGACGATGCCGAGGACCAGAAGGACCAGACCCAGGCCGCCGTAGGCGGTGGCCCGGCCCAGTCCGTTGACGATGTCGCTCATGGGGGTGCCGGCTCCATTGCGTGAGAGATCGTGAATGATCGCGGTCAAGGCGATGCAAAATGTAGCGCACCCGTTCGGCCGCCGGACCCCTGCGGTGCCACAAGCGCGGCCCGACGCGGAGTCAGGAGACCGCAGCGAGAGCGCGGTTGCGGCGCACGGAGGACCAGAAGGATGCGCCGATCAGGACCACCCCGACCATGCCGGTGATCATCTCGTTGATCTGGTACTGGATGGTGACCAGGAGGATGACGGCGAGGGCGCCGATGGCGTAGTGCGCGCCGTGCTCCAGGTAGACGTAGTCGTCGAGGGTCCCCTGGCGGACGAGGTAGACGGTGAGCGACCTCACGTACATGGCGCCGATGCCGAGGCCGATCGCCATCAGCACGATGTCGTTGGTGATGGCGAAGGCGCCGATGACACCGTCGAAGGAGAAGGACGCGTCCAGGACCTCCAGGTAGAGGAACATGAAGAACGCGGCCTTGCCGGTGAGGGCGACGGCCGAGCGGGACCTGCCCGCGCGTTCGGCCTCCACCTCGGCCGTGTGTTCGCGCTCCTCCTCCTGTTCGAGTTTGTCCTCGAAGTAGCCGGAGAGGCCGCCCACGACCATGTAGGTGATCAGACCGGCGATGCCCGCCAGCAGGACCGTCTCCGCCTTGTCGGCGTGGGTGCCGCCGTGCTGGTGGGCATGGGCGCCGAAGGTGATCGAGGAGACGAGCAGCACGATCAGGGCGACGCAGACCGACAGCATGTCGACCTTGCCGAGCTTGGCCAGTGGACGCTCCAGCCACCCCAGCCACTTGATGTCCCGGTCCTCGAGGACGAAGTCGAGGAAGATCATCAGGAGGAACATGCCACCGAAGGCGGCGATCGACGGGTGGGCGTCCGTCACCAACTCCTGATAGCGGTCCTTGTCGGTGAGCGCGAGGTCGACGGCCTCGATCGGTCCGAGCCGGGCGCTGACCGCCACGATCACGACCGGGAACACCAGGCGCATGCCGAACACGGCGATGAGAATGCCGATGGTGAGGAAGATCTTCTGCCAGAAGGAGCTCATCTTCTTCAGGATCCCGGCGTTGATCACCGCGTTGTCGAACGACAGGGAGATCTCCAGCACGGCGAGGACGGCCACGAGACCGAAGGCGGTCCAACCGTCGTACAGCACTCCGGCGGCCAGGCCCAGTGCAGTGACGGCGAAGGCCCAGCGGAACGTCTTCAATAGCACGGCTGCTCACTCACTCCTGTTGTCGCGCTGTGCCGGAAGGGGCATTCCCTGCCAGTGCCCTCCACCCACGTTCTCTACCACGTTCGTCCGCCGCCACCGGCCGACCCGGAAACGTGGTGGCCGTCCGTGGCGCATGATGCTGGGATGGCGTGATGCTCAGTGATATGCCGGTGGTCGTGGACCGGGGGCGGTACCAGGACGCCGTGACGCCTTGGGAGGACGAGGCCTGGCGCACCGCGGCCCTCGGCTGGGTGCGGGCCGGGCTGGCCGCACGGGGCCTGCGGCCGACGGGGGAGTGCCGGGTGCGGTTGCGGCCGTGGTCCGTCCTGGTGCGGCTGACCGTGGAGGGGCGCGAGGCGGTCTGGTTCAAGGCCAATCCGCCGGCCGGCGCCTTCGAAGGGGCGCTGACCGCGGCACTGGCGAGCTGGGTGCCGCGGTACGTCCTGGAGCCGCTGGCGGTGGACGCCGACCGCGGCTGGTCACTGCTGCCGGACGGGGGACCGGTCCTGCGGGACGTACTCGACCGCCGTACGGTCGGCCCCGGCACCTGGGAAGAACTCCTGCGCCAGTACGCGGCCCTGCAGTACGCCCTGACTCCGCGCGCCCGACAGATCGAGTGGCTGGGTGTTCCCGGCGTACCCGTCACCGCACTGCCCGACGTCTTCGACCGGCTCGACGACACCTCGCTCAGGCCGGAGGAACGGCGGGGACTACGGGAACTGCGCCCCCGTCTCCTGCAGTGGTGCGCGGAACTCGCGGCCGTGGGCATCCCGGACTCCCTCGACCACGCGGACCTGCACGACGGCCAGCTGTTCCACCCCGGCCCGGGCAGGTTCACGTTCTTCGACTGGGGCGACGCCGTTGTCTCCCACCCCTTCTGCAGCCTGCCGGTCCCCGCTCGCCGGGCCTGCGAGCGATACGGGCCTCACGTGCTGCCGCGACTGCGTGACGCCTACCTGGAGCCCTGGACGGGTGCGGGCCGGAGCGCGGCGGAACTACGACGTGCGGTGAGCGTCGCCTGGCGGCTGAGCGCCCTGAGCCGTGCCGCCTCCTACGGCAGGCTGTTCCCCGCGGTGACCGGCACCGCCGGTGCCGCGACAGCCCGGGAAGGCGCCCGCTGCCTGCTGGAACTGCTCAACGACCCGCCGCTTTAGGGCCTGTCCCTGTTCGCCCGGGCCGTTGTCAGTGGCGGATGCGAGGCTACGCGTCATGGATGAGGTGGAGTTCATGCGGGGCAGGGTGTACGGAGCGGACCACGACGACCCCGGGCCGCGGGCCGGACGCGTCTACGCGCATCTGGTGGGCGGTCCCCTGGACGGTCTGCTCCTGGACGTCACGGACCTCACGGAAGGCGAGCGCGGCCGGGGAGTGTCACTGGCGACGGCGCTGGGTCGCTACGGGGCGGGCGGCCGCTCCGCGTACGGCCCGAGGCCCGGCGATCCCCGGCGCTTCGACTGGCGGGGCGACATGCCCTGACGGCTGCTCGGCGTGCGCGGGAGCGTCCCCGGTCTCCGCGACCAGAGCCGCGAGCAGCCAGTCGTGTGCGGACCCGGGGGTCGGCTCCGGCCGGCCCCCCGGCGGAGTGATCACCTCGGCCACCAGCTCCCAGTAGCCGTCGAGCCGTGGGTCGGCAGAGAGCTGCCCGGCCAGCACGCGGCGGAAGTCCGGGGTGTCCCGGACGCCGTACGCGCTCGTGTACGCGGCGACGAACCCGTCCAGCGCCTCGCCCGGCTGAGGGTCCCGGCCCCCGCGCAACGGGACGCCCGCCAGCTCGTACGCCCCCGCCAGCCCGGCGTACAGCACGGCCGCCCCACGGGCCCCGGCGGCCCGGTGCGCCTCGGGCTGGGGCTGGACCGTGCCCCGGCACGGAGCGAGCGTGAGGGCGTTCAGGCGGGCGAAGGCGAGGACCTGGGCCGGGACCGGGTCGTCCGGCGGTTGCGGCACCGCCGCCTCCAGGAACCCGCCGACCGCCCGGGCCGGCATACGGGCCGGCAGCCAGCCGCGCCAGAACCGGACCAGCGGGTCCGTGCTGGGCGGCGCGGGCACGGCGCCGATCAGCCGCAGCCGGCCGGCCCGCTCCCCGGGCGGACACTCGTGCACCAGCCGCAGTGCGGCCTCCCGCCAGCGCAACGCCTTCAGCTCGGAGCCGAGTTCGCGCAGCCGGCCGGCGACGGCGGCCTCCAGTGCGCCGCTGCCTGCCGCGCCTGCTCCGCCCGCCGCCTCCGCCTCGCCCGCCTCGTCCTCCTCGTCAAGGATCCGCCGCACCTCGGGTACCGACAGGCCGAGACCACGCAGGGACCGGATCAGGCGCAGCCGGTCGAGCGCCCCGGGACCGTACCGCCGGTGCCCGCCGGCGCTGCGGGAGGTCTCCGGCAGCAGGCCGCGGTCGGAGTAGAAGCGGACGGTCTTGACGGTGACACCCGCCTGTTCGGCGAGTTCGCCGATGCCGCACAGACCGTCGTACGACGTGAACACTTGAACCTCCCTCAGGGGGAGTTCCTACCGTACCGGCGAGCGCGGGCCGGTGACCTGGCCGGTCCGCGGGCGTGCGACGTCGTGACGGGCGTCGTGGCCAACGGCATACCGACGCCGTACCGAACGGCGTAGTGAGGAGAGGCCATGACCGTGTTCATCCTGGTGTCGGGCATGTTCACCGGCACACACATCTGGCGGGACACAGCCGCGCGACTGACCGCAGCGGGTACCGAGGCGCACGCGGTGCCCCTCACCGGGCTCGACGGGCCGCGCACCGCGACGGCCGGCATCGACCTGGAGACGCACATCGCGGACGTCCTCGCGGTGATCGACTCCGTCGGCACGGCGGCGGACCGGAGGATCGTGCTCGTCGGCCACGACTACGGCATCCACCCGGCGCTCGGCGCCGCCGACCGGCGGGCGGGGCGCGTGGAGCGGATCGTGTACCTGGACTCGGGCATGCCGCGGGACGGGGCCCCGGCCCTGGCCGCCGTGCCCGACCAGTCCCTGCGCGAGCGGCTGGCCGGGCGGGCGGGGCCGGGCGGGGAGGTGGCCGACGGAGTACTGCCGCCCCCGGGCCGGGACGAATGGCGGCTCTGGGGCAGCACCGCGGGCATACCCGGCCCGGCCCTGGACCGGCTCACCGCCCTCGCCGCCCCGCAACCGCTGGGCACCCTGCTCCAATCGCTGCGACTGACCGGCGCGGTGGCCTCGGTGCCCACCACCGGCGTGCTGTGCACCGGCAACGGGGCGAGCATCGAGATGGTCCAGATGCTGGTGGGCTTCGGCGACCCCGCGCTGCGGGCCCTGGTCGATCCCCGGGTGACCTTCTTCGAACTGCCCACCGGTCACTGGCCGATGCTGTCCTGCCCCGCCGAACTCACGGACGTCCTGCTGCGGGCCGCGGCCGGCGAGGGGCACCGGCTGGAGCCCGTCGACGCCGCGGCACCGCCCGCGCACCTGCGGCCGTTCCTGCTGGAGGTCCCCGACGTGCCCAGGGAGCGGCACGGGAACGTCGACCTGTACCTGCCCGACGCGCAGGAGCCACGACCGGCGGTGGTGTTCGTGCACGGCGGTCCGGTCCCGGCCGACGCCCGGCCGACCCCGAGGGACTGGCCGGTCCTGAGGGGATACGCCCGGTACGCGGCCGGGGGCGGGGCGGTGGGCGCGGTCCTCGACCACCGCCTGCACGACCTGGCCGACTACGCGCGCGCCGCCGCGGACGTGGCCGCCGCCGTGGAACGGGTCCGGGCCGATCCGCGGGTGGACGAGGACCGGATCGCGCTGTGGTTCTTCTCGGGCGGTGGTCCGATCGCGGCGGACTGGCTGGAGGCGCCCCCGGCATGGCTGCGCTGCCTGGCGGCCTCCTACCCGGTCCTCGCCCCGCTGCCGAACTGGGGGCTGTCCGGCACCCGGTTCCACCCGGCGCGCGCGGTCGCGAACGCCGGCGCCCTGCCCCTCGTCCTCACCCGGGCGGGGCTGGAGATGCCCGAGATCGCCGCCACCGTCGAGGAGTTCCTGACCGAGGCCGAGAACTGCGGGGCGCACGTCGAGGTGGTCGACGTGCCGCACGGTCACCACGCCTTCGAGAGCGTCGACCCGACCGACGAGTCACGTGAGGCCGTGCGCCGCGCGATGCGTTCGGTGCTGAGCCTGGTGGGCGACGGCGTGGCACACCGTGACGACGCGTGGAGGGCGGCTGTCTGAGCCACCGGGCCGGACGGTGCGGGCACCCGTGCGCCCACCGTCCGGCCTTCAGGTCACCGAGGCCTTTTCCGCCCGACATCTTGACGTGTACGCGGCGTAATGAGTTTATGGGAGCGCTCCCACACTCTCGTCGTCCACCGTGTCCGCACTACTGGTCCTGGAGTCGCCGTGCGCACAGCAAGACGCGATACACCCCAGAAGCCCCTGGCCCGCCTTCAGAAGCCCTTGGCCCGCCTGCTGACCGGACTCGCCGCCCTGGTCGGGCTGGTCCTCGCAGGGGCCCTCTGCCCGGCCGTCGCGCTGGCGCAGTCCTCCGGTGCGCAGGCCACCGGCCTGCACATCAGCGAGGGCCGGCTGCTGGAAGGCAACGGCAACGACTTCGTCATGCGCGGGGTCAATCACGCCCACACCTGGTATCCCGGCGAGACGCAGTCACTGGCGGACGTCAAGGCACTGGGCGCCAACACCGTCCGGGTCGTCCTGTCCGACGGCCACCGCTGGAGCGAGAACAGCCCCGAGGACGTGGCCGCCGTCATCGGCCAGTGCAAGGCCAACCGGCTGATCTGCGTACTGGAGGTGCACGACACCACCGGCTACGGCGAGGACGCCGCGGCAGGCACGCTCGACCACGCGGCCGACTACTGGATCGGCCTCAAGGACGTGCTGGCGGGCGAAGAGGACTACGTCATCGTCAACATCGGCAACGAGCCCTGGGGCAACACCGACCCCGCCGGCTGGACCGAGCCGACCGCCGCGGCGATCAAGAAGCTGCGCGCCGCCGGCCTCCAGCACACGATCATGGTGGACGCGCCCAACTGGGGCCAGGACTGGCAGGGCGTCATGAGGGCCAACGCCCGGTCCGTCCACGACGCCGACCCCACCGGCAACCTGATCTTCTCGATCCACATGTACAGCGTCTTCGACACCGCCCAGGAGATCACCGACTACCTGAACGCCTTCGTCGACGCGAAACTGCCCATCGTCATCGGCGAGTTCGGCGGCCCGGCCGACCAGTGGGGCGACCCCGACGAGGACACCATGATGGCCACCGCCGAGCAGCTCGACCTCGGCTACCTGGCCTGGTCCTGGAGCGGCAACACCGACCCCGTCCTCGACCTCGCCCTCGACTTCGACCCCAGCCGGCTCAGCTCCTGGGGCGAACGCATCTTCCACGGCGCCGACGGCATCGCCCGGACCTCGGAGGAAGCCACCGTGTACGGCGGCGGCGACCCGGACGACACCCAGGCACCGACGGCCCCCGGCACCCCGATCGCCTCCGCCGTCACGGCCACCTCCGTCACCCTCGGCTGGACCGCCGCCACCGACGACGTGGGCGTCACCGGCTACGACGTCGTCCGGCTCGCCGGAGGCTCCGAGACCCGAGCCGCCGCCTCCACCACCAACACCGCCACCGTGACCGGCCTCACCGCCGACACCACCTACACCTTCGCCGTCTACGCCCGGGACGCGGCGGGCAACCGCTCGGCCCGCTCCGCCACCGTGGACGTCACGACCGGCGACGACGGCAGCACCCCGGGGGCCGCCTGCTCCGTCGGATACCGTGTCGTGGGCGAGTGGCCCGGGGGCTTCCAGGGCGAGATCGCCGTCCGCAACACCGGGACCGCCTCCATCGGCCCGTGGACGCTCGCCTTCGCCTTCGCGGACGGCCAGACCATCACGAACATGTGGGGAGGCACCGCCGCCCAGAACGCCGGCGCGGTGAGCGTCGCCCCGGCCTCCTACACCTCCACCATCCCCGCGGGCGGCACGGTCACCCTCGGCTTCACCGCCGGCAAGGGCACCACCAACACCGCCCCGACCGCCTTCAGCCTCAACGGCGCCTCCTGCGCCACGGCGTGACCGTACGCCGGTGCCGGCCGGCGGCGGCCCCACGTACGCCGTCCCGGGGTCGGGGCCGGGGACGTCGGCCGGCGCCGGCCCCGACCGCGCGGGGGCCAGGAGTGGCCCGGCTCACATGGCGTACCGCCGGTGCCGCCGACACCATGGTCTCGTCACCCGGCAGGCTGAAGGGATCACCAATGTTCCACAAGGTGCTGGTCGCCAACCGCGGTGAGATCGCGATCCGGGCGTTCCGCGCGGGCTACGAGCTCGGCGCGCGCACCGTCGCCGTCTTCCCGCACGAGGACCGCAACTCGCTGCACCGCCTGAAGGCCGACGAGGCGTACGAGATCGGGGAGCCGGGGCACCCGGTGCGCGCCTATCTCTCCGTGGAGGAGATCGTCCGCGCGGCGCGCCGAGCGGGAGCCGACGCCGTCTACCCGGGCTACGGATTCCTGTCCGAGAACCCCGAACTGGCCCGCGCGTGCGAGGAGGCCGGCATCACGTTCGTCGGACCGAGCGCGCGGATCCTCGAACTGACCGGCAACAAGGCCCGCGCCGTGGCCGCCGCCCGCGAGGCCGGAGTACCGGTCCTCGGCTCGTCCGCACCCTCCACCGACGTGGACGAACTCGTCCGCGCCGCCGACGGCATCGGCTTCCCGGTGTTCGTCAAGGCGGTCGCGGGCGGCGGCGGACGCGGCATGCGCCGCGTCGAGGTCCCCGCCCAGCTGCGCGAGGCCATCGAAGCGGCCTCCCGGGAGGCGGCGTCCGCCTTCGGTGACCCGACGGTCTTCCTGGAGAAAGCCGTCGTCGAACCCCGTCACATCGAGGTCCAGATCCTCGCCGACGGGCAGGGCCATGTCATCCACCTCTTCGAGCGGGACTGCTCGGTACAGCGCCGCCACCAGAAGGTCGTCGAGCTGGCGCCCGCCCCGAACCTCGACCCGGACCTGCGGACGCGGATCTGCGCCGACGCCGTGAACTTCGCCCGGCAGATCGGCTACCGCAACGCCGGCACCGTGGAGTTCCTCGTCGACCGCGACGGAAACCACGTCTTCATCGAGATGAACCCGCGCATCCAGGTCGAGCACACGGTCACCGAGGAGGTCACCGACGTCGACCTCGTGCAGTCCCAGCTGCGGATCGCCGCCGGTGAGACGCTGGCCGACCTCGGTCTCGCCCAGGAGAACATCACCCTGCGCGGCGCCGCGCTGCAGTGCCGCATCACCACCGAGGACCCGGCCAACGGCTTCCGCCCGGACACCGGGCGGATCAGCGCCTACCGCTCGCCCGGCGGCTCGGGCATCCGCCTCGACGGCGGCACCACCCACGCCGGTACGGAGATCAGCGCCCACTTCGACTCGATGCTGGTCAAACTCTCCTGCCGCGGCCGGGACTTCGCCACCGCCGTGAACCGCGCCCGGCGCGCCGTGGCCGAGTTCCGCATCCGTGGCGTCGCCACCAACATCCCCTTCCTCCAAGCCGTGCTGGACGACCCCGACTTCCAGGCCGGCCGGGTCACCACGTCGTTCATCGAGCAGCGTCCGCACCTGCTCACCGCGCGCCACTCCGCCGACCGCGGCACGAAGCTGCTCACCTACCTCGCCGACGTCACGGTGAACAAGCCGCACGGCGAGCGCCCGGCACTCGTCGACCCGCTGACGAAGCTGCCGCCGCTGCCCGCCGGTGAACCCCCGGCCGGCTCCCGGCAGCGGCTCGCCGAGCTCGGCCCGGAGGGCTTCGCGCGCCGGCTGCGCGACTCGCCCACCATCGGGGTCACCGACACCACGTTCCGCGACGCCCACCAGTCGCTGCTCGCCACCCGGGTCCGCACCAAGGACCTGCTCGCCGTCGCCCCGGTGGTCGCGAGCACCCTGCCCCAACTGCTGTCCCTGGAGTGCTGGGGCGGTGCCACCTACGACGTCGCCCTCCGCTTCCTCGCCGAGGACCCGTGGGAGCGCCTGGCCGCCCTGCGCGAGGCCGTGCCCAACATCTGCCTGCAGATGCTGCTGCGCGGTCGCAACACCGTCGGCTACACCCCGTACCCGACCGAGGTGACCGACGCCTTCGTGCAGGAGGCCGCCGCCACCGGCATCGACGTCTTCCGCATCTTCGACGCCCTCAACGACGTCGACCAGATGCGGCCCGCCATCGACGCCGTACGGCAGACCGGCACGTCCGTCGCCGAGGTCGCCCTCTGCTACACCGCGGACCTGTCCGACCCGTCCGAGCGGCTGTACACGCTGGACTACTACCTGCGCCTCGCCGAGCAGATCGTGAACGCCGGAGCCCACGTCCTGGCCGTCAAGGACATGGCCGGGCTGCTGCGCGCACCGGCCGCGGCGACGCTGGTCTCCGCGCTGCGCCGGGAGTTCGACCTGCCGGTGCACCTGCACACCCACGACACCACCGGCGGTCAGCTCGCCACCTACCTCGCCGCGGTCCAGGCCGGCGCGGACGCGGTCGACGGGGCGGTGGCGTCCATGGCGGGCACCACCTCGCAGCCGTCGCTGTCGGCGATCGTCGCCGCGACGGACCACACCGAGCGGCCCACCGGCCTCGACCTCCAGGCCGTCGGCGACCTGGAGCCGTACTGGGAGAGCGTGCGCAGGGTCTACGCGCCCTTCGAGGCGGGCCTGGCCTCACCGACCGGCCGCGTCTACCACCACGAGATCCCCGGCGGGCAGCTCTCCAACCTGCGCACCCAGGCGATCGCGCTCGGTCTCGGCGACCGCTTCGAGGACATCGAGGCGATGTACGCCGCGGCCGACCGGATGCTGGGCCGCCTGGTGAAGGTCACCCCCTCGTCCAAGGTGGTCGGCGACCTGGCCCTGCACCTGGTGGGCGCCGGCGTCTCCCCGGCGGACTTCGAGGCGGAGCCGGACCGGTTCGACATCCCCGACTCCGTCGTCGGCTTCCTGCGCGGCGAACTGGGCACCCCGCCCGGCGGCTGGCCCGAGCCGTTCCGCAGCAAGGCGCTGCGGGGCCGCGCCGAGGCCAAGCCCCTGCCGGAGCTGACCCCCGACGACCGCACCGGGCTGGCCAAGGAGCGCCGGACGACGCTCAACCGGCTGCTGTTCCCCGGACCGGCCCGCGAGTTCGACGCCCACCGCGCCTCCTTCGGCGACACCAGCGTCCTGGACAGCAAGGACTTCTTCTACGGGCTGCGCCCCGGCAAGGAGTACACGGTCGACCTCGACCCCGGTGTCCGTCTGCTCATCGAGCTGCAGGCGGTCGGTGACGCCGACGAGCGCGGCATGCGCACCGTGATGTCCTCTCTGAACGGCCAGCTCAGGCCGATCCAGGTCCGCGACCGGTCGGCGGCCTGTGACGTCCCGGTCACGGAGAAGGCCGACCGTGCCGACCCCGGCCATGTCGCGGCGCCGTTCGCGGGCGTGGTGACGCTCGCGGTCGCCGAGGGCGACGAGGTCGAGGCCGGTGCCACCGTGGCCACCATCGAGGCGATGAAGATGGAGGCCACGATCACCGCGCCGAAGTCCGGCACGGTGACCAGGCTCGCCGTCAACCGCATCCAGCAGGTCGAGGGGGGAGACCTCCTCGTCCAGCTGGCCTGAGCCGGGCAGCCGAAGGCCGACGGCCCGGCCGGCGGTTGCCGCCGGGCCGTCAGACGGTCGGCGCCTTACGGGTGTACCCCCGGCACGGAGTCCGCGCCGTCGTTCAACTCCACCGCTCAGGCGCTCTTCGGCGCCGCCTGCTGCACCACCTCGAAGGACCACAGCGTGGACCCGCTCGCCGCCGGCTTGGGAGCCTCGCCGCCCTCCGCGCCACCGCCGCGGTGCGCCGCTTTCATGGGGCCCTCCATCCAGGCCTGGAAGGACTCCTCGTCACGCCAGCGCGTGTAGACGAGGTAGTCGTCGGTGCCTTCCACGGGCCGCAGGAGTTCGAACCACTCGAACCCGTCGGAGTTCTCCACGGCATGGGCCCGTGAGGCGAAGCGCTTCTCCAGTGTCTCGCGCTGCTCGGCGGGAACGGTCAGTACGTTGATCTTGACTACGCTCATGGCCCCATCCTGCCGCATGCCGCGGTCGTCACGCCTCGCAACGGACCCGGAGACGGGCAGGAGGATCAGACGAAGACTCCCGCCCGGGCCGCTGCCGCCGCGGCCTCGGCGGCGCGGTCGGCCGTCGCCTCGTCCAGGGGCTGATCGGTGGTCAGCAGGCGGTAGTAGAGGGGAGCGGAGACCGCGCGGATCACTTCGCGCGTGTCGGTGCCCTCGGGCAGTTCACCGCGTTCGACGGCCTGGCGGGCGCAGGGCTCCCACTCCGTGACGCGGGCGTCGTAGAACCGGTGGAGGGCGGCGGCCGCCTGCTCGTCGCCGGTCGCGGCGGCGATCACCGCCTTGAAGAGCGCGCCCTGGCGAGGGTCGGCCAGCGTGCGCCGCACGAGCCGGGCGTTGGCCCGCAGATCGCCGAGGAGCGTGCCGGTCTCGGCGCGGGGGAGGGACTGCTCGGCCATGTCCGCGAGCAGGTCGGCGACCAGGTTGGCCGGGGTCCCCCACCGGCGGTAGACCGTGGTCCGGCCCACCTCGGCGCGACGGGCCACGTCGGCGAGGTCGAGGCCGGCCAGGCCGTGCTCCGCGAGGGCGTCGCCGGCCGCCCGGAGTACGGCGGACCGCACGCGGGCGGTACGGCCGCCCGGGCGGGTGGTGCCGGGGTTCATGCCTTCGGAAGTCATAACGGTACTCCGGTTCCATTAACTGCTGGCTTGCCGTTAGTCTGTGGACATCTTAACGGAACAGAAGTCCCGTTAACGGTTGCCGCCTCGCGCGCGACGTGCACCACCACGACGCGACGGACGGCCATACGGAGGGATGCGGTTGTGGAATTCAGGAGACTGGGCGCGTCCGGACTCATGGTCCCCGCACTGAGCTTCGGCGCCGGTACCTTCGGTGGGCGGGGAGAGCTCTTCGGCGCCTGGGGCAGCACGGACGAGGCGGAGGCGCGCCGACTGGTCGACATCTGCCTGGACGCGGGAGTGACCATGTTCGACACGGCCGACGTCTACTCCGGCGGGGCGTCGGAGGAGGTGCTCGGTGCCGCCGTGAAGGGGCGGCGCGACCAGGTGATCATCTCCACCAAGGCCGGGCTGCCGACGGGCGACGGGCCGGCGGACGCGGGAACCTCGCGGGCGCGTCTGATCACGGCGGTCGACCGGGCCCTGCGCCGGCTGGGCACGGACTACATCGACCTCTTCCAACTGCACGCCTTCGACGCCGGAACGCCGGTGGAGGAGGTGCTCTCCACCCTCGACGACCTCGTACGGGCCGGGAAGCTCCGCTACACCGGGGTCTCGAACTTCAGCGGGTGGCAGCTGATGAAGTCGCTGGCCGACGCGGACGCCCACGGACACCGGCGCTACGCGGCGCACCAGGTCTACTACTCCCTCGTCGGCCGGGACTACGAGTGGGAGCTCATGCCGCTGGCGCTCGACCAGGGCGTCGGAGCCGTCGTCTGGAGCCCGCTGGGGTGGGGGCGGCTCACCGGCCGGATCCGGCGCGGCCAACCGCTCCCGGCCGGGAGCCGGCTGCACGCCACGGCCGACTACGGCCCACCCGTGGCGGACGAGCTGCTGTTCCGGGTGGTCGACGCGCTGGACGCCATCGCCGAGGAGACGGGGCGGACCGTGCCCCAGATCGCCATCAACTGGCTGCTGCGGCGCCCGACCGTCTCCTCGGTCATCATCGGCGCCCGCAACGAGGAGCAGCTGCGGCAGAACCTCGGCGCCGTCGGGTGGGCCCTGACCGAGGAGCAGGTGGCCAGGCTCGACGCCGCGAGCGCCGGCACGGCTCCCTATCCCTACTTCCCCTACGAACGCCAGGAGGGTTTCGCCCGCCTCAACCCCCACCCCGTGCGGCGCGTGGGCGTACCCCAGGGCTGACCCGCCGTGCTCGGCGGTGCGGCAACGGCATTGTCAGTGCCGTGCACCAGAATGCGGGCAAGCGAGATCAACACCGGCCGGAGCGGGTAGGCGGTCTCGAGTCCCCGTCCCGGAAAGGCCCCAGCCGATGCCGCTTACCGTCGTCCACGCACAGACCGCCGGCTCCCTCGCGACCGGCCACCGCGGGCCCCGCCCGAGCGCCCCGCTCAGCCCCGCCGAGGCCGAGGTCCTGCGGATCGTCTCCGACGCGCGTACCCCCGTTTTCGTCACCGTGCGGGAGGGCGGACGGCGCAGATACAGCTACTGGCGGCCTCTGGACTCGGCCACCGGCAGGGGCGGTTGCTACACGGCGCTGCCCACCGCCGAGTGCGACCTGCTCCAGGCCGCCGGCCGGATCGCACTGGGCGAGCCACTGATCGACCCGGCCAGAACCACCTACCGGGTCAGGGCCGTCCGAACCCCGACCGGTCCCGTACGCGCCGTGCGGGACCGGGCGCACGCCGCGTGAGCGATCGGCGGCCCGTGAGCGGCGGCCGAACCGGCCCGTGCCGCACACCGGGGCGGGCACCCCGCACCCTCAGCCGCCGGCGACGAGCCAGGGCCGCGGGTCGGCGTAGTACCCGTCGAAGACGACTTCGAAGTGCAGGTGGGGACCGGTGGACAGACCGGTGGAGCCGACCCGGCCTATCAGGGTTCCGGCCTCGACGGTCTGTCCCACGGCGGCCTCCAGGGACGACAGGTGGCTGTAGGTCGTCTCCAGCCGCTTGCCCTCGAGGGTCCCGTGGTCGATCACGACGCGGTTGCCGTACGCGGTGGTCGGCGCGGCGAACACGACCCGGCCCTCGCGGGCCGCGACGGCCGGCGCTCCCTGGGGCGCGGCGAAGTCCACGCCGGTGTGCAGCTTGGTCACCCCGGTCAGCGGGTGCTCCCGCGAGCCGAACGGCGAGGTGATGGTGAGCGGGGTCACCGGAGGGCTCAGCAGCGCGCCGGCCGCCGCACCCGCACCGTCGCCGGAGTCGTCCCGGTCGAGTGCCTCGTACCGCGGGAGCAGGGCCTTGACCTCGGCGAGGTACGTCTTGGCGGCGGGGGGCACACGACCCGCCTGCGTCACGGCGTCCGGTCCCGACGCGTAGGCGGCGAGCGTCAGGTCCACGAGGTCCCCGCTGACCCTGCCCTCGGTGCGCAGGTCGGTCATCTTCCCGGCCAGGGAGCAGTCCCGCCGGCCGAGGGCCATGATGGCGTCCGCCGGATCGCGGGGCGAGGAGTTCCCGTTGCCGTCGTCGTCCTTGCCCCAGGTGCGCCACTCGCTGTCGGTGAAGGCGGCGATGCCCTTCTGTCCCGACAGGTCGTCCGTGTCGTCGGTCCAGCCGGAGAGCTGGTCGATCTGGGCGGCCAGCACCGACGGCTCGAGGACCGTGCAGGCCGACGCCGCCTTGCGCAGCCACGGGACGTAGGAGGGGTCGATGACGGCCGCGGCGGTCTGGCCCGCACCGGAGTCCTCGGGCCACGGGGAGGGCAGCCCGCCCGTCAGCGTGAGGAACGTGGCCACGCCGGTGACGGTCACCAGACCGGGGAGCACCAGCAGCGTGAAGGGCCCCGGCCCGCGGCGCCGCCGCTTCCCGGCCCGCGCCTGTTGTTCCGGTGCTGGTGCTGGTGCCGGTTCCGGCTGCCCATCCGGTCCAGGTTGCCGCTGCCGTTCCTCGCCCGTGTCCTCGGACGCCTGCGTCACGATCAGCCGCTCGTCGTTCACCTGGGCGCTCGCCAGGACATGTTGCTCACGGAGCGAAGCTAACGCCCCCGTCCGCGGACGTCAGGAGCCCTTGAGGCAGAAGCAGCTGCCCGAACGGGCAGGGCCGTGCGGCGCCTGGTTCGCGATTCCCGGTTCCCGGTTCCCGACCGTCACTCCGCCCTCCACCGGCGTCGCATAGAATCCCCGCCATGGGCGTCTCCTGAACCGACCGCACGGTCCACAGCCACCCGCCCGGCAGACGCCGGGCGCCCGTCACGCGTGCCCGCGCGTTCACTCAGGAGACAGTCACCCCATGTCCGTTCACTCCCGCTGCCCCGCCCTGGACGACCGCATCGCCCGTCTGCGGCAGCTCGCCCGGTCCGAACCCCGTCTCGAGGGCGTACTCCTCTACGGCTCCTGGACGGTCGGCGAGGCCGACGCCCACTCCGACATCGAGGCGTACCTCTACGTCGAGGACGAGCACCTCGACGACTTCGACGCCCGGGCCTTCCTCGCACGGCTCGCTCCGCTCCAGCTGGCGTACACCAACATGTACGGCATCCTCGCCGTCGTCTTCGAGGACCTGATGCGCGGCGAGTTCCACATCACCCCGGCCGGTCCCGGCATCGAGGAAGTCCCCACCTGGGAGGGCATGGTGCACCTGCCCCGCCCCGAGGCCGCCGTCCTGCTGGACCGCACCGGACGCCTCACCGCGGCCGCCCGGCGGCTGGCCGCGTTCCGGCCGCCCGAGCCGGCCGGCACCGCGCAGCAGCTCACCGACGAGCTGGCCAACTGGACCCTGATGCTGGCCCACGTCCTGGCCCGCGGCGAAGTGGCCCGCGCCCACGCCCTGTTGCACAGTGTCGTCGCCCCGCAGCAACTGCAGCTCTGCCGGCTCCTGCGCGACAGCACCGCGCACTGGCTGACCCCCAGCCGCGCACTGGAACAGGATCTGCCCGCCGCCGACGTCGACCGCTACGCCACCACGACCGCCGCCGCCCGGGAGGGCGAGCTGCGCACGGCGGCGCGGAACAGCTGGCGGTGGAGCCGCGAGCTGAGCGCCGAGGCGGCCGACCGCTGGGCCGTCCGGGTGCCGCAGCGGCTGCACGGACAGATCGCGGAGCTGCTGGCGGCGGACCGTCCGGGCTGACCCGTCGTCCCCGGTACGACGAGCCCGCCACGGATCACAGCGGCGGCGAGGGGCGGACGGCGAGGACGGCGATGTCGTCGGCGCTGTCGGCCCCCAGGCCGATCAGCAGCTCGTCGCAGAACGTGTCGAGGGGCTCGCGGGCCAGATCGGCGGCCAGGCGGCGCAGCCGTTCCAGGGCGTCGTCGAGGGGTTCGTCACGGCGCTCGATGAGGCCGTCGGTGTACAGCAGCAGGGTCGAGTGGGCCGGCAGCGGATGGCGGGCCGTGGGCCGGGGGACATCGGGGTCCATGCCCAGGAGCAGACCCGCGCCGTCATCGAGGTAGCGGGTCCCGCCTTCCCGGGTGGTCAGCAGGGGCGGCAGATGGCCGGCGGAGGAGTGCTTCAGCTCCCAGGGGCCCGGAGCGGACCCCTTGACCAGGCCGTAGACGCAGGTGGCGGTGGCCTCCCGGTAGAGACTGTGGTTCGCAAGGTCCAGGCGGTGGAGCACCACCGCGGGTGGCTCCTGGCGGTCCACGGCGATGCCGCGGAGCATGCTGCGCAGCTGGCTCATGGCGATGGCCGCGTCGAGATTGTGTCCCGTGACGTCGCCGATGACCACGGCCGTGTCCCCGCTGGGCACGACGAAGCTGTCGTACCAGTCCCCGCCGACCTGCGCGGTGGTCGAGGAGGCGGCGTAGCGGGCGGCCAGCTGCAGACCCTCGACCTCCGGCAGCACCGGCAGCAGGGAGTGCTGCAGCCGCTCGGCGATGGAACGGGTCTGCTGGTACAACCGGGCGTTGTCCACCCCCAGCGCCAGGCTGTGGACCAGGTCGTCGACCAGAGCAAGGTCGTCCTGGGCGAACGGCCGCCCGCCGGGCGCGCGGGTCAGGGTCAGAGCCCCGAAGATCTTCCGGCGGGCCCGCAGCGGAGCGACGACGGCGCTGCCGGCGCCGAGCGCCCGGAGCAGTTCGAGGTAGTTCCTGTCCAGCGCGCTCCCGGCCCGGTTCGGCGGCGCGACATCGGTGAGCAGCAGGGGCCCCGCGCCGCGCAGCGCCCGGGCCAGCGGGCCGCGCGACTCCTCGGAGACCGCCGGGAGCCTGCCCTCGTACGCCCCGGGGCGCAGGCCCCGGGGATCCCGGTGGACGACACAGACCCGGTCCACCTGGGCATGCTCGGTGAACAGGTCCACCACACACCAGTCGGCCAGCCGCTGCGTCAGCAGTCGGCCGGCGCACCGCAGCCCCTCGTCCAGGTCCAGGGTGTTGTTGAGCTGCGCCCCCAGGTCGGCCAGGAGGGACAGCCGGTCCAGCGCCGACATGCCGCGCTCGGCGCCGCTCGTCCTGCGGGCGCGCTCCGGGGCGGTCGGTGACGGGCCCTCGTCGGCCTCCGGGGTCGCCGCCTGCCCGCTCCTGCCAGGACCCCTCGGCACGTCGAGGGTCGTGCTCGCCCGCGGGGTGAGCTGGCCGACGAAGACGGTGCGGCCGTCGGCCGTCTCCTGTGTCTGGATGTACAGCCGCACCGGAACCACGTCGCCGTCACGGTGCAGCGCGGGAAGCGGCACGGAGCGGCCCACGATGCGGGCACGACCGGTGAGCAGCAGCGAGGTGAACGCCGCCGTGTGCCGCCCGCGCAGGTGCTCGGGAATGAGCGTGGTCAGCCTGCGCCCGACGAGATCGTCCGGTGTCCAGCCCAGCAGGTCCGCCGCCGGCCCGTTCGCCGCGATGATCCGGTTGCCCTCGTCGGCCACGACGGTCGGAATCCTGCTGGCCTGCATCTGGCCGGCGTCCCACGGCACGAGCTCGGAGGAGCTGACCTCCGGCTCGCGGGGCATCACCGTCCACGCGGTGGGCTGGCCCCCGGTCAGCTGGCCGACGATCTGGTCGAACAGCCAGTCCTGGAAGGCACGGGCGCGCGGCAGAGCCGGCAGGGTGAGCAGCAGTTCCTCCCGCGCGCCCTCCTCGGCCTGGTCGAGCACGTGGCGCAGCGTCCGTACCGCCGGTGCGGCGTCGGCCGGCATCGGCAGGCGCACGGAGCGGAGGCCCGCCTCGGGGTACGGCTCCCGCAGCGCGGCCGTCGCACACGCGCTGATCACGTTGTTGATGTCGTGGGCGGTCGTGAGATCTTCGGGCACCACGCGCAGGTCGTCCCCGACGGACGCGGCGAGGGTCACTTCGCGCAGCACCGCGTGCCGGTGCTGCGCGCACGCGAAGTACAGCGCGCTCGGCACGTCGACGAGCGTCACCGTCTGTTCGGAGGGCCACGCCGGCACGGAGGGCTCCCATCCGGACGACGGCGGCGGCGGACCGTCGGGCCACAGCTCGAACCACACCGTCTTGCCCTCGTCGCCGGAGTCGACCCCGCACCGCGAGGCCAGCTGCTCGACCAGTGCCAGCCCCTGTCCCGTACCGGCGTACGGCGGGCAGTGCTGCGGTACGAGTCCACGGCTCGGCCGCCGGTCACCGATCCGTACGCGCACCCGGCCTTCGGGGCGTGACACCGCTACCTCGACCTCGGTGCGGGCGTGCAGCACCGCGTTGGTGACCAGCTCGCTCACCAGGAGCTGAGCCGTGTCCACGAGGTCCGCGGCGACGTCGTCCAGTGCGGCACGCACGAACCGTCGGGCCGATGCCACGCTCACCGGCCGCTCGGGGAATCGCCGTGACACCTCCGACGGATCGAGGTAAACCATGCCCCCAGTGTGGGCCCCGCACGGACCGCCCCGCAGCGCGCCGTCCGGGTGCGCCCCGTTCTCGTCGTACGTGTCTGTCCGCCGGTCGGGTGAATGCCCGGTGCGGCCGCGACAGCGTGCGAGCCGTGTCCGGCCGGGGGCGGTGGTCACGGGTCGATCGTGACCACCGTGCCGGTCAGGCGGGCCCGCTCCGCGGCCCAGACGACGCGGTGGGTCCGCAGGCTCGCCGCCGCGTCCGACCGGAGAGCGCTCGCGTCACCGGTGGCGAGGGCCTCGAGGAAGGCGTCGACCAGGGCCTCGTCCCCGCCGCCGTGTCCGTCGGCCGCCGAAGCCCCGGCGGTGACGTGCGGGTCGACGAGCGTTTCGTCGCCGGTGCGGAAGTCGACCACCCGGATGGTCGTCCCGTCGCCCTCGGCGAAGCCGTGCGTGCCGTGCAGCCGGGTGCGGCGGTGCCCCATAGGAGTGAAGGCGCTCATGGTGAACGAGCAGGTGGCGCCGTCGTCGAACTCCATGGCGACGACCTGATGGTCCACGACGTCGTTGTCGCAGGCGTACACGCAGCGGCCGTAGGGGCCGGTTCGCAGGGCCTGGAGGACGCCCTCCTCGGTGAGGGTGTCCGTGATCGCCGACAGCGGCCAGAACTCGCTGTCCGGATCGCCCAGGCAGCCGAGGTAGAGCCGCTTGGCCGAGTACGGGCAGGTCGGTTCGACCGAGCAGTCCAGGCAGCGGGAAGCGGCCCCGGGCGGGGCGGCGTCGGCGCGGAAGTGGGTGAGCGAGCCGAAGGAGCCGACCCGTCGCGGAGTGCGGCCGATGACGTGGACCAGCCAGTCCACGTCGTGGCACGCCTTGGTGAGCAGCATCGGGGCGGAGGTGTCGGAGCGACGCCAGTTGCCCCGGACGAACGAGTGGGCATGGTGCCACCAGCCGACCGGCTCCAGGTGTTCCACGCTGGTCAGGCGGCCGATCCGGCCGCTGTCCAGGAGGGACTTGAGCGCCTGCGTGTACGGCGCGTACCGCAGGACGTGGCAGACGGCGAGCACGATGTCGTTGCGCTCCGCGGCCTCGGCGATGGCGACGGCCTCCCGTTCCTCGGTCGCCATCGGTTTCTCCAGGAGCAGGTGGTAGCCGAGGTCGGCCAGCCGGACGGCCGGCCCCGTGTGCAGACGGTCCTGGGTGGCGACGACGGCCGCGTCCGCCAGCCGCTCCTGACCGGCCAGCTCCTCCCAGCCGGTGTAGAGCCGGTGGGCGGGGACACGGAACTCGCGGGCCACCGCCGCCCGCCGTACGGGGTCCGGCTCGGCCACCGCCACCACCCGGCCCGCGCCCGTGGCGTGTGCGCGGCGTGCGTAGGTCACTCCGCGCAGCCCGGCACCGACCAGGGCCAGCGTCACACGAGGCATCGCGGTCTCCTTCCCGGTCGTCTCAGAGGTCGAGCACGGTCCGCAACCCCGGCTGCAGACGGTCCCCGTGGGCACGCACCATGTCGTCGCACAGCTGCCAGATCCGTTCGACCGGCAGGGCGGCCGCGGTCGCCGGGTCGGCCATCGCGGCCTGCCGGATGTGCCGCGGGTCGTCCTCCGTCGCCGCCCGCACGACCAGGTCGGTGGTGCTCAGGTAGGCGCGGTTGAGCGCGGCGAGCTGCGCGGGCAGCGCCCCGACGCGGGTGGGCTGGACGCCCGAGGAGTCGACCAGGCACGGCACTTCGACGGCGCCGCGGGCGGGGAGGTTCTCGATCAGGCCGTGGTTCGGCACGTTGCCGTAGATCGTGCGGGGCGTGCCGGTCACGATGCTGTGGATGATCTGCGGCGCGTACTCCATGGTGCCCTCGACCGTGAGCGGCGCCCCGCACGCCAGGGCGTCGCGGGTCCGCTCGTACTCGGCCACGTTCTCGTCCACGATGCCCAGGTAGGCGCCGACGGGCAGCCGCAGCCGGTCGATCTCACTGTCGTGGTGCAGGTACCAGGGGACGTACTCGGAGGAGTGCTCGCTGGTCTCGGTCGGGTAGTGCCCCAGGCGCCGGTACATGTCGATGCGCACCCGCCGGCGCAGCTGCTCGTCCTCGGCGATCAGGGCGTCCAGCCGTGGATGGAGGTCCTTGCCCTCGTGCTCCAGACGCAGCACCCACGCCTGGTGGTTGACGCCGGCCGCCCGGTAGGTGACCTCCTCGTAGGGGACCTCGAGGAGGTCGCACAGGCCCTGGATCGTCCAGTAGACGGAGTGGCACAGCCCCACCACCCTGGTCAGCCCGGTCGCCTCGGCGAGGTACTGGACGTTCATCGCCATCGGGTTGGTGTAGTTGAGCAGCCAGGCGTCCGGGCAGACCTCGGCGATGTCCCGGCCGAGCGCCTTGAGCAGCGGGAAGGTGCGCAGTGCGCGGAAGATGCCGCCGACGCCGAGGGTGTCGCCGATGGTCTGGCGCAATCCGTGGCGGGCCGGTACCTCGAAGTCGGTCCGGGTCGCCTCCCGCATGCCGACCTGCACGATGTTGATGACGAAGTCGGCGCCGACGAGGGCCTCGCGGCGGTCGGCGTGCGCGGTGACGCGCGGGCGGGCGCCGCGTTCGGCGGCGATGTACTCGGCGGCGGCCTGGGCGGTGGCCAGGCGCTCCGCGTCGATGTCGTGCAGCGCGATGTGCGCGGACTTCAGCTCGTCGAACGCGAAGAGGTCGGCGAGCAGGCCCTGGGTGAAGACGACGCTGCCGGCTCCGACAAAGGTGATCTTGGGTGCGGTCGGGTGGGCGGTGCTCATGCGGGGTTCTTTCCGTTGCGGGTGGCCTGGGCGAACGCTTCGTCCCAGGTGGGCTGGGCGGTGGTGCCCCCGGGGGCGCGGGTGGACAGCGCACCGCAGACGGCGGCGAGTTCGAGGGCCTGCGGGACCGTGAGCCCGCCCAGGAGCGCGGCGACGAACCCGGCGTCGAAGCTGTCACCGGCGCCCACCGTGTCGACGGGCCGCGCGGGGATGCCACGGGTGGTGACCAGGGTGCGTCCGTCATGGCACAGGGCGCCCTCGGCCCCGTTCTTGACGACCACCGTCGGCCCCCGGCGGGCGAGCGCCGCGGCGGACTTCTCGAGGTCCGTGGTGCCGAGTCCGGCGAGCTGCCGGGCCTCGGCCGCGTTGGGCAGCAGGTAGTCGGTCTGGGCGAGTACGGCGTCCAGACCGGGCGGGTCCCAGCGCCCGGAGGGGTCGTCGTTGGTGTCGAGGGACGTCGTCGCACCGTGGGAGCGCGCGGTCCGCAGCAGGTCGGGCAGACCGGCGGCGAGCCGGGGCAGCAGGAAGTACGACGCGGCGTGGACGTGCCGGGCGGCGGCCAGCAACCCGGCCGGGACGTCGGCGGCCGTCGTGGCCGGCAGCGTGCCCGGGGCCGTGACGATGGCGCGGTCGTCGGCTCGGGTCAGCACGACGGTGAGGGGGGTGGACAGACGCGGATCGACGCGCAGGGCGCGGGTGTCGACGCCGCGCGCGTCGAGGGCGTCGCGTACGTAGCGGCCCGCGTCGTCGTCGCCGACCCGGCCGGCGAACGCCACCCGCAGACCGAGGCGGGCCGCGCCGCACGCCATGATCGCGGCGGAACCGCCGAGGGTGAGGGCACCGGCGTCGACGAGCTGCTCGCGCTGTTCGAAGGCGAGCGGGGCGTCGAGCGGTCCGAGAACGACGTCGGGATTGGCGTCTCCGACGACGAGCAGGTCAAGGGTGTGTGGCATGGGTCTTCCCTGAAGTGACAGCGGTGACGGAGAGGGAGGCGGTCAGCCCTTGAGACCGCTGGAGGTGATCGACTGGATGAAGGTCTTCTGCGCGCCGAGGAAGGCGAGCAGCACCGGCAGCACGGTGATGACGTTGCCGGCCATCACGGCGGCCCACTGGGTGTGGTGCTGTCCCTGGAAGGTGGTCAGGCCCAGTTGCAGCGTGTACTGGGTGTCGTGGTTGATGGCGATGAGTGGCCAGGTCAGGTCGTTCCACGTGGTCAGGAAGGTGAGGACGGCGACCGTGCTCAGCGCCGGCCGGGACAGGGGCAGCACGATGCGGAACAGGACGCGCAGCCGCGAGCAGCCGTCGATCCACGCGGCCTCCTCCAGCTCCCTGGGCAGGGAGAGGAAGAACTGCCGCAGCAGGAAGACGGCGAACGGGGTGACGAGTGACGGCACGATCAGCGCGCCGAGCGTGTCGATGAGGCCGAGCTGCTTCATGACCAGGAACGTCGGGATCATGGTCAGCTGGAAGGGCACCGCCATGGTGGCCAGCATCAGCCCCAGGAGCAGCCGGGAGCCCGCGAAGCGCATCCGCGCGAAGGCGTAGCCGGCCAGCGAGCCGAACACGAGGTTCGCCGTGACGGTGACGGCGGAGACGATCAGCGAGTTGGCGAACCAGCGGGGGAACATCGCGTTGCCCAGCACATAGCGGTAGCCGCCGAGGTCGATGCCGGAGGGCCACAGGGCCGGCGGGAAGCGGTTGATCTCCGCGTTGCTCATCACCGAGCTCAGCAGCAGCCAGACCAGTGGCACGGCGAAGGTGAGGGCGAGCGGGGCCAGCAGCAGGTGCCAGGGACTGAACGGGAGCCGTACGCGGCGCCGTTGCGATGCGGCGGGTTTTGCCGCGAGGGCGCGGCTGGTGGCGGGACGGGCCGAGGTCGCCGTCATGTTCGGGCCCCTTCGAGACGGTGGCGTCCCCGACGCCGGACGATGCGGACGACCCCGGCGGCCAGGCCGAGGGCGACGGCCAGCACATAGGCGGCCGAGGCCCCGTATCCCGCCGTGGCGTTCTTGAACGCCTGCTCCCAGATGAAGTAGACGATCACCGTGGTGGAGCCGAGCGGACCGCCCTTGGTGGTGACGTACACCAGGTCGAAGACCTGGAGGGAGTTGATGGCCTGCCACAGCACGAGGAAGACGGTGACCGGGGTGAGCGTGGGCAGGGTGACGTGGCGCAGCAGGTGGCGGCGGCCGGCACCGTCCAGCCGGGCCGCCTCGATCAGGGACTGCGGAACGTCCTGGAGGGCGGCGAGGTAGACGACGACACAGAAGCCGGTGCCGCTCCACAGGGTGATCGCCACCAGGGCGAGCAGTGCCTGGGAGGGGTCGGAGAGGAAGCCCTGGGACGAGATGCCGAGGCGGTGCAGCACCGAGTTGGCCCCGCCGAACTCCGGGTCCAGGATGAAGGAGAACAGTACGCCCTGCGCGGTCGCCGACAGCACGAACGGCACGAAGATCAGGGTGCGGTAGAGGCCCACGAAGCGGATGCGCCGGTTCAGTACCAGGGCGAGGGCCAGGCCGAACAGCATGCTCAGCGGCACGTACAGCACCGTGTAGAGCAGGGTGTTGCGCACGGCCTGGCTGAAGTTCGGGTCCTGGGCGAGGGCGCGGTAGTTGTCCAGGCCGACCCAGCGGCTGGGCGTCACCAGGTCACTGGCCTGGAAGGACAGCAGCAGTGACCAGATCACCGGGACGATGCTCAGACCGAGGACGATCAGGACCGCCGGTGAGACGAACGCCCAGGCGGTGGCCGTCTCGTTCCGGCGCTTGCGCCGCAGCGCCCGTGGGTCCGGTGGCGGCCCCGCGACGGTGATGGCTCGGGGGAGGCGAGGCATGTCGGTGTGGCTCCTCAACGCGGTATGAGAAGGGCGGCGTTGGCGTCGTCGGCACAGGCACGCAGCGCCTTCTCGGGGGTGCTGCGGCCCAGGAGCACGGCCACGATCGCCTGCCCGAGCGCCTGCGAGACCTCCGGGTAGGCCGGGTGGACGGGACGCACGCGCGCCGTCTCCAGCGCCGTGGTGAACACGGCCAGGCCCTCGGTGCGGGCGACCTTGTCCTGCCAGGCGGGCAGGGCCTCGGTGCGGCGGCTGAGCGGGAGACTGCCCGCCTCGACGTCCCAGCGCACGTCCTGCTCGGGCCGCGTCAGCCAGCCGATGAAGGTACGGGCGGCCTGTGACCGCGCGTCGCCGTTGTCGAACACGGTCCAGGTGTCGGGCCCGGAGATGGTCACCGGGCGTCCGCTGAAGGTGGGCAGTGGGGCGACGTGGTAGTCGACCTTCGCCTGCTCGATGTCGGGCAGCTGCCACGGCCCGGTCATCGCCATCCCCATCCGCCCGGACAGGAACACCTGGTACATCTGCTCGCTGCCGGGCTTGGGATCGACGTAGACGCTCCTGTCCCGGGCCAGGTCGGCCAGTACCGCCAGCGCACGGGCGCCGCTGTCGGTGAAGCCGATGCCCTTGCCGCCGTCGTTCACGACGTCGCCGCCCAGGTCCCAGATCATCGGCCACAGGCGCCACACGGTGTCCTCGTCGCCGGTTCCGGGCCAGCCGGTGCCGAACCGGCCCCGGCCCGCGTCGGTGAGCCGTCGCGCGCAGGTGACGAAGTCCTGCCAGGACCAGCCGGCTCTGGGCAGCGCCACACCCGCCTCGCGGAAGAGCTTCTTGTTGCAGACGACGGCGAGCGAGTCGAGCAGCGCGGGGGCGGCCCTGACCTTGCCGTTGACCGTGACGGCGGTCCTGGCCGCCGCCCAGTAGTTCTTCCACGGCACGGGGCCGGACTCGACCGTTTCGGTGAGATCGACGACCTGCGGGCTGCGGGCGACCCGCGCCAGGTCCGACCCGAAGACGTACGCGATGTCGGGGTAGGAGCCGGCGGCGAGGGCGGCGGTCACCTTCTGGAGCATCGCGTCCGCCAGCACCCCGCCGCCCAACTTCACCCTGATCTTCGGATGGGCGCGCTCGAAGTCGGTCACCAGCCCCTGAAGGGCCTTCTTCGCCAGGTCGGCCTGGCCGTGCCACATCTCGATGGTGACCGTGCCGTCGGGCCCGACGCCGTCATCCGTACCGGCCCCGCAACCGGTCACCGCGCCGCCCGCGGCTGCCGCGAGCACGGCACCCGAGCCGGCCCGCAGTACGCCGCGGCGCGAGGGACGAGCGGCACGTCGGACCGCATCCATCTGTACCTCCAAGGACGGGCGTTCGGTCGTCAGCAGGTCTCGCGGACGTACCCGCTGCTGCCCCGCGGCGACACGTCCTCGTCGCGCCGGACGACACTGAGCGTGTCGCCCCACTCGGCGCACGCCTTCGCCATGCCCTCGTCGTTGTACTCGATGACGATGACGTGGTCGCCGAACTCGGCCGTGTAGTCACCGCATTCGTCGTACTGTCCGCACTCCTCGGCGACCGCGAAGTCCAGGCCGTTCTCCTGCCGCTCTGGCGCGAGCTCGACGGTGTTCTTCTGGCCGATGGCCAACCCGTCGGCGTGCGCGCGCGCCGCGAGCAGCTTGATGAACGCCTGGGCGTCGGCGGAGTCCAGGAGCTTGCCGGACCGGGTGTAACTGTCGTAGTTGTCCGGCTCGATCGCGTCGAAGCCCTTGTCCGCGCAGTTGTCGATCCAGGTGCCGACCTGCTCGGCGATGCGCTTCCGCTTGGCGTCGGTGCGGATGTCCAGGAAGGCCTCGCCCCACTTGGTGTCGTAGACGACGTCGCCGTTCGCGTCGCGCAGCAGCAGGTCGGAGGCCCAGTCGTCCTCGGCGTCGGGTTGTGCCTGGAAGGCGTTGACGTAGCAGATGTTGTAGAGGCCCGGTACGGGGGCGGCCGTGTGGTCGCGGCTGACGACTTCCACGCCGGCCGGCGGGGTGTAGGCGCCGCCGATCTGGTAGTCGAAGTCCGCGTGGGCGGGAGGCGGTGCCGCGGACATCGCCTGGGCCGGGGTGCTGTTGGGGACGAGCGCTGCGGCGACGGCGGCGGCGCATGCGCCGGCCAGGGCGAGTTTCTTGGAGGTGCGCGCCTGAATGCGGCTCATGTTCGAGCTCCGGGGGGTGGTGGGCACGGCCCCGCCTCGGACGCACGTGGCGGTCCTGGCGACTCAGTCCGGACTCCTGGCGCACAACGCGTGAAGCCAGCTACCGGCTGGGCGTACCTCTGTCGCCGACCGAACGACGTCGGCGTTGATCGGGAGTAAATCGACCGGCTCCAGCACCTGTCAAGAGTCCGAAACCACGAGGGGGATGCTCGAAGCTGATTGGAGAGGGCTTGTTGGGCGCAGAATAAATCACCATGCGTCGGTTGCCGGGTGCGCGGGAACGATGGGAACGAGCCAGGCGGGAGCCGTGATCACGGGGCTGCGGCCCGGCTGGTAGCGTCGCGTGGTCGCGGCGGGCGGCGCGAGAGAGGTGTCGGTGCGTGGGTGAGCGGCAGGACTGTCAGTGGGTGGCGATGACGCCGGGTGATTTCGACCTGGACGCTCCGCTGGTCCTCAACGTGGGCACCGGACCCACCACCGTCCCGGCAGAGCCGGACGAGTACGGCACGGCGCCGCTGTTCGGGGACCCGGCGCCCGCACCGAGCACCCCGCGCCGGAGCCGGAGGGGAAGGACCTCACCCGCCCAGGAGCGGCTGTTCTGAACCGTCCCCGCCGAGGGGGGCGTGGGTGCGGGGTGCCGCGTCGGTCCGGGGCGGACCGCGAAATCCCAGGTGCGCGGAACTGCTCGGAACGGCTTTGTATCGAGCATGTGTTGACATGTCACGGCCGAGCCCGCCAGAGTCATGCTCCGACAGTGCCCGACCGTGCCCGACAGTGCCAGACCGTGATGCCGACCGCCCACCGAGGAGTGTTGCCGTCATGTCCGAAAAGCCCGCTGTCTCACGCCGACTGCTGTTGGGCGGAGCCGTCGCCACCGGAGCGCTCGCCGCCGGCATGGCCGCATCGGCCCCGTCCGCATCGGCCGCCACCGAGCAGACACCCGGCCGCAGACCCGGCCAGAAGTCGATGGTCGGTGTGCCGTTCGACGTCCACAGAACCGTCCGTGTCGCCGTCGTCGGCCTCGGCAACCGGGGCGGCGGCATGGTCACGGGCTGGGCGGCCGTACCCGGCTGCACCGTGACCGCCGTCTGCGACATCCGCGCCGACCGCGTGAAACGCGCCGCAGACCGACTCGAGAGCAAGGGCAACCCGCGCCCCGCCGAGTACGGCGGCTCGGCCGACTCCTACGCCCGGATGCTCCGGCGGGACGACATCGACCTGGTGTACGTCGCCACCCCCTGGGAATTCCACTACGAGCACGGCAGGGCGGCGCTGCTCAGCGGCAGGCACGCCCTGGTGGAACTTCCCGTCGCGACGGAACTGCGCCAGCTGTGGGACCTCGTCGACACCTCCGAACGCACCCGCCGGCACCTGATCCTGTCCGAGAACTGCAACTACGGCCGCAACGAGTTGGCCATGCTCAGGGCGGCGCACGACGGCCTCTTCGGAGACATCACCAACGGCCACGGCGGCTACCTCCACGACCTGCGTGAACTCCTCTTCTCCGACACCTACTACACCGACTCCTGGCGACGGCTCTGGCATACCCGCAGCACCGCCTCCTTCTACCCCATGCACGGAATGGCCCCCATCGCGGCGGCCATGGACGTCAACCGCGGCGACCGCATGACCACACTGCGCGCCACCGCGACCGCCCCGAAGGGTCTGGCCGACTACCGCGCACGCTTCGTCCCCAGGGACCACCCCTCCTGGAAAGAGACGTACATCAACGGCGACTTGATCACCTGCATGATCGAGACGGAGCAGGGCCGGACGATCCGCGCGGAGCACGACGTGAGCTCGCCCCGTCCGTACAGCCGGATCAACACCCTCGCCGGCAGCCGCGGGATCGTCGAGGACTACGCCGGACCCGCACCGACCGGCGCCCGGATCTACGTCGAACCGGACCACAGCGGCCACACCTGGCGCGACTTCGAGAGCTACCGCAAGGAATACGACCACTGGCTGTGGCAGAAGGTCGGTGACGACGCCGCGAACAACGGCGGCCACGGCGGCATGGACTACGTCCTGCAGTGGCGCACCGTCCAACTGATGCGCGCAGGGCTGGTGCCGGACATCGACGTCTACGACTCGGCCGCATGGTGCGCGCCCGTCCCGCTGAGCGCCGCGTCGCTGGCCAGGGACGGACGCCCCGTCGAGATCCCCGACTTCACCCGGGGCGCCTGGCGTGAGCGCAGGACCGGCCTCGACTCGACACCCCTCGACATGCCGCCCGTCGGCTGATCCCTGGCCGCTTCCGCCACGGCACACGGTCGACTCCGTGGCGGGGGCGGCGGCGCGCGGGCCGACCGAGCACAGCGGCGGGCGGCTCGCAGCGGCCCGTGCTACCGCGCCAGAGCCGCCTCCGGCCCCATGACGACGACCGGATTCTTGGCCGGATCCAGGGTGTTCAGCAGCACGCGCATGTGTTCCTCGCTGAAGGACACGCAGGCGTTGGTCGGCCCGCCGTGGTCCACGTGGATCCAGATCCCGCCGCCCTTCTCCTCACCCAGTGGCCGCGTCTCGTCCAATGGGGTGGTGCCGGGCACCCGGTTGTAGTCGATGGCGATCACGAAGTCGAACGAACCCTCCAGCGGCTCGCCGAGATGCCCGGTGCCCGTCGCGTGGAACAACGGGTCCTGGTCGTAGGGGAGGCGGGTCCCCGGGTCGGGCAGCAGGCCACCGGCGTCACTGAGGGGGAACACCCCGATGGGTGTCTGCAGATCGCCCACCACGTGGTCGTCGGTCCAGCCGCGCAGGCCGTTGTGGGCCGGCCAGGGCCCGGCGACGGCGCGCCAGCCCTTCGTGGGGTACCGCTCGTACAGCACCGCCTGCGCCCGGACGGAGCTCTCCGTCGCGCCCGTGACCACCAGGGCCTGACGGGACGCGGAGGGGAGACGGGCCCGCATGTCCGGCCCCAGCCCGGGGAGGGGGCTCAGCACCGGGCGCGGGGGAGCGGGGTGGGGCGATGCCGACGGGGACGCGGATCCGCCGGACGGCTGTGCAGCCCGGCGGGAGGCGTCCGACTGCTCCCGGGCGCAGCCGGTTCCCAGCACGCCGGTGCACACGACAGCGCCGATCAGCAGGGCGAGCACCTTCCTGACGGTCATATCGATCTCCGACTCCGTGTGTGGACTACTCACTGCTTGAACACTTACAGAACCGGGTGCGCCACCGCCTCGTCGTCTCGTCCGTATGGCGCAGGACGTGAAGGCGCCGGATCGGCCGCCGCCGCAACCTCGTTCCCTCTCACTGCCCTTACTCACTGGTGAGGCTCGGACATGCCGTGTAGCGTCAGCAGCAGATGTCGTGGTTCGCCCAGACCGCCCGCGCCGAAGTGCGGGCGGTTTGCTGTGCAATGCCGGAGGACCAGGACGACCACCTCCGGGTTCGCGCGGTGCGGATCCGATAACGGCTGAAAGGCAAAAGGCATGGCCAGCGGAACCGTCAAGTGGTTCAACTCCGAAAAGGGCTTCGGCTTCATCGCGCAGGACGGCGGCGGCCCCGACGTCTTCGCGCACTACTCCAACATCAACGCCACCGGCTACCGCGAGCTGCAGGAAGGCCAGGCCGTCACCTTCGACATCACCCAGGGCCAGAAGGGCCCGCAGGCGGAGAACATCACCCCCGCCTGACCGGGAGACCGCCGAACACGACTCGGTGCCCGGGGACCGATCGGTCCCCGGGCACCGAGCCCTGCGGCACATCGTGCCCCTGCGACCGCCCGGGCTCAGAGGCGCGGTGCTCCGGTCACCGACATCACCAGTGAGTACACGGAGGTGGTGGCCGTGATGAACAGGCGGTTGTTCTTCGGGCCGCCGAAGGCGATGTTCGAGACGGGCTCCGGCACCCGCAGCCGGCCGATGAGGCTCCCGTCGGGGTCGTAGCAGTGGACGCCGTCTTCCAGCGCGGCGGCCCACAGGCGGCCCTCGTCGTCGAAGCGGATGTTGTCGAAGCGGACGTCGCCCCGGGCCTCGGCGAAGACCTTCCCGTCGGACAGTGTGGCGTCCTCGCGGACGTCGAACACGTGGATCCGGGCGGCGCGCGAGTCGGAGACGTACAGGCGCTTCTCGTCGGGGGACAGAATGACGCCGTTCGGCCCGTCGAAGCCGTCGGCCGCGAGGTGCACGGTCCCCGACGCCGGGTCGATCCGGTACACGTTGCACGCGCCGATCTCGGACTCGGCGCGGTGGCCCTCGTAGTCGCTGGTGATGCCGAAGTCCGGGTCGGAGAACCAGATCGTGCCGTCGGAGCGCACGACGGAGTCGTTCGGGCTGTTGAGCCGCTTGCCGGCGTACCGCTCGGCGAGGACGGTCACGGTTCCGTCGGGCTCGGTGCGGGTGACGCGGCGGTTGCCCTGCTCGCAGGTGACCAGGCGGCCCTGCCGGTCGAGGGTGTTGCCGTTGCTGTGGCCGGCCGGGGTGCGGAAGACACCGACCGAGCCGGTGGCCTCGTCCCAGCGCAGGATGCGGTCGTTGGGGATGTCGCTCCAGATCAACTGGCGCCAGGCGGGGACGTACAGCGGGCCCTCGGCCCAGCGGCAGTCGTCGTGCAGGACCTCCAGCCTGCTGTCTCCGTTCGCGCAGCGACCGGTGCGGAAGCGGTCGTCCAGGATCTCGTACAGGCCGTCGGCGGGCATGGCGTCCTCTCAAGGGAGTGACCAAGATGAGGTTCAACGTAACACGCACCCTCCCGAACCATATATGGTCGCAAGGTGAAGTCAGTGGATGAGATCGACCGCCGATTGATCGCGTTGCTCCAGCGGGACGCCACCCGGCCGTACGCCGCACTGGGCAGGGAAGTGGGACTCTCCGCGGGCGCCGCGCACGAGCGCGTACGCAAGCTGCGCGAACAGGGGGTCATCCGGGCCACGACGGTGGACGTCGACCCCGCCGCGCTCGATCGCGGGGTCCTCGCCTTCGTACTGGTCGACTCCACGGCGTGGATGGGCGAGCGGGCCGAGGACTTCGCCGCCGTGCCGGAGATCCAGGAGGCGCACGTCATCGCGGGCAGCGCGGCCGTCCTGGTGAAGGTCCGCACCGCCACCACCGAGCAGCTCCAGGACGTGCTGCGCCGGCTGTACGCGATCGACGGGGTGAGCGGGACCCGGGCGACGGTGGTCCTGGAGACCTTCTTCGAACGGCCGTTGGACGCCGGTCAACGCCCCGCCCGCGGTGGCCCCGACGGCGCGCGGAGCGCGCCGTGAGCCGACCGGACCCGTGACTGCTCCACCGCGGCCAGGGGCCTGCCCGGCGGACCATGCCGCGGACGCGGGGCTCACGTGCGTGCGGTCACGGCCCTGAGCGCGTCGAGGCACTCCCCGAGGTGTTGGTGCAGGGTCCGGTCGTCGGGTTCGCGGATCCAGCGTTCGTAGGCCACCTTGAGGACGGCCATCCCGGTTTCGGCGGTCAGACGCGCGGTGAGATCGCCCACGCCGCGCAGGCGCAACGCGTCGGCGAGCGCCGCGGACAGGGACGCGAGCTTGACCAGTTCGCGTTCCCGGAGCTCCGTGTTCGCGTCGATGACACTCTGGCGCTGCCGGACGACGTCGCCGCGTTCCTGGAACAGGCTGGAGGCGGTGTCGAGGGCCGCGGTCATCACGTCGATCGGTGCCGTGGCGCCGGGAGCCGTCGCGACGGCGTCCACGCAGAGCTCCTCGAGCGCACCGGAGCCGGCGAACAGGACCTCCCGCTTGTCGGCGAAGTGCCGGAAGAACGTGCGCTCCGTCAGCCCGGCGCGCCGGGTGATCTCGGCAACCGTGGTCCGGTCGTAGCCGCGCTCGACGTACAGCTCCAGTGCCGCCTGCTCCAGGCGTCCGCGCGCGTTCGGCTTCCATCGGCCCATGCGGGGGATTCTAGGTGATGACAGTAGCTGTCATGGCGGAGTGGACTCGGACGGGCGGCCACGGACCGCACGGAACTCGCGAGGCGGGAGTCACACGTGGGGTTTGCCCCACCCCGGTGCGGGGGCTCGTCGGAGTGCCTGCGGCCGGCCGTGCGTGATCAGCTGTCCGCACGTGAACCATGGGGGAGAAGGCGGACAGTTGAGGGTTCGGATCGGCTACTGCGCATGGATATCGGGTGTGGTGCAGTTCTTCGTCGTGCACGCGATCGTCGAGTCGGCCTGGGCGAGACCGTACAGCTGGTCCCGGAACAACATCAGTGACTTGGGCAACGCACGCTGCGCTCTGCAGTCGGAGCCCACGCCACGGTATGTCTGCTCACCCGACCACGACCTGATGAACGTCTCGTTCGGCGTGCTGGGAACGCTGCTCGTCGTCGGGGCCGTTCTGGTCGGCGGCGCTCCGTGGCGAAAGGGTACGGTCGCGACAGCGGCGCGGTCGCTGCTGGCCGGTGCCGGCGTGGGGTTCGTGTGGGCCGGCCTCGCTCCCGCGGACGTCAACGAGGACCAGCACGTCCTCGGCGCCCTTCTCATCATGGGAGCGGGCAACGTCGGCCTGCTGCTGGCGGGATTCGGGCTGACAGACCGCGTTCCGGGCCCCCTGCGCCGGCTGACCAGCCTCCTCGGCATCGTGGCGATCACGGCCCTGGGGCTCTTTCTCTCCCGCCACTACCTCGGGCTCGGGATGGGCGGCATGGAACGGGTCGCGGCGTTTCCCCTCCTGGTGTGGACGGTGCTGGTCGGCGTCCACGGCCTGATCCACGGGCGAAACGCCCTTCAGGAAGCGGTGTCGGCAGAACCTGTGGACGCAGTGCGCAGATGACGACGGGTGTGCCGTCAGCCGATCGCGCAGGGCAGCCGCGCGGCCGGCTCACCCAGTGCGGCCCTCTCCACCTCGGTCGGTGCACGCCGTCCGGTGCCGATCAGCAGTGCGTCCTCGTCGGTGAACGACCGGGGAAATCCCGCCCCGACGACCCCTTCCAGCAGCTCGCGCGACCTGGCGAGACCCTCGGCGGGCGGTGGTGCCGCGTGCGGAAGGCGGGCGATGAGGTCGAGGTGGTGCAGCGTCCATTCCAGGACGTACGCGCCGAGGTAGTCGCCCGCGGTGAGGACCTGGTCCCGGGTGCCGACCCGACCCGACGGATCGGCGAGCCCGGCGGCGCGACCGGCGGCCGAACCGACGTCGTCGAGGTGGAACTTGAGCAGCCACGGCTCCTCGTACGCGGCGGCCAGGCGGACGGTCAGCGCGTCGAGCGGGTCCTCGCCCGTCGGGGCCTCGACGACCTCCCAGTAGGTCACCGCGTCACGGGTCGGCTCTGCGGTCGCGGGGGTGGCGAGGGTGATCAGGACGTCCTGGGCATCGATGACCAGGTGGCACACCAGGTCCCGGACGAGCCAGCCGGTACAGCCGGACGGCCGTGCGAAGTCCTCGTCGGAGAGCTCGGCGACCGCGGTGCGCAGCGCCGCCCAGGAACTGGAGAAGAGATCCACGACCGCAAGCTAACAGCACACCCGCCCCGCTGCGACCGGTTTCGCGTCCGCACGGACGGCCACCTCGAACACCGGTGGCGACACCCGGTCAACGGGCGGGCCGCCTGGGGGAGTACGCCGCCGAGGCCGCCGGCCTACGACGGACACCGGGGTCAGTCGTGGACCTTGACCCAGTCGAGCGTGCGCTCCACCGCCATCTTCCATCCGGCGTAGCCCTGCGCGCGCCGGTCCTCGGACCACCGGGGCTCCCAGCGCCTGGACTCGTGCCAGTGCGTGCGCAGTTCATCGGTGTCCTGCCAGAACCCCGTGGCCAGTCCCGCCGCGTAGGCCGCGCCGAGGGCGGTGGTCTCCGCGACGACGGGACGGCTGACCGGGACACCGAGGACGTCGGCCTGGATCTGCATGCAGAGGTCGTTGGCGGTCACTCCGCCGTCGACCTTGAGGACGTCGAGGTGGACCCCGGAGTCCTGTTCCATGGCTTCGACGACGTCGCGGCTCTGGTAGCAGATGGCTTCCAGCGTCGCCCGTGCCAGGTGCGCGTTGTCGTTGTACCGGGCGAGGCCGACGATCGCTCCCCGGGCGTCGGAGCGCCAGTAGGGGGCGAACAGGCCCGAGAAGGCGGGGACGAAGTACATGCCGCCGCTGTCCTCGACGGTACGGGCGAGTTCCTCGCTCTCGGCGGCGGACTTGATGATCTTCATCTGGTCGCGCAGCCACTGCACGGCGGACCCCGTCACCGCGATGGAGCCCTCCAGCGCGTAGACCACCGGACTGTCGCCGAACTGGTAGGCCACGGTGGTGAGGAGGCCGTGCTGGGAGCGGACCAGCTCCGTACCGGTGTTGAGCACCAGGAAGTTCCCGGTGCCATAGGTGTTCTTGGCCTCGCCGGGGGCGAAGCAGACCTGACCGACGGTGGCCGCCTGCTGGTCGCCGAGCACCCCGCCGATGGGAACGGCGGCGCGCAGCGGCCGGGAGGTCCGGGTCGTGCCGTACGCCTCCCGGTGCGAGGAGGGGTTGATGGTGGGCAGCATGGCCCGCGGGATGCCGAAGAAGCCCAGCAGTTCGTCGTCCCAGTCGAGCGTCTCCAGGTCCATCAGCATGGTGCGGCTCGCGTTGGTCACGTCGGTGGCGTGGATGCCGCCGTCGGGGCCGCCGGTGAGGTTCCACAGCACCCAGGCGTCCGTGTTGCCGAAGAGGGCGTGGCCCGATTCCGCCGCCCGACGGACGCCGTCGACGTTCTCCAGGATCCACTGGATCTTGCCGGCGGAGAAGTAGGTCGCCGGCGGCAGCCCGGCCTTGCGGCGGATGACGTCGCCCCGGCCCGAACGTTCGAGGGTCGCCGCGATGGTGTCCGTGCGGGTGTCCTGCCACACGATGGCGTTGTAGTAGGGACGGCCGTCGCGCGGGTCCCAGACGATCGTGGTCTCCCGCTGGTTGGTGATGCCGATGGCCGCGAGGTCGGTTCCGGAGAGACCGCCGTAGCGCAGGGCGTTCTGCATCACCGAGTTGGTGCGTTCCCAGATCTCCACCGGGTCGTGCTCCACCCATCCCGAGCGGGGCAGGATCTGGGCGTGCTCCAACTGGTGCTTGGCCACCTCGTTGCCGTCGTGGTCGAAGATCATGAATCGGGTACTGGTGGTTCCTTGGTCCACCGCGCCGATGAAGTCCGCCATGCTGTGCCGCCTCTCCGGCCGGTGTCAGTCTTCGGGCGCCGGGACGCGCCCCGTCGGCTCCGGCTCCGCCGTGGGCAGGAACCGGCTGACGAAAACCTTGTACAGACCCGCGCCGAGCACGCCACCGATCAGCGGGCCGAGGATCGGCACCCAGAAGTAGAGGTTCCCGTACTGATCTCGCCATGCCCCGCCGTATCCGGTGAGGAAGCTGGCCAGCCGGGGGCCGAAGTCGCGGGCCGGGTTGATGGCGTACCCCGCGTTGGTGCCGAAGGCCATGCCGATCGCGACGACCACCAGGCCGATGACGAAGGCCGCCAGGTTCGCGCCCGGCGGCGTGTTCAGCACGTCCGTGATGGCCATGATCAGCAGCAGGAGGATGGCGGTGCCGATGACCTGGTCGCGAAAGGCCCCCCACTCGTGGACCGGTAGGGCGGTGTTTCCGTTCGCGGGGAGCGTGGAGAACACCGTCTGGGTCTTGAGGGTGTGGCCCGGGTCGGCCTTCGCCAGCGCCTCGGTGTAGTTCCAGCGGACCAGGAGGGCGGCCACGAAGGCGCCGGCCGTCTGGGCCAGCGCGTAGGGGACCACCTTCCGCCACGAGAACCCCTTGAACACCGCGAGGGCGAGGGTCACCGCGGGGTTGAGATGGGCACCGCTCAGCCGTGCCGCCACATAGACGCCCAGGGTGACGCCGAGACCCCACGCCCAGGAGATGCTGTCGTGGTCCCCGAGACCACCGGCCGGATCCGTGAGGGCGCCGCCCGCGTTCACCTGGGCCACCACGCCGCAGCCGAAGAGGATGAGGATCATCGTGCCGGCGAATTCGGCCGACACCTCACCGATCAGACCGTGCCTTTTGAGCCGCTCGGCCATGGAAGCTCACCTTCCGCCGGGTGAACCGGCCGTCGACTGTCCAAGCCTCTCCTGCGACACATTAAGGCGGTAAGGGAAAAAGCGCACTTAAAGTGCATGCGTATTGACGGTGGGGCAGATTCGGGGGTACGGCAGCGGGCTGTCCCGTCAGACGGCGTCCAGGGCCGGCGCGATCACGGCGAAGGCCCGGTCGGTGAGTTCGACGGGGTCCTCGGCACTGTCGCTGTCGCTCCAGCGGCGCAGCACCGTGTTGAACGCGCTCAGCGCCATACCGGCGGCGAGCCGCGGGTACAGGTCGTCGGGGGCGAGCCCCAGGCGGTGTGCCATCTGGGCGGCCAGGTCGTCGTGCCACTGTTCCTGCCGCTCCAGGAAGCGCGCGTGCAGGGCGGGGGTGCGCAGAATCAGCTGCACCACGCGCAGTGCCCTGTCGGAGTGCCCGGCGCAGTCCGCGAGGGGAACCGAGACGGCGTTCTTCAGCGCCACCGAGGGCGGCTCCGCGCCGGGACGGGCCGTCAGCTCCACGCTCATGCCGGTGCCCATGTCGGTCAGGAACTGGACGACCACGTCCTCCTTGGACGCGAAGTACCGGAAGAACGTCCGCTTGGACACCCCGGCGGTGGTCGCGATCTCGTCGATCGTGACCCCGTCGAACCCCTTCAGTGCCAGCAACTGCAGGGCTGCCTCGGTCAGTTCGTCCGAGACGAGTTGACGTTTGCGCTGGGCCAGGCTGACTTCGGGACGAGTGCTCACCACGCCATGGTAACTCCATGCCGCTCATGACACCAAGAGGCGTATTGACACTAAGTGCCACGCGAGGCAATGTGTGCCACATGACCCAGCAGCAGCGTTGGACCGCCGAGCAGATACCGGACCAGACCGAGCGGGTGTTCGTCGTCACCGGAGCCAACAGCGGCCTCGGCCTGGCGACCACCCGGGCGGTCTCCCGCCGGGGCGGACACGTGATCCTCGCGGTGCGTGACGAGGAGAAGGGCCGGCGGGCGGTCGCGGAGATCACCGCCGAGCAACCGGGTGCCGACCTCGAGGTCCGCCCGCTCGACCTGGCCGATCTCGACTCGGTCCGGGCCTTCGCCGAGCGGGTGCGTGCCGATTACCCGCGGCTCGACGTGCTCGTCAACAACGCCGGCGTGATGGCACCGCCTCGACGGCTCAGCGCGCAGGGCCACGAACTGCAGTTCGCCTGCAACCACCTCGGCCACTTCGCGCTCACCGGACTCCTGCTCGACCGGCTGGCGGACGGAGACGATCCCCGCGTGGTCACGGTGACCTCGACCAACCACCGGCAGGGACGACTCTTCTTCGACGACCTCGCCGGCGAGCGCACGTACGCGCCCATGGCCTTCTACAACCAGTCGAAGTTCGCGAACGCCGTCTTCGGGCGGGAACTGCACCGGCGGCTGACCGGGGTCGGCAGCCCCGTGCGCAGCCTGCTCGCGCACCCCGGCTACACGGCCACCAACCTGCAGACGAGTGCGCCGGTCGGCATGGTGAGGATGCTGTTCGGCCGCGTTCTCATTCCGCTCGCCCAGTCCCCGGACCGGGGCGCGCTGCCGCAGTTGTACGCCGCGACCGACCCGGGCGCGCGAGGCGGTGAGTTCATCGGGCCGAACGGCCCGGCCGAGCTGCGCGGCGGACCGACACGGGTACGACTGTCCCCCGCGGCGGCGGACGCCGGGACCGGCCGCCGCCTGTGGGAACTGTCGGAACGGTTGACCGATGTGCGCTTCCCGCTCCGGCCGTGAACGACGTCGGAAGCGCCGGGGCCTTCCCCGTCGTGCCCCGGTTTCGGTCAAGGGTGACCCGGGGCCCCCTCACGGAGCGATGGGCAGCCGGCGCTTGTGGTCGGTCAGCCGGTAGCGGGTGACGATCGTCTCGAAGGCCCGCTCCGCCACCGGCTTGCCCTCCAGGAAGTCGTCGATCTCCTCGTAGGTGACTCCGAGGGCGTCCTCGTCGGCCTTGCCGGGGTCGAGGGCCTCCAGGTCGGCCGTCGGGACCTTCCACACCAGCTCGGCGGGCGCGCCCAGCGCGTCGGCGACGGCGCGCACGCGGCGCTTGGTGAGGCCGGTCAGCGGGACCACGTCGGCGGCGCCGTCACCGAACTTGGTGAAGAAGCCGGAGACCGCCTCGGCGGCGTGGTCGGTGCCCACGACCAGGCCGTTGTGCGCCCCGGCCACGGCGTACTGGGCGATCATGCGCTGGCGGGCCTTGATGTTGCCGTGCACGAAGTCCTGGTGACGGGCGTCGCGGAAGGCGACGTCGGCGGCGAGCAGGGACTCGAGCGCGGCGTCGCTCGCGGGCTTGATGTCCACGGTCAGTACGTGGTCGGCCTGGATGAAGGAGAGCGCGAGCTGGGCGTCGTGCTCGTCGGCCTGGACCCCGTGCGGCAGCCGCATCGCGTAGAAGCTCGCCTCGTGCCCCGCGGCCCGGGCCCGCTCGACGGCGAGCTGGCACAGCCGGCCCGCGGTGGTCGAGTCGACACCGCCGCTGATACCGAGCACGAGCGACCGCAGACCGGTGGAGGTCAGCCGCTCGGCGAGGAAGGCCACCCGGCGTTCGATCTCCTGTGCGGCGTCGAAGGTCTCCGCGACCTCCAGTTCCCGGGCGATCTCCAGTTGCAGGGTGATGGACGCCGGCTCGCTCAATTCCGCTCCTTGTTCGACTCACGGGGGGAGGTTTCGTCCAGCCTACCCAGAGGCGTCCGGCGCACGAGAGCCGACCGGTGTGGGGAGCGCGACGTGCGGGGCGGCCTTCAGGGGCCGCCCCGCACGTCGGCCGGTCAGTCCAGTGGTTCCACCCGGATGTCGCGGAACCGGACCTTGTTCCCGTGGTCCTGCAACCGGATCGCCCCGGCGGCAGGTGTCTCGGCCCTGCCGGACGCGGTGGGCCCGTCGAGCACGATGTCGTCGTGGACCTTCTCGCCGTTCCACACCACCGTCACCCGGGCGTCGGCGGTCTTGCGGCCGCCGTCGTCGTAGCGGGCCGCGCGGAAGACGATGTCGTACGTCTGCCACGTCTCGGGGGCGGTCGCCGCGTTGGTGTCGGGCGCCTTCTTCAGATAGATCGCGCCGGCCTCGTTGGTGCCCGGGGAGGTGTCACCGTAGGAGTCGAGGATCTGCAGTTCGTAGCGGTCCTGGAGGTAGATGCCGCTGTTGCCGCGGTCCTGCCCGGTCACGTCGGGCGGCAGCAGCGGCACGCGGAACTCCACGTGCAGCTTGAAGTCCTGGTAGGCGTCCTTGGTGCGGATGTCACCGCAGCACACCTCCATGGACCTCTCCTCGGCGAGCGGCCACGCCACGCGCCGCCCGTCCGTGTGCTGCCACTGATCCTGGGAGGCGGCGGTGCCGTCGAACAGGGCGACCCGGGCGCCGTGCGGGTGCACGGTGATCAGGTCGAGGTTGACGTGGCCGGTGTCGCCGGGGTCGTACCGGTAGGAGACCGTGTTGTGGCCGGCGCGCAGGGTCAGGCGTTCGGTCCGGGTGGACCAGGTGTCCCAGTCCCCGGTGGAGGCGAGTGTCGTCTGCCGCACCTTCTTCCCGTTGGCGTACAGGGAGAGCGACTTGGTGCCCTCGAAGGGGTTCGGACCGTTGGAGTACCGCAGGTTGACGTCGTAGGTGCCCGGCTTCGGGACGGTCACGTCGAACGTCGTGGCGGCCTTGCCCTCGGTGGCGTACCGGTCGACGAATCCGCTGCCGGAGTAGCCGACGTGGTCGGTGTTGATACCGGCCTTGCCCGTCAGACGCGCCTCCTCGGCCTCGTACAGGGAGGCCGGCGGCTGCTGCTTGCCGGGCATCTCGTTGAGCGTGTACCAGGCCTCGGTGCTCCACAGCGTCTCACCGGACGCCGAGGTGAAGGGGCGGGGGGAGCGCACGTGCACCACGCGGTCCGGCTCGAGGCCGTCCAGCCGCAGCCGGACGGTCCGGCCGTCGTCCGAGAGCGTCGCCGAACGCACGGTCAGCTCCTCCTCGGCGATCTTCGGGCCGCCGTAGTCTGCGGTCGGCGTGTAGCGCCACTGCTCGACCTCGTAGCGAGCGGCGAGTTCCGCGGCGGTCTCGGCGGACACCGGCTGGGTGTACGTCAGGTCGAAGCCGCCCGGCACGGCCCGCATCTTCTGGACGTCGAAGGTGTTGCCGCCGTTGGGCGTCAGCTTCTGCAGACCGAACTTGAGTTTGCCCTCCTGGCCCCAGTTGCCGTCGGCGCCGAGGCCACCGGTGTAGATCGCACCGTCGGGGCCGAGGGAGACGCGGTTGACGCCCGCCTCCAGGCCCTGCGTGTAGCGGAAGACGGCGCCCTGGTACTGGCCCTTGACCTTCTCCAGGTAGGCCCGCTGGAGGCCGCCGTAGGTGACGTCACCGATCAGCATCTGGCCCGCGAAGCTGCCCTTGGTGAGGTACAGCGGTGTGGAGGGCGAGTTGCCGATCTCGTTCTGCGGCAGCCACAGCACCGGTTCGGTGACGGGGGAGCCCTCGAAGGGTCCGGCGGGCTCGGTGTAGTGGTTGAAGAAGCGGTCCTGCTTGATCTGGACGAGCTTCGAGGCGGGCAGCCAGCCACCCTGGTTGTCGGTGGTGAAGAGGTCGCCGCCCGGTCCCCAGCCGATTCCGTTGGGCGTGCGCAGCCCGCCCGCGATCGGGCTGATCTTCCCCGTCTTCTTGCTGACCCGGTACGTCGTCCCGCGGCCCGGCGCGGGTTGCGGAGTGGTGGTCGCGCCACCGAGGTCGATGGCGACGGAGAGGTTCACGTAGAAGTAGCCGTCGCGGTAGAGCAGGCCGAACGCGAACTCGTGGAAGTTGCCCCCGTACGGCCAGGTGGCGACCGTGCGGTACTCGTCGGTCACGTCGTCGCCGTCCCGGTCGACCAGCCGGGTCAGTTCGTGCTTCTGCGAGACGTAGAGCGAACCGTCCACGTACTTGATGCCCATGGGCTCGCGCAGCCCGCTCGCCACCTTCTTGACGGTGACCTTGTCGCGACTGGTCGCCCCCGTGACGTTGTCGAGGACGTACACCTCCCCGGCAACGTTGTCGGTGCCGCCCCAGGTGCTGATCGCCAGGCGACCGTCGGGCAGCCAGTCCATGCCGCTGACCTGCGGCTCGAAGCCGTCGGGGCGCAGGTCGGTGAGCGTCAGGTCGGGGCGCACGGAGGTGAGCGGCAGACCGTCGCCGGGGGTGTCGCGGCCGGCCTCGCACTCCTTGCGGCCCGGCGCCGTCACCCGGACGACCCCGGCGTCGGTGCTCAGCGCCTCGCGGGGCACCACGGTGAACCCGCTCTCGCCCGGCGGCTTCCAGGAGAGTTGCAGCTGTTGCCCGCCGCCGCGGTCGAAGTGCTCGATGCGCAGCGGATGCGGTCCCGCGGTGAGGTCGACCACGCCGTCCTTCGGCTCCGCGCCGTGCAGACCGTCGTGGTCGATCACCGTGGCGTCGTCGAGCGTCAGCCGTGAGCCGTCGTCGCTCGTGAGCCGCAGCACGTAGGTGCCGTCGCGCGGCGCGACCAGGTAACCGGACGCCTCCGTCACGAAGTTGTCGGCGATTCCGCCGAAGTCGGCGGTGGTGGACCAGTCGACCGTCGGCATCAGTTTGTCGTGGTTGGGGGTCTGGCCGGGTTTGAGGGTGCACAGCTCGTTCAGTGGCGTCTGCACGTCGAACACGCGCAGGGTGACTCCGGGCTCCTGCGGCGGGATGTCCGCGGGGGCGGCGGAGGAAGCGGGCGCGGCCCAGACGCCGCCGACGGAGACCGCCGACGTCAGCAGGAGGATGAGGTGTCTTCGGGCACGCGAGAACAGCCGTTGGTGCATTGGTCCTCCGGGATGTGGGGACCGGACCGTGCCGGAAATCGCTCCGGTCTTGTGCGGTATGACGGAAGTTCCGCCGCCAAGGTAGGAGGCTTCCGCTTGGCATGTCCATACTTTGTCATCACCGTGTTCAAAGTCCCAGGTGGAAACTTCGGTACGCCGCGTGGTGGATCGGTGGGTCCGCACCTCGACGGTCCCGTGGTTCCTTCGGGCAGCCGAACGGCGGGAGCGGGCAACCCGCCCCCGCCGAGCACGGGTCAGTCCAACGGGGCGAGCGTGAGGTGTGCCTGTGCCGGATTGCCGTCGTGCACCAGCGACTCGTGGTGTCCGACGTCGTCGAAGGCGAAGGCGTACGCCTTGCCGTCGGCCATCCGGTCGTGGATGACCCGGGCGTAGTGGTTGGTGACGGAGTCCTGGTAGAAGTCGGCCGCCGAGGTGTCCGGCTGGTTGGGGTTGCTCAGCAGCGTCGAGCGGTTGAAACCGGCGCACAGTGTGCGGGAGATCGGTCCGCGTACGGTGTCGTTGGGCGCGTCCAGGAGCTTGTGGCAGCCGAAGACGCTGGAGGCGTCGGGCTTCTGGAAGCTGGTGACGACCGCGCCGGCGCTGTTGGTGAAGTGCATGACGCCGCCCGAGACGCGCCCGACGTACTTGGTGCCCGGCTGGTCCGCGAACGGGGTGACCGTGAGCGGGGTCGACGTGTACTTCTGCCAGACGCGGTTGACGTAGTCGTCCATGGCCGACGCGGGCAGCGCTCCGGTCTCCACCCCGTACAGCGGTGACAGCGCCCGCAGAACCGTGCCGTCGGGCCGGGTCTGGATCAGTCCGCCCCAGCCGGGCTGCGCCCGCAGAGCGCTGAACACCGCTTTGTAGCCGCCCGGTTTGAGCTGCCCGGTGGTGCTCACACCGCCGCCTGCGCGCTGCACCCCGACCGTGTAGGGCGTGGAGAACATGTCGACCTGTGTGCTGTTCAGCCACAGCCCGGAGTCGTTGAGTGTGTACTCCGACCAGTTGAACAGGATGTTGCGGTTCGGGTCGCTCGGGTTCTGCACCGCCGGTTGCACCAGCCCGCCCGTGGTCAGCCGGAAGTCGAGCTTCTGGCCGTACGAGAAGTAGATGCGTCCTGACAGCTTGGGGATGCGGATGGTCTTGGTCTGCCCGGCCGCCGGTCCCGGGATCGAGGCGTCCGGGGCGGGGGTGGGGGGATTGCCGCCGGCCGGCCAGGCGTGGAACGTGCCGTTCGCGTCGGCCCAGCCCTGCCGGCCCGTCGTCAGGGAGGTCCCCAGCGTGTAGACGTGGACCTGGTCGGCGCGGCCGGAGTTGTTCGTGATCTTCAGCGGGATGGTGTCGGGCACCGCTGCGTCCGCGGGCGGGGAGGAACCGACGGTGAGCAGGGCGCCGGCCAGGCCGACGGCCGAGGCCGTGGCGAGCAGGCGGTGTCTGAGGCTTGAGAACACTCTCCACCTCCGTGCAGGTGTGGGGGGGATTGGTCCGTACCGGTACTTGAGAGCGCTCTCAGCGTCGCGTCTGGGCGCGTCCATGTCAATGCAGGCGCCGCGCACCGCGCTCGTCCCTCTCGTATTCTCCGAGGTATGGCCAAGCCTTGGGAGCAGACGGCCGAGGACGCGTCGGGAGCGGGACCGGCCGTACGGATCGCCTCTCCGACGGGCAAGTGGATCCTGCTCACCACCGTCCTCGGTTCCAGCATGGCGATGCTGGACTCGACGGTCGTCAACGTCGCCCTGCCACGCATCGGCCGAGACCTGGACGCGAGCCTCGCCGCGCTGCAGTGGACCGTGAACGCGTACATGGTGACGCTGGCCGGCCTGATTCTGCTGGGCGGCTCGCTCGGGGACCGCTTCGGGCGGCGGCGGATCTTCGTCCTGGGGGTGGTGTGGTTCGCGTCCGCCTCCCTGCTGTGCGGACTCGCGCCGACCGGCGGTGTACTGATCGCCGCCCGCGCCCTGCAAGGGGTCGGCGGCGCGCTGCTCACCCCCGGCTCCCTCGCGCTGATCCAGGCGTCGTTCCACCCCGACGACCGGGCCCGGGCCGTCGGTCTGTGGTCCGGTTTCGGAGGCGTCGGCGCGGCCGTGGGGCCCTTCCTGGGCGGATGGCTGGTGGACGGCCCCGGGTGGCGCTGGGTCTTCCTGCTGAACGTTCCCCTGGCGCTGGTGTGCGCCCCGATCGCACTGCGGCACGTCCCCGAGTCGGCCGACGGCGGATCCCACCGCGGGTTCGACGTGCTCGGGGCGGTCCTCGGCGCGCTCTCGCTGGCGCTGGTGACGTATGCGCTGATCGAGGCCCGTGGCGGCTCTGTGGCCGTGGCCGTGGCGGCGGTCGTGGGAGTGGCGGCGGGGGTCGCCTTCGTCCTCGTGGAACGCCGACGGCCCGATCCGATGATGCCGCCGGACATCTTCGCCTCACGCCAGTTCACGGCCGTCAATCTGGTGACCCTGTGCGTGTACGCGGCCTTCGGCGGCTTCTTCTTCCTCACCGCCCTCCAGCTTCAGGTGGTGGCGGGCTACTCGGCGCTGGAGGCCGGAACGGCACTGCTCCCGACGACGGTCCTGATGCTGCTGTTCTCCGCCCGTTCGGGTGAACTGGCCCAGCACATCGGGCCACGCGCCCCGCTCACCGCGGGGCCGCTGCTGTGCGCCGTGGCGCTGCTGCTGATGCTCCGGGTGGGCCCGGACGCCTCGTACGTGCGGGACGTGCTGCCCGCGCTGCTGGTGATGGGAGCGGGCATGGTCACGCTGGTCGCACCGTTGACGGCCACCGTCCTCGCCTCCGTGGACACCGCGCGCGCGGGCCTGGCCAGTGGGATCAACAACGCCGCGGCCCGAGCGGCGGGGCTGATCGCGGTGGCCGCCCTGCCGCTGCTCGCGGGGATGGGCCCCGACGCGTACCGCTCGGCGGGCGCCTTCGACGCGGCGTTCCGGCGGGCGATGCCCCTGTGCGCGGGCATCCTGGTGCTCGGCGCGGTGCTGGCCTTCGCGACCGTACGGCGCCCGGCACCCGACTGCCTCCGACCGGAGTGCCGCACACACGGCTCTGTCGCGGTCCCCCCGCTGGAACCGCGTCGGGATGACACCCGACCCGGCCGGGACACCGGGGGCCGGGGCCGTCCAGCAGAATGACCCCATGGCCCCCACGTCCAGAACGCGTTTCGGCGTCCACGGCGATCCGATACGGATTCGTCTCACGGCGGCGGTGGCCGCTTTGGTGACCGTGGGGGCGGGACTGGGGCTCAGGGCGACGGCGGCCGGAGAGGTGGCCAAGTACGGCGGGGACGCCCTGTACACGCTCCTGTTGACCACCCTCGTCGTTCTGGTGGCGCCGCGGGTGACACCACTGACGGCAGGCGGAGTCGCCCTGGCCGTGAGCTGGGGGGGGTCGAGTTCCTGCAACTCAGCGACGTGCCGGCGGACCTCTCCCGGCGCAGTACGGCTGCCCGCCTGGTCCTCGGCTCCACCTTCAACGCACCGGACCTGTTCTGGTACGCGGTCGGCGCGGTCGTCGGCCGGCTCCTCATGACCCGCGTGGACGGTCGAGTCCTCTGCGGGCGCTGATCGCGATCGCCCGTGTCACCGCCGACCGGCCTCGCGCCCTGCGGGGCAGCGTCGCCCGGTACTCTGCACGCTGTGATCAACTCACCTGCGAGCCTTGACGACGCTGGGAGCCTTGACGACACCGAGGTCGCGACAGCCGCCGCGCGGGCCGGCGCAGAGGTCGTGAACGCCGGATACGGGCGGCGACTGACCCGCCTCGACAAGGGGGCCGGGGACTTCGCCACCGACGTCGACGTGGCGGCCGAGGAGGCGATCCTCGGTGTGCTGCGTGCTGCGCGGCCCGGCGACGCGGTGCTCGGTGAGGAGGGCGGCCGGCGGGGGTCGGCCGACGCGGTGCGTCAGTGGCTGGTGGATCCCTTGTGCGGCACGCTCAACTACGCCGTCGGCACCATGCTGGTGGCCGTCAACGTGGCACTGCGCGACGGTCCGGCGGCGATGGCCGATCCGTTCGGCGGCGAGGTCTTCTTCACCGACGGTGCGACCGCCCGGGTACGGCGCGACGGGGCCGATGCGCCGCTGGCGCCCACGGCGGCCACCCGGTTGGTCGACGTGAACCTGGACCCGCCCTTCCCGAGTGCGCCCCGGTTCCGAGCAGTGGACCTGCTCGCCCACCCCGGGTTCGTCCGGCACTTCCGGCCGCGGGTCGCGTCCACGACGCTGGCGCTGGCCTGGGTCGCGGCCGGAAAACGCGCCGCGTACGTCACCGACGGCGGTGACCTGAGCCAAAGCGTGCACTTCGCCGCCGGCATCGCGCTGTGCAAGGCCGCCGGCTGTGTCGTCACCGGACTCGACGGCGCTCCGGTCGGTCGGGCGGGCCGCGGCCTCCTGGTGGCCGCGGACGCCGAGACCCACGCGCTGCTGTTGTCGATGATCCGCGCGTCCTGAAGGACTCGGCCTTCAGCCGGTACAGCGGCGTGCTCGGCGTACCAGCGCCGCTCGGGCCCCACAGCAGCACGGACCCACCGGCCGGTCCACGGCGCGTCGCGCCCCGCCTCGGCGTCATCACCGTGCCGCCTCCTCCCCCGCGCCACCCGTCAGGCCGAACGCACCGGTACCGGGCCATCGCGCACCGCGACGGTGAGGTGTTACGCCGACCGGCTGTCCGCAGGCGGCGCGCGACCAGGTGCCGGGCGAGGGTGGCGGGAGGCGGTACCCGGGCGGGAACCGACTCACGACGGTGCCCCATGTGCGGGACGGGCAGATGGGAATCCCCGGGCGGACGGGCGGAAGCGAGGCAGACGCGATGACGGAGGACTGGCAGGGGCCACCGGGCGACGGCCCTCCGACCGGCGAGGGCACCGACGAGCCCTACACCTCCATGCTCGATCTGCCGCTCAGCTCGGACCTGGCCCGCATCGGCGAGCAGTTGCACGCCCTGGCCCGGGCTCAGAGCACCTTGCAGGAGCTGCTCCAGGCGGTGGTGAACATCACCGGCGAGCTGGAGCTGCCCATGGCGCTGCGCCGTATCGTCCGCACCGCCATGGATCTGGTGGGCGCCCGCTACGGGGCCATGGGGGTCCTCGACGAGGACGGCAGGCTCTTGGAGGAGTTCATTCCGCTGGGCCTCACCGCGCAGGAACTGGCGGGCCTGGAGGGGGTGGAGCTCCCGCGGGGGAGAGGCCTGCTGGGGCACCTGATCCACCACCCCGAGCCGCTGCGGGTCAAGGACATCGCACGGCACCCGGAGTCGGCGGGTTTCCCGCCCGGGCACCCACCCATGCGTACCCTGCTCGGCGTCGCCATCAGCGTGCGCGGACAGGTCTACGGCAACCTCTACCTCTCCGAACGCAAGGACGGACAGCCCTTCGACCGGCACGACGAGGGCGTGATCCGCGCCCTCGCCGGCACGGCCGGTGTGGCGATCGAGAACGCCCGCCTCTACCAGCAGGTCCGCAACAGCAGCGAACAGTTCCAGCGGCTGCTGCTGCCCCGCCTGCCCGACCTACGGCCCTTCGCCGCCGGGGCGGCCTACCGCCCCGCGAGCGAGCCGGCCGCCGTGGGCGGTGACTGGTACGACGCCATGCTGCTGCCGGACGGGTCCTGCGCGGCGGTGATTGGTGACGTCGTGGGGCACGATCTGCGGGCCGCCGCCGACATGTCCCAGATCCGCAACATGCTGCGGGCCCTGTACTACGACTGGAACGCCCCGCCCAGCGCCTCCCTCGCCCGGCTCGACCGCATCATGAACGCGGCCCTGGACGAGGCTCCCATCGCCACGGCTCTGCTGGCCCGTCTGGAACCGGCCGACGGTGCCTGGCGGCTGCACTGGTCCAGCGCCGGGCACCCGCCGCCGCTCGTGCTGCTGCCCGACGGACGGGTCCGGTACCTGGACGCGGAGCCCGGACTTCCCCTGGGAGTGGCGCCCGACCTGCCACGCCCCGACCACTGCGAGGCGCTGCCGGTGGACAGCACCGTCGTGCTCTTCACCGACGGCCTCGTGGAGACACCCGGCCAGCCACTGGACCGCGGTCTCGACGCCCTGGCCGTCACCGCCGCCCGGCTCGTCGGCCTGTCACCGGACGAACTGTGCCGTTCGCTGGTCGCCCACCGTCCCGGCACCGGCCACGACGACAAGGCCGTCATCGCCCTGCGCACTCCGCCCCTGACGGGGTACGGCCGCTCCTGACCCCCCCCGCGGCCCCACGGAGGGCAGTGATTTCGCGCATCTCTGAACTTGTTCGATCAGTATCGATACCATGCGGAGGCTCCGTGGTGCCTCATGAGGAGGCGGCGCTTCGAGGAAGGATCCCACGATGCCTCTGGCGGCCGAGCGTCAGGAAAGAATCCTTGCCGCGGTCCGCAAACACGGCATGGTGCGTCTCTCCGACCTGGTGGCCCAACTGGGCGTCACCGCGGTGACCGTGCGCCGGGACGTGACCCTGCTGGCCGACCGCGGCCTGGTCCAGCGGGTCCACGGGGGCATCGCCCTTCCCCACCGGGCACAGGCGGCGCAACTGCGGGAAGGGGTGCCGGGCGCGTACGGCCCGATGGCCACGCGCGCGTTGGTGGGCATGGTGGTGCCCTCGGTGGAGTACTACTGGCCTCCGGTCATCCAGGGCGCGCACACGGCCGTGGCCGCCGCCGAGGGCCGGCTCGTCATGCGGGCCTCGCGCTGGGAGGATCCGGCCGAGGACCGGCGGCAGGTCAGCGCCCTCCTGGAGCGGGGAGCGCAGGCGCTGCTGATCGCGCCCGCCACCACCGGGGACGGCGCCATGGAACTGCTGCGCTGGCTGCGTTCGCTCACCGTGCCCGTCGTGCTCGTCGAGCGCCGGCCACCGCAGGAGCTCGCCACCCTCGCCCTGGACGCGGTCATGACCGCTCACGCGCTCGGCGCCGGCCTGGCCGTGCGTCACCTGGTGACACTGGGGCACCGGCACGTCGTGCTGATCACGACCCGCCAGAGTCCCACCAGCAAGGCGCTGCGCGCGGGCTGGCGGGACGCCGTCCGGATGCTGGACCTTCCCTCCCACGACGGCCTGGACATCGAGGTGCCCTCGTACGGGGCCCCGGGCTGGGCGGCGGCGTACACGGAGGTGCTCGAGCGCAGTCGCGACCTCGGAGCCCGGGCGCTGCTGGTGCACTCCGACCGCGAAGCGATCGGCCTGATCGAACGGGGCCGGGAGCTCGGCATCGGTGTTCCGCACGACCTGGCCATCGTGACCTACGACGACGAGATCGGGGCGGCTTCCGACCCGCCGCTGACCGCCGTGCGGCCGCAGAAGCACCGCCTCGGCATGCTGGCGGCGGAACTCGTGCTGGCCAAGGTGGCCGACGTCGGCGACGAGTGGCCCGTACACCGGCTCGAGCTCTGGCCGAACGTGGTGGTCCGTGAGTCGTGCGGGACCGAGCCGAAGCCGCAGACGGTGTAGCCGGCCCCCCGGCGTACGAGCGCTCTTGGGCGGACCGGGAGAGCGCTCGTGCACCGGGCCTCCTACTGAGGGCCGCCGTCCTCGCGGACCAGCCCGGCATGGGCTTCTTCGAGCCGGTCCGTGATCTGCTCGACCCCGATCGCGTCGAGGCCCCGCCGCCCGGCCACGGCCGCCTTCGCCGCCGAGACCGCGGAGTCGAACACGGCCCACGAGCCGGCCGTGTGGTCGGCCCGCACCGGATCGCCGATCTCGTCCAGGCGCTCCCGGAGCGGTGTCAGGTCCAACTCGCCGTCCACGTCACCCGAGATGACGTCGAACGCGTCGACCACGGCCTTTCCGGACCTGAGGACGAACCTCGCCGTGTGCGCGCCGTCAGGAAGACCCCGAAGCGCGTACGTCGTGCGACGCTTGTCGGAGACCGCGGTCCTGGCGTCCTTCGCGATCAGCTCGCCGTCGACGTGGACGTCGAACACGGCGCTGCCGTCGTTGCCGCCGATGACGTCGACGCCCGTGCCCGTGAACGGGACGGTGAACGACGCGCCGGCGTCCGTGCTCGTGGACGTCGTGCGGTACCAGTCCATCGCGTCGCCGAAGGAGGCCTTCCTGTTCCAGGCGCCCTCGTAGGCGACCGAGCCGTCCATGTTGTCGATCTGCGCACGGGCGTACGGGGTGTACCCGTCCACCTTCTCGACCTTCAGGTTGTCGAACGCCGTCCGGTAGAAGTCGGTGCCGAGCTTGACCCGGCCCGAGGTCTCGGGGGTCGGATCCTCGTATGTGGAGACCGCCCGCCCGTTGATGGAGGTCGTGATCGTCGCCCCCTTGGCCTCGATGGCCAGACGGTAGGTGTCGGATGCCGCGACCGTGCCCGACTCGATCGCGGTGCCGTACTCGTAGAACGTCCAGGTGCCGTTCGGGCGGACCCGGACGTTGTACGCGGCGTCGCTGACGGCCATGCCCTTCTGCTGGCGGACGCCCAGGGTGGCGAGCCCGCCGGCCCGGTCCGGGAAGGAGACGTCGACGGTGGCCTTGTAGTTCTCCCAGCGGAAGTCGCCGACCGTGGTGTTCGGCGTGTGCCGGTTCCAGGCGCCGGTGTTCTTCATGGACTGGTCCATGTACTGGTACAGCACGTTGCCGCCGTCGGCGCCCTGCCCGACCTCCCAGGCGCCGGTCTGGTCGACCATGTAGCGGGGCTGGTTGCCGCGCGACGCGAGGTAGGGCCGGGACGCCTTGGCCGCGCCGTTGGCGGTGCCGACCTGGACCCTGCCCTCCTCCTCGTACCCGAAGTCGTCGGCGTACAGGACGTCGTCACGGGTGTCGTGCTTCCTGCCGGTCGCGTCGGTGTCGAGCACCGTACGGTCACCGGACTCGGGCAGACGCTGCCGCGTCGTCCTGTCGTGGCTCTTGTCGAGCGTCGTCAGGGTCACGATGGACCTGGGTGCGACCGTGTACGTGTAGTACCCGTCGCGGCCGGGCCGGATCTCGTCGACGAGGCGCTTGAAGTTCGCGTCGTACGCCTGCCCGGGGTCCGCCGCCCGGGTCTCCCAGATCTCCATGGCCGGATCCCCCAGTCGCATGTTCTCGGTCTTGATCCGGTAGGTCCTGGTCCGGTCGCTGTCGTTGACGACGATCGTCGAGAAGTCCTTCTTGCGCGGGTCCGCGAGCGTCATGTAGCTGGGGGCCCCGTTCGACCCGTCGATGTCGACGGTGCCGCTCGCCCCGCTGTGGCTGGCTTCCGGCACGGTGCGCCAGATGCCTGCCGTGTTGGTGTCGTTCTCCCAGCCGGTCGTCGCGAACTGGGTGAAGTGCTGCATCACGTAGACGGCCGCGTCGTAGTGGAGGTGGCCCGACCACGGGTCTCGTGCGCTGACGAGTTCCTTGTGGCTGTACTGGGCGCCTTCGTAGAAGGAGCCGATCGCCGGCTGGAAGACGTAGTGCGTCCTCTTGGAGTTCGCATAGCTCTTGACGGAGCGGTTCGCGAGGTCGAGGGCGCTCTGCACGCCACCGATGCCCGTGCTCGCCCCGTTCGGTCCCTCGGTGTTGTTGACGCGGTACTCGGTGTAGCCGAACGAGGCGGTCCCCTCGCTGTACCAGACTTCCTTGTCCTCGCCGTACTTGTTCTCACCGGTCGCCAGCTTGGTGTAGGGCAGGTACGTGTCGCCGGCGGTGTCACCCTCGCGCAGGTCCTCGGTGTTGTAGTGGTAGCCCACCGCGTCGACGACGCCGAAGAGCTCCTCGTCCCTGAGCACCGAAGGCCCGATGTGGTGGGTGTCGTTCTCGTCCGAGGCGATGATCTTGATGCTGCGGTAGGCATTCTCGGCCTTCTTGCGCTGGGCCGCCGGGAGGTCGTACCGCGGATTGCTGAAGTCCGTGTCCGTCAGGATCGCGTTCTTGTACCACTTGACGAAGGCCTCGTCGGGATCCCGTGTCTCGTTGGTGTCCGGGTCGACGTAGTCGACCATGTACCCGTACTTCTCGTAGGCGTCGAGGATCGTCTCCTTGTACCAGGTGTACATCTCGTCGGCGCCCGTGCCCTTGTCCCATTCGGCCTGCACCCATGCCGGCATGACCCATCTCAGAATGGAGACCTTGAGGCCCGGATTGACCGTCTTGGCGTCGGCGGCCAACTGGAACCCCGGGGAACGGGACGCGTCGGCGCGTTCGTCGGGTGTGCGCATGGTCGCCGGGTCAGAACCGGTCGACGTGTTCGTGTCCGACCCCATCTCGACCTTGACGTGGTTGATCAGCGGGTGCTTTCCGCCGAACAGGACTCTGATGAGCTGCCAGTACCGTTCCGGGTGCTCCGCCTTGTAGTCCATCAGCAGATTGCTCGTGCTGTTGCAGCTGAGCACGCCGAGGCCCTTGTAGGTCAGACCGTTCACGTTGTCGGCGCGAACGTCGTCCCCGTCGACCACGACCTCCACCGGGTCATCCGCGGGGTGCGCGGCGGGGGCCGTCATCACTCCTGCCGCCAGCACCAGGGTGGTCGCCGCGGCGAGCGACATCCATCCGCGTCTCCTCTGCGTGTCCATCCGGCTTCGACTCCTTCTTCTCATGTCGCCCTGCGGTGGGGCGCGACGCGTCTGTCCCGCCCGGCCGGGCCCGCCTCAGTGCACCCGCAGGGGAGGGCGGAGTGGAAGCCGTGACACAGGAATCGATCAGATTCGATCAACTAAGAAAGTGTCGCCCTGGGGGCGAGCGTGATTTTCGCTTCCGTTCGCTTCTGAGTGAACGGTGCGGGAATTATTGACGGTTGTTGTGCCCGGTACGAGCCTGCGACGTACGCCCGCCCACCCGTACGCGAGGAGGACTCCCGAGATGACGATCAGCCGTCGCACGTTCCTCTGGTCCACCGGAGCCGCCGTCACCGGTGTCGCCCTGGCCCGTCCCGCCGCAGCAGACGTGGGCCCGCTCGCCTGGGAGACGGTCATCGGCGCCGACACCTTCGCCGACTACGGCGCACTCGAGTCGGCCTGGAACTACCTGTATCCCTGGGGATCCGACCACAACGGCAGCGCCCGTATGTACGCGAGCCCCACCGACCACAACCACGTCCACCTCGAGCCCGGCGGTGTGCTCGTCCTCAGGGCGTCGCGCATCGGCTGGGACGAGGGCACGAGCAGCAAGGATCCTCATCTGCCGATCCACTACCACTCCGGCGCCATTCACTCCAAGGCACACGTGGTGGTGAACGACCAGTACCCCTCCTGGGAGGTCAAGGGCGAGTTCCGTGCGCCCTCCGCGCGTGGCACCTGGCCGGCGTTCTGGCTCACCGGCGCCCACAGCTGGCCCCCGGAGAGCGACATCCTGGAGTTCAAGGGGGACGCCCGCAACTGGTTCAACACCTACGACGGGGGCTGGGACAGTACGCCCGTCACCGTGTCCGACCCCGGCGCCTGGCATGCCTACCGGGCCTGGATCACCAAGGTCGGCGCAACGGACGTGGACATCCACTACTACCTCGACGGCCGGTGGGTCGGTCAGCACCGGGCCACCGACTTCGTCGGCGCCCCGATGGACGTCGTCATCAACCTCCAGATGGAAGGTTCGTCGGGCTCACCGGGCCCCTCGGGCGACACGTACTACCGCGCCCGCAACGTCTACGTCGGCCGCAGCAACAACGGCTGACCGCCGTTCGCCCTCGCTGCTGATGCCGGCTCCGTGTCCCGACACCGCGCCCCTGCTCGCGGTCAGTGGTTCTCGGCGAGTTCCCCGCTGAGCCTTTCGTGCAGGTGGGCGCTGTGCCCGTTCAGGCCGACGATCTCGACCCGCTTGCCGCGCTGGGCGTACTTGGTCTCGACCGCGTCGAGCGCGGCGACGGACGAGGCGTCCCAGATGTGGGTGGCGGACAGGTCGATGACGACCCTGTCGGGGTCGGTGGCGTAGTCGAACCGGGTGACCAGGTCGTTGCTGGAGGCGAAGAAGAGTTCACCGGTGACGGAGTAGACGACCTGACCGCCGTCGGGGTCGGTGACCGAGGTGACGTCGACCAGATGGGCGACGCGCTTGGCGAAGATCACCACGGCGGTGACGGAGCCGACGACGACGCCGATGGCGAGGTTCTCGGTGGCGACCACGACGGCGACGGTGACGACCATGACGGCGATCTCGCCGGCGGGCATCCGCCTGAGGGTCTTCGGCGCGATGGAGTGCCAGTCGAACGTCGCGAACGACACCATCACCATCACCGCGACCAGGGCGGCCATCGGGATCTCGGAGACGATCGGTCCGAAGACGATGCACAGCACCATCAGGAACGCCCCCGCCAGGAACGTGGACAGGCGGGTGCGCGCCCCGGACACCTTCACGTTGATCATCGTCTGGCCGATCATGGCACAGCCGCCCATGCCGCCGAAGAAGCCGGTCACGATGTTGGCGATGCCCTGACCGATCGACTCACGGGTCTTGTTGGAGTGCGTGTCGGTGATGTCGTCCACCAGCTTCGCGGTCATCAGCGACTCCATGAGCCCGACCAGGGCCATGGCGAGCGCGTACGGGGCGACGGTCGTCAGCGTCTCGAGGGTGAACGGCACGTCGGGCAGGCCCGGTACCGGCAGCGCGTGGGGCAGCTCCCCCTTGTCACCCACGGTCGGCACCGCGATGCCGGCCGCGACGGTGATGACGGTCAGGACGGCGATCGAGACCAGCGGTGCCGGGATCACCTTGGTGACCTTCGGGAACAGCACCATCAGGGCGAGCCCGCCTGCGAGGAGCGGGTAGACGGGCCAGGGCACGTCGGTCATCTCGGGCACCTGCGCCATGAAGACCAGGATGGCCAGGGCGTTGACGAAGCCGACCATCACCGAGCGCGGCACGAACCGCATCAGCTTGGCCACCCCGAGCGCGCCGAGGACCACCTGGAAGACGCCGGCGAGGATGACCGCGGCCACGAGATGGCCGAGCCCGTGCTCACGGTTCAACGGCGCGATCACCAGGGCGACGGCACCGGTCGCGGCCGAGATCATCGCGGGACGGCCGCCCACGATCGAGATCGTGACGGCCATGGTGACGGCCGCGAACAGGCCGATCTCCGGGTCGACGCCGGCGATGATCGAGAACGAGATCGCCTCGGGGATCAGCGCCAGGGCGACGACGAGGCCGCCGAGGATCTCCGTGCGCCACACCTTCGGGTCGGAGATCCAGTCGGGCCTGAGGCCGCGCAGCCGCGCGGCGGGGGAGAGCGCAGGAGCAGACAAGGGGGCAGTACCTGTCGTGGTCGGGCACGCCGGTAGGGCGGGACGTGCGGGAGAGGGCGCGAGGACCGGGCCGGTCCTTCGCGACGCCCGCGCGTCGGCGGGCGGAGGCGAAACGAGTGCAGCGTGCCGACGGGAGAACGGCTGCCGCTCAGGGGCGAAGCGTCACGGCGGGCAGGCGGCGGCGCGGGGCATCATGGGCATCCGCTCGCTCTCTCCTGCAGGCATCGGTCTTCGCCGGGGGCTTCCTCGGCCCCGGCAGTGCGGGTCGGGCGTCTCGCGCCACGACGTGCCGGACGGCACGGCGCCCCGGCACTCGGCGACTCTACCCTAACGTTACGGTAGGGATCGAAGCCGTTCGTGCAGCCGCAGGACGGACAGCCGCAGTGCGGACAGCCGCAGGACGGACGACGAGGAAGGCACGCGCGTGAGCGGTGAGCACATGCAGATCGGCGAGGTGGCGTCGAGGACCGAGTTGTCGCTGCGCACGATCCGGCACTACGAGGAGACCGGCCTGGTCATCCCCTCCGCCCGCTCCCAGGGCGGTTTCCGTCTCTACACCGAGGGCGACGTCGCCCGCCTCATGGTCGTCCGCCGTATGAAACCGCTCGGCTTCACCCTCGACGAGATGCGCGATCTCCTGGAGGCCACCGACCGCCTCGACTCCGGCGGGGACCACCTGCCGGCCGACGAACGCCAGCGACTCCTCGACCGCGTGCGTGCGTTCGAGCGGGCCGCCCGGCAGCGGGTCGCCGACCTGCGGACCCAGCTGGCACGGGCGGAGGAGTTCGCCGCGACGCTGGCCGACCGCCTCCCGAGCGCGACCGCTCCGTAGCCGGTCCCGTCGCCGGCCGCCCGGGCACCGTCCGTCGGCGCCCCGGGAGCGTGGCCGAGTCCGCGAGCCTCGGCACCACCAGCCGTGCCCCGTCCGGGCGCCACCGCGAGGGGCGGCGCTTCCTGCCGCCGGCCGCTGCGAGAACCGAGGTGCTTCGGCGAGCGTCGGTGGGGTACCGTGCGGGGCATGTCGAGTCCTGAGTCGGACAAGGTGGGGGCTTTCGGTCACGCCGTCAGCTCCCTGAACCACTGAGTCCGTAGTGCCGCCGTCCCGCCGCGCTCCGCGGCCGGACGAGTGCGCCCCTGGGTGCTGACCGCGGTGACGAGATGCCCTCTCGTGCTTCTTCTCCTCACCCCGGAGCCACTCGATGTCCTTCCCGCTGTATCTGCTTGCCATGGCGGTCTTCGCCATGGGCACCTCGGAGTTCATGCTCGCCGGCCTCCTGCCGGACATCGCCTCCGACCTCGACGTCACGGTCGGGACGGCAGGCACGCTCACCACGGCCTTCGCGACCGGAATGGCCGTCGGGGCCCCGCTCACGGCCGGGCTTGCCCGCCGCTGGCCACGACGGTCCGGCCTGCTCGGATTCCTTCTCGTGTTCTCGGCGGCCCATGCGGCGGGCGCCGCCACGTCGAGCTTCTCGGTCCTGCTCGCCACCCGGGTGGTCGCGGCGCTCGCGAACGCGGGGTTCCTGGCCGTCGCTCTGACGACCGCCGCCTCACTGGTCTCGCCCGACCGGAAGGGACGTGCGCTCGCGGTGCTGCTGTCGGGCACGACGGTGGCCACGATCGCCGGGGTCCCCGGGGGATCGGTACTCGGCACACTGCTCGGCTGGCGGGCCACGTTCTGGGCCGTCGCCGCTCTGTGCCTGCCCGCGGCGATCGGCGTCCTCACGGGAATCCCGGCACGCCGGGAGCGGAAGGAGGCGGCTGACAGGCCGGCCTTGCGATCGGAGCTCGCACAGCTCGCAAGGCCGCGGTTGCTCCTGGCCATGCTGCTCGGCGCACTGGTGAACGCGGCGACCTTCGCGAGCTTCACCTTCCTCGCGCCCGTCGTCACCGACAACGCCGGGCTGGGCGAACTGTGGGTCTCCGGCGCCCTGGTGCTCTTCGGTGCGGGCTCCTTCGCCGGGGTCACCGTTGCCGGACGGTTGTCCGACCGGCGCCCCGGCCAGGTCGTCGCGGTCGGTGGTCCGTTGCTGCTCACCGGCTGGGCCGCCCTGGCCCTGCTGGCCGACCGGCCCGTCGCTCTGCTCGCCCTCGTGTTCCTCCAGGGCGCGCTGTCGTTCGCGCTGGGCAGCACACTGATCACGCGGGTTCTCTACGAGGCGGCAGGAGCGCCGAGCATGGCCGGCTCCTACGCGACCGCGGCCCTCAACGTCGGCGCCGCCGCCGGACCCCTCGTCGCCGCGACCACCCTCGGCACACGAGCCGGGAACCTCGGGCCGCTCTGGGTGAGCGGGCTCCTGGTCGCCGTGGCGCTGCTCATCGCGTTCCCCCTGCGGGGAAGGGTGCTCACCCACACCACCGTGACGCCATAGGCATCGCCTGTCTCGACGTGAGCGACGACGGGCGGCCGGTGTTGGTACGAGCCGCCACGCCGTCACTCCGGTCGGTGAGGACGCGGCGGTCGGAGGACGGGTTCGTCGGTGACGTGGAGCACGCGTGGTGCCCGCGCGGCGGGTTCGGGCAGGCGCAGGGGCGTGCGGCCCGGCGTGATGGTGCCGAGGAGCGACGCACGGCGCGCACCGGTCCCCGAAGGGATGGTTCCCGACAGGCCGTTGACCGTCAGGAAGCCGAGGAGCGCGAAGGCCAGCGACTCCTTGGCGTCGGGCGGCAGTCCCAGCGCGTCGCTGGAGGCGAGGGGCACGCCGGGCAGCTCCTTGGCGAGCATGTCCGTCAGTACCGGGTTGTGCGCGCCGCCGCCGGAGACGATGAGCCGGGTGACCTCGTGAGCCCGGCAGGCGTCGGCCACCGTGACGGCGGTGAGCCTGGTCAGGGTCGCCAGGACGTCGTCGTGGTCCGGGACGGGCGCCGTGGCGAGCGCCTGCAGCAGGTACGGCAGGTGGAAATGCTCCTTGCCGGTGCTCTTCGGCGCCGGCCTGCGGTAGTAGGGGTCGTCCAGAAGCACCCTCAGCAGCGTGGGATCGACCCGGCCCGCTCCCGCCCGGCGCCCGCCCTCGTCGTACCGGGCCGCGCCCCGGGTGAAGTGCCGCACCGCGGCGTCCATCAGGGCGTTGGCAGGGCCGGTGTCGAAGGCCAGCGGGTCCGCGCCGGGTGCGACCACGGTGAGGTTGGCGATGCCGCCCAGGTTCAGCGCCGCGGGGGTGCCGGGCAGCGTGCCCATGGCCAGGACGTCGGTCATGGCCACCAGGGGTGCGCCCTGGCCGCCGGCGGCGACGTCCCTGCTGCGCAGGTCGGAGACCACGGGCAGGCCGGTGGCCTCGGCGATCCAGGCGGGCTGGCCGAGTTGGAGGGTGCCGCGGACGGTGCCGTCCTCGACCCAGTGGTACAGGGTCTGCCCGTGCGAGACCACCAGGTCCGCGGCCCCGCCGCACAGTTCGCGCACGGCACGCACGGCCGCGTCGGCGAACGCCTGACCGATCCCGGTGTCGAGTACGGCGAGGGTACGGGCCGTCGTGGCCGACGGCGGCAGACTGGCCCCGATCAGGTCGCGCAGGTCGTCGGGGTAGGGCACGGAGAGGTGGCCGAGGGGGCGCATCACAAGTGCGTCGCCCCGCAGGTCGAGGTCCGCGGCGCCCGCTTCGACGGCGTCGTAGGAGGTGCCTGACATCAGCCCGATCACACGCACGGTGTCTCCTGGGGGGATGAGAGAGAGCCGGACGGCCGGCTGAGGGGCCGCGGTCACTCCTGCCCGGCCCCCGTGGTCACGGGATCGTGTCCGGACCCCGGTTCACCGTCGACTGCGGCACCCTCGTCGGCCGCGGGCGCGCGGTGGAACAGGCTCAGCACACCGCCGACCACCAGTGTGATCAGTACGCCGATGGGCACGAGCCACTGGGCCGCGACGGCCTGGGACACGGTGGTCCCGCCCGTCGTGACGTCGATCTTCACCCCGCGCACGATGTAGGTCATGACCCCGATGGTGACCAGGAAGGCCACGATGGAGTCGACCTCGTCGGCACGGGTGACCAGTCGCCCGAGGAGAAACGCGCCGAGCAGCGCACCGTAGGTGTAACCCGCGATGGTCAGACCGGTCAGATAGACGTTGCCCGTGCTCGCGCTGAACGCGCAGGCGAAGACGGCCATGAGGGTCGCCCACACCAGCGTCATCCAGCGGGCGAGCCTGAGCAGCGTGTCCTCGGAGGGTGTCCTGCGGAAGAAGTTGTGGATGATGTCGGCGACCGTCGAGTTCGACATGGAGTTCAGCGCCGAGGACAACGACCCCATCGCGGCGCCCAGGATGCCGGCCACGAGGAGGCCGGAGACGACGACGGGCAGCCCGTGCAGGATGAACTCGGGGTAGAGGTTGTCGGAACTGGACAGCCCGAGCTCCGAGAAGGACTTGCCCTGGTTGTACGACCACAGCAGCGCGCCGACGAGGGAGAAGGCGGCGAACTGGATGGTGACGAAGACACCCGAGGCGATCATGGCCTTCTGTCCCTCGCGCAGCGTGCGGGTGGCCAGCACGCGCTGGACGATCAGCTGGTCGGAGCCGTGGCTGGCCATGGCGAAGATGGCGCCGCCGACGATGGCCGTGGGCAGGGCGAACGGGCTGGTCAGAACGTGCGCGAGGGTGAAGTCGGTGTCGAAGAGCGCGAACCGTCCGGCGTCCAGGGCGCGTGCGTAGCCGTCACCGCCGACGTGGGCGGACAGCACCGCGACGGCGAGGATCGCGCCACCGAGGTAGAGGCCCATCTGGATGGCGTCGGTCCAGATGACCGCCTTGATGCCGCCCAGGTAGGTGTAGACCACGGTGATCAGCGTGAGCACGATGATGATCACGCGGTAGCTCGCGTGCACGCCGAACTCGTCGAGCAGCAGCTTGATCGGGATGGCGGAGGCGAACAGCCGGACGCCCTCGGCCAGCAGCCGGGTGAAGACGAAGGTCACCGCGGCGAGCCCCTGCAACTTCAGGCCGAACCGGTCGCCCAGGTACTGGTAGGCGCTGACGAACCCGCCGCGCTTGTAGAGGGGGATCAGCACGGTGGCCACGACGACGCGTCCGATGACGTACCCCAGGGCGAGTTCGACGTTTCCGAAGCCCTGTCCGCTGTAGGCGCCCCCGGGAACGCTGATCACGGTCAGCACACTGGTCTCGGTGGCGACGACGGAGAAGGAGACGGTCCACCACGGCATGTGGCCCTCACCGACGAAGTAGTCCTTCGCCGACTTCTGCCGGCCGGCCTTCCGCAGGCCGATCCAGGCGATCCCGATCAGATAGACCACGATCACCACGAGGTCGAGTTGGCGCACACTTGCTCCTGGGCACTGGCCGGTGGTGTCGCCGGCGTGGGGGAGGGGGAGGGGCGAGGACGTCGTCCGGCGGGCGGGGACTGGGCAGCAGGGGAGCCCGGCGCAGGCGCTCCCGGGACCTCGGCGTCGCCGCGCAGGTCGTCTTATGGTGATGCCGACCCACAGGGTGCGCCAGTTGGCCACGCACGAGCCACACGAACGTGTCCGCGCCCACGTAACGGTTGTGGCAGGCAGCGCGAGCCGGAGGTTCTGGTACGGCGCCGCGCGGGCCTTCCTGCCGAGATCGACCGTGTCCAGGACGTCCTGGCGGCGTGGGAGTCGTATGGGCCCGTTGGACACACGGCTGCCGCCCCTGGACGGAACATCGCCGAACGCGGCCGTCTCTGCGGCGCCGCTGTCATCGCCGGGACGGCCCGCGCCGGCAGTGGCGTCCCGGTACTCCGCGACCTCGTTCGCTGACCACACGTGCGTGCCGAAGACGGAGAAGCCTGCCCGGCAGCAGGACGGACAGGATCAGACCTTGATCGACCGATTACTCTCTGCGCGACACGGAGTCGAAGATGACGGCCGGTGCACGACAGCGCACGGGCGCGAAGCGCGCACCGGCTCACTCTTCATACGACCAGCCACGAGACACCTGGGAACATCAGATGCGCACCTTGATCAGCACCGCGTTCATCTCGCTCGACGGCGTTGTGGAGGCCCCGGGCGGCGAGCCCGGCTACCGGAACTCCGGCTGGACCTTCAAGCACACCGAGTTCGTCCCCGAGGCCTTCGAGATCAAGGGCCGGGAGCAGAAGGAAGCCACCGCGATGCTGATGGGGCGGGTCAGCTACCAGGCGTTCAGCCCGGTGTGGCCGGACATGGAGGACTTCGCGGACTACAAGCTGATGCCGAAGTACGTCGTCTCCGGCTCTCTCACCGAGGGCGACCTGGTGTCGAACTGGGGTGGGACCACGATCCTGCGCTCGCTGGACGAGGTCGCCGCGCTGAAGGAGACGGAGGGCGGCCCGATCATCGTCCACGGCAGCGCGTCCCTGAACCAGGGCCTTTCGGACGCCGGTCTGATCGACCGCTACCACCTGCTCGTCTTCCCGCTCCTGCTCGGCGCGGGCAAGCGTCTGTTCAGCGCGGCGGACAGGGACACGCAGAAGCTGAAGCTGGTCGACCACGAGGCCTACGCCAACGGCCTGCAGAAGCAGGTCTTCGACGTCGTCCGCTGAGAGGACTCCCGTCCTCGCCCGCCGGGGCGCGGCGAACGCCTTCCGGTGCGCCACCCGAGGCGCGGTGAAGGCGTTCGCCCGTACATGGTCGGCATCCCCGTCGTACCGGGGAAGCGCTCGGCCCGGAGAGGGCCGCCACACGACTCAGACGAGTTCGGGTTGCGGTTCCGGTTGCTGCACCGGTGCCGCCTTCGGATCCCACAGCTTGGTGGTCCGCACGTAGCCGAGGATCACTGAGATCATGGCCAGCAGAAGAAGGGGGCCGAACACCCACGGATGTCCGGCCATCTCCATCGGCAGATAGCGGTACGACACCAGGAGCACGGCGAAGACGGTCGCGCCGTAGGCGACCAGCTGGATTCCCGGCCGGTCCCAGCCGCGGTCGAGCGAGCGCATGGCGGCGTCGATCGTGAGCGCGAACACCACGCCGGCGATGATGTCCACGCCGTAGTGGTAGCCGAATCCCAGGGTCGCGCAGAGTGTGGCGATCAGCCAGAAAGTGCCCGCGAAGCGCAGCACGCGTGGGCCCTTGCGGGAATGAACGAAGATCGTGGTGGCCCACGCCGTGTGCAGGCTGGGCATGCAGTTGCGGGGCGTGATCTCGTCGTAGAGCACCGGGTGCGGCGTGCTGACCGGCGGCAGCGTGTCCGGCCACAGGTTGGCCACCGCCCACTGCTCGCCGCCCGTGCCGAACGCGCCGGTGCCGTAGGTGAAGATCGGTCCGACCACAGGGAAGATCATGTAGATGGCCGGCCCGAGAAGGCCGATCACCAGAAAGGTGCGTACCAGATGATGGCCCGGGAAGCGGCGCTCGACCGCCACGTTGCGCAGCTGGTACAGGGCGACGACGGCCGCGGCCACCGCCAGCTGGGCGTAGACCCAGTCGAGGACATGGGTGCCGATCGGGCCGGTGGCCTCGATGATCCGGCCCGCCACCCACGACGGATTGCCCAGCGCGTGATCAGCGGTCACCAGATACTGGTCGAGTACCTCCGGGCGGGTCTTCGACGTGATCAGCAGCCAGGTGTCGCCCGTCTTGCGGCCGGCCACCAGCAGCAGGCCCAGCCCGACGCCCTTCAGCATCAGGAGGCGCTCCGGTCCGGAGCGGCGGGTGACAGCGATGACCGCGCAGCCCAGGATGACCCACAACGCGCCGTTGCCGAAGGTCATTTCGGCGTCGACCGCCCACCGCACCAGTGCGACGGCGATGTCGATGCCGATCGCGGCGCCGGCCGCGATGAAGCGTTGCCTCCAGGTGAGGACCACCATCATCAGCGCCATACTGGCGTACAGCAGGGGCCCCGATTTGGGGGCGAATATCAATTCCTGCGCCTGGTTGGTGATCGGCCCGGGCAGGCCGTAGCGACGCGCGGCGATCTCCAGCGTGATGAGGAACGCGAGGGTTACCACACCTGCCGTGGCCCACAGCATCACCCGTGACCGGCGCCACGAGGCGAGCTTGATCCTGCTGTTTATTCGCGAACGCACCCGCGAGGCTATAGATATCAATTTTTTTTGGCCGATTTGGTAGGAGTTAGCTAAATAAGTAACTTTTCATGCCAGGTGGCATGGTTTTCCGGTGAAGAGCGGTCGAGGGGGCAATCCATGTGAGCTCGAACATGTTATCGGGGTGGTCTGGGTGGGTTTCACTGGTCGCGGGAGATGCGGCGGCCGGTCGAAAACGGCAGCTCGGGCACGGGTGTTGGCGCGGCCGATCGCCGTGTACGGCGCGGCGGCGGTCCACCGGCACGTGAGGGCGTGCGCCTTCTCACATGGCGCGCAGGCCCCGGTCGGCGAAGTCGATCAGCCACTCGAAGCTCTGGTCGATGTCGGCGCTCCACTGGAAGGCGTCGGCCGCCTGCAGAGTGGCGAAGCCGTGGCAGAGGCTGCGGAGCATGCGCAGGGCGTGGTCCACGTCCGACTCTCCGACGTCGTAGCCGCGCAGGACGGCCATGAACGCGTCGAGCAGCCGCCGACCCGCGGCGGCCAGCGGATCGTCCGGGCCGGACGGTTCCACGCCGATCGTCGCGGCGTACCGGCCGGGGTGCTCGAGGACGAAGGCGCGGAAGGCGCGTGCCGCGGCCGCAAGGGCGTCGCGGCCCGCGTACCCCTGGACCGCGCCGCCGACGGCGTCGGCGGCCTCCCGCAACGCCAGTGCCGCGATGCGCCGGTTGAGGTCTTCCTGGCCGCCCACGTGCTTGTACAGGGACGGGGTGCGCACGCCCACCCGCTCGGCCAGCAAGCCCATCGTCAGGTGGGCGAGCCCCACCTCGTCGGCGAGGGCGGCACCGGCCGCGACCACGGTCGCCGGGTCCAGGCCGGCCCTAGGCACGAGCCACGTCCGAGCGGAGGAAGGCGAGCGTGAGCGACACCACCTGGTCGGGGAACTGGTCGTGCGGGTAGTGTCCGGCGCCCTCGATCATCTCGAGGCGGCCGAGGCCGGACGGCAGCGCATCGACGATCGCGGAACCCTCGGCGTGCGGATCGGCCCAGTCGGGGTCGAGCGTTCCCATCACGACCAGGACCGGGCAGCGGACGCCCGCGAGCTGCGCGCCGGCGTCGGTCGGGGCGCTGCGGCCCATGCCCTGCATGGCCTTCATCCTGCCGGGTTCGCGCAGCAGGGACTCGAAGCGGCCGAGCCGTTCGGCCCAGTCGGCCGGCTTCGCGCCGGGGTACGCCACGTCGAGGTACGAGCGCCAGAGCGGCACGCTGCCGAGCGCGCCCGCGCCGAGCAGCCGCAGCATGCCCTGCCGGAAGCGCTTGACCTTGAGATCGCCGAGCCGGATCGACTGCTTGCGGGTGAACGGTGCCAGCTCGACCACCGCGGTGATCAGCGAGGGCTCCCGCGCCGCGGCGATCGTGGCGGCGCCGCCGGAGGCCGAGTGGCCGACCAGTACGGCCGGGCCGCCCAGGTGGCGGATCAGGGCGAGGAGGTCGCCGGCGACGGCGGTGCGGCTCCAGGCCGGCCAGTCGACGCTGGACTCGCCGCAGCCGCGCAGGTCGACCGCGGCGACCCGGTAGCCCGCCGCCACCAGTTGCGGTGTCACGGCACGGTACGCGGCGCGGCTGTCGCCCATGCCGTGCGCGAGAACGACCAGCGGGCCGGAGCCCGTCACCTCGTAGGCGATCGTGCCGCCGTCGACGGCGAGGTACTCGGTCATGGCATCCCCCTGTGCTGTGGCTAACGTCGTTAGCCAAAAGCTAATCGTATTAGCTGCGCCCTGTCAACGGAGAAGCGATGGCTGTCCCGCATCGTCGGGGTGGCCCGGTGCGTCCTTCGGCGTCCCCGCCACCGTCCCGCGCCGAACGGGCGGCCGTCAGCAGGGCACCTGCAACGGTCCCTGCGTCTGGCCGGGCCGGGTCCTCACGGCCCTCGCACTCCCACGCCTCGGGGAGGCCCGCCACCCGGGCGAGGGCGTGACGCGCGCGGACACGCGGTCGGCGTGGCCGCGCGCGAGGCCGCACTCCCCGGCGCGCTCCCGGGGGGCACACGCGACGCCCCGGCGCGGGATCAGCGCAGGGACGGGAAAGCCGTGGCCAGGTCTCGGGCGCCCTCACGCACACCGCGGACGGCGATCGCCCGGGTGGCCGGAAGCCGGCCCAGCAGAGAGCTGGTCAGACACGCGTTCTCCGGGCGGGAGGCGTACCGGGTGGTCGCCCGTGGCACGGGCACGACCAGGTGCGGTGGCGCCCCCAGTGTCTCCGCGACGGTCGACGCCCACCCGGCACGGCTCACCCGGTCCGGCCCACCCAGGTGGAGGACCGCGGGAAGAGGCGCCTCGGCGTGCAGGACGGCCGCCGTCACCGCCGCGACATCGTCCACCAGCACCGGTGTCGTCCACTGGTCCTCCGGCACCGTGAGGGTCTCACCGCGCAGCAACCGGTGCGCGCACGCGGCGAAGAAGTTGAGCCACTTGGCGGCCCGCGCCGGTTCATGGCCGTAGACGAGGCTGACCCGCAGCACCACGGCGTTCGCGGCCGTGCCGAGCACGATCTCCTCCGCGCGCAGCTTCGCGCGGCCGTACGCGTTGGCCGGACGGACCGGGGCGTCCTCGCCGTTGTCGGAGCGGGACCCGTCGAAGACGTTGTCGGTGGAGATCATCACCAGCCTCGCCCCACCGGCGAGCGCGGCGAAGTGGGCGGCCGCCGCGGTGTGCGCCGAGACGGCCAGGGCCGGGTGCTCCTCGCACCAGGTGACGTCGGACGGACCGTGCACGAGGACGACGCGCCGCGGCCTCAGCCTGGCCATGAGCCGGCCGCACGCCTCGGGCTCGGTGGCGTCCAGGGCGTGCCAACCCACACCCCGGACGGCCGGGAGGTGTCCCGGGCGGTGGCGCGAGGCGAGGGTGACGGAGTCGCCCCGCGCGGCCAGCCGCCGCGCGACGGCCGTGCCGACGAAGCCGCTGCCGACGACGAGCGTGCCCCCGGCGCTCATCGCGCGCCCGCCCGGGACAACCGGTCGGTCAGCAGCCTGCCGACGCCGATCAGACCGTGGTCGTCGTCCGGTCTGCCGAGCGACACCATGGCATCGACGGCGTCCACGTCGAGGCCGAAGCATCCGAGCCTCACCAGTTCGCCCACCAGCAGCTCCCGGTAGCGTTCGCCGATCGCCAGTGCGAAGCCGCCCATCACGACGTACCGGCACACACCGATGGAGGTGAAGACGGCCGTCATCGCCTGCGCGAGGTGGGTGAGCGTGCCGCGCAGCACCTGCGTGGTGAACGCGTCCCCCTCCCGCACCGCCGCCGCGATCGCCGGGTTGTCCACGTCGGCAGCCCGGCCACCGCAGCGCGCGGCCAGCCCGGACCGGGCGAAGCCCGCCGGGTCGGCGCCCGCCGCACGGCGGACCGCGGCGAGCACCCCCCGCCCCGAGGCGATGGCACCGAGGTGGCCGCGCCCACCGCAGTCGCACAGCGGCGCCCCGGGGGAGGGGTCGCACACCCAGTGCCCGAGTTCGCCCCCGTGCCCGTCCGCGTCCAGCAGCACCTCACCGCCCCGGAACACCTTGTTGCCTATGCCGGAACTCACGGTGATCAGACAGAACGGCTCGGTCTCCGTCGCCGCGTAGCGCCACGCGGCGGCGGTCAGGTCGTTGACGACCACGACCGGTACCCCGATCCGCTCCGTCAGGAGCTCTCCCAGCGGCAGCGGGTCGCCGCGCCGCCCCCACACCGTGGGAGCGGCCAGGACGAGACCGCCGGCCGAGATGGGACCGGCGAAGGCCACGCCGACGGCACGCGGCGCCGTACGCGGGGTGTGCCGGCCGGCCTCGTGGACGATCTGCTCCACGACGCGGTGCTGAAGGACGGCCACGGAGTCCCGCGGATGACGGGCCATGCCCTCGACCGGTATCCGCCGCACGCGGGTGAGGGAGGCGGTGGCCGGGTCGTAACTGCCGGTGCGCAGCGTCGTGCCCCCCACGTCGAGCACGGTGAACACGTCGCCGGACGCTTCCCGGTCACCGCGGGGCGCGGTGCCGGCCGGGCCGTGCACCGGGGGACCGCCCGCCGGGGCGACGGCGGCGAGGCGGTCAGACTGCGGGACGGTCATGGAGCTCCTCCTCGAAGACCAGGAGCCACAGGTCGCCGGTCGAGTCGTTGACGAGGCCGTGCTCGCCGTACGGACGGTTGACGACGACGTCCCCCGTGTTGACGCGGAACTCCGTTCCGTCCCGGTACATCAGGCCGCTGCCGTTGAGCACGATGTACGTCTCACGGTCGCGGCCGTGCCGGTGGCGCCCTATGGAGGTACCGGGCGGCAGCACGGCGATGTCGATGAACTCCGCTCCGGCACTTCCCTCCGCCCGGGAGAACACGCGGTGGGCGAGGATCGTGCCCAGCCCGCCGTGGTCGTGCTCCTTGCCCCGCAGGAGCGCGCCGAGGTTCAGCACGTCTCGGGCGGTCACGAGGTGCGCCCGTCCCGCGCCAGCGCGTCCAGGGCGGCCCGCAGCAGGTCGGCGGGCACGTCCTCCAACCGCTCCACGAAGTCCGCCTTGCCGATGCCGGTCGGCACCACGAGGTGCAGCTGGCGTCCCCGCCGCTGCCAGGACGCCTGCAGGGCCTGTGTCATCAGCTCCGGCGTGCAGGTGGCCGGGTCGAACACGGGAAGGCCGATACGGCGCAGCAGGGACACCACGCGCGCGCAGCTCTCCGCGTCGACGAGCCCCAGCAGCCTGGCCAGGTGCGCCGACAGCGCCATGTCCACGGCGACCGCCTCGCCGTGTTCGAGGCGGTGGCCGCCGGCCGTCTCGATCACGGGGCTGAAGGTGTGGCCGAAGTCGACGAGCCGGGCGAGGTCGTGCTCACGGAGGTTGGGGCACAGCTCCTCCATCATCAGCCGCATGGAGGTGCGCACCACATAGGTCTCCAGCGCGCCGTCGGAGGTGCGCAGGAACGCGTCCGGGTGCTCCTCCAGCGTCTGGAACAGATCGGAGTCGAGGATCACGGCCATCTTCACGATCTCCGCCAGGCCGCAGCGGACCTCCCGGGCCGGCAGGGTGGCCAGCAGGGCGGGGTCGTTGATCGAGGCGTGTGCGGGGTGGTAGGCCCCGAACATGTTCTTCGTGTCCAGGGCGTTGACACCGGTCTTGACCCCCACGCCCACGTCCACCTGCCCCACCAGGGTGGTGTTGACCTTGATGTAGCGGATGCCGCGGGCGTACATCGAGGCCGCGAAGCCCACGATGTCCGCGACGATCCCGCCGCCCACGGCGAGCATCACCCCGTGGCGGTCCAGGCCGGTCGCCTTGGCGACGGCACACACCTCCTCCGCCGACGCGAGCGTCTTGTTCCGTTCCCCGCCGGCGATGGTGTGCACGCTCCAACCGCCCGGCTCCAGGTGGGCGTCGAGGTAGGCGCGCAGTCGGTCACCGTAGAGCCGGTTCACCGTGGGACCGACGAAGGCGACCACACGGCGCCCCGCCACGTAGCCGGCGAGGAGCGGGTTGTGGGGGTCGAACACTCCGTCGGTGACGTCCACGCGGTACTGCGTGCCGTCCGGTGCCAGCAGGTCGAAGCCTCCGGAGTCCTCACGGACTCCCTCAAGCTGAGCAAGAGCCTGGCCTGACATCTCTCTCCTCGATCTTCGTTCCGTGCGGTTCGCCGTCGGTGAACACGCGGGCGACGGCCTGTACATGGGGGTGACCGGGCAGATCCTCGAGCGGCACCGGCCGACCGAGCCGGTCCGCCACCGGCAGCCTCCAGTTGGGGTGCACCCGCGCCGTGCCGGGAAGGTTCTGGGGTCTGCGGTCACCGGTGGCGTCCGGCAGCCAGACTCCGAGCAGCGTCGACGGTGTGCGGGTCAGGAAACGGTGCAGGGCGACGACCTCACCGTCGGCGTCGGGCAGCAGGTCCAGCCGGCGCAGTTCCCCCAGCCAGCCGTCCCGCTCGGCCGCGGCCTGCGCCTTCTCCTGCGGTTCCGGGCGGGTCAGCAGTCCCAGCCGGGCCCGCAGATCGACGTGTTCGCCGCTCAGCCAGGCCGCGGTCGTCGGCAGGTCGTGCGTGGTCAGTGTGGCCAGGCAGTTCCTGCGCCACTGCCGCGCCGGCAGCGGACCGTGCCGCCCCTCGGACCCGCCGAGGTACTCGAAGCGCTGCACCGAGGTGCCGAGCACGCCGCGCGCGGCCAGCTCCTCGCGGACACCGTGCTCCACCGTGCCGAGGTCCTCGCCGATCACCGCCACCCCGGCGCGGTGCGCCTCCAGGAGCAGGACGCCGAGCATCGCCTCGGCGTCGTAGCGGACGTAGGTCCCCTCGGACGGAGACCGGCCCTCGGGCACCCACCACAGCCGGAACAGCCCCATGACGTGGTCGACGCGCAGGGCACCCGCGTGCCGCATGCCGGCGCGCAGCAGCCCGGCCAGCGGCCGGTACCCCTCGGCGGCCAGCGCGTCGGGCCGCCAGGGCGGCTGGCCCCAGTCCTGTCCGAGGGGGTTGAAGTCGTCCGGGGGAGCACCGACGCTCATCCCACCGGCCAGGCAGTGCTGGAGCGTCCAGGCGTCGGCCCCCTCGGGTGCGACCCCCACCGCGAGGTCGTGCACCAGGCCGATGCCCATGCCCGCGCTCTTCGCCGCGCGCTGGGCGGTGGCGAGCTGCTCGTCGGTGATCCACGCCAGCCAGCGGTGGAACGCGACGGCTTCCGCCAGTTCCTCGCGCGCCTCGGACACCCGCGGCGACCGCGGGTCGCGCAGCCCCTCGGGCCAGGACCGCCAGGCGCCGCCGTGCACCTCGGCCAGCGCGCACCAGGTGGCGAAGTCCGTCAGGTCCTCGCCCTCACGGACGACGAACGCCTCCAGGGCCGCACGGCGTCCCGGGGGCGGCGGCACCTCGTACACGCGGCGCAGCGCCTCGTGCTTGAGGGCGCGCACCGTCTCCCGGTCGATCAGCGTCTCGCCGCGCAGCACCCGTTCGTTGAGGGCCCGGGCCCGGGCGGCGCAGGAGTCCACCGCGCGGCGGGCCTCCCCGTCCAGGTACCGGTACTCCGGCACCTCCTCCACCCGGACGTGCATCGGGTCCGCGAACCGCCGCGAACTCGGCCGGTACGGTGACGGATCGGGCAGCGGACCCGGCTCCACCGCGTGCAGCGGACCCAACTGGACGAATCCGGCGCCCAGCGCCTGGCCGGACCAGGAGGCCAGCTCCGCGAGGTCGGCCAGGTCGCCCATGCCCCAGGACCGGCGGGAGAGCACCGAGTAGAGCTGGATCAGGAAGCCCCAATCGCGCCGCTCGGGCACCGGGATGCGCTCGGGCACCGCCAGCAGCGGTGCCGTCTCCCGCCGCCGGCCGGCGACGGCGTGCAGGACGTGCGCTCCGGGTGGCAGAGGCGCCGCGGGACCGCTCTCGCCGCCGCCCTCCAGGACGACGCGGGCCTCGGCGCCGGGCGGCAGCCGCAGCCGTACGGCCGATCCGGCACGGGTGACCACGCACGCCGGAAGCAGCCTGTCCGTGTCCGCCGCGTGCCGGGCGGCGAGGGCCTGCCGGGCGGCCTGAGGGGTGCTCGCGTCCACGCCGCACGATGCCAGGACCGCGACCAGGGTGTCCGCGGCGACGGTGACCTTCTCGCCGCGGTCGGTGACGTACTCGGTGCTCACCGCGTGCGCGCGGGCCAGTTCCCGCAGCGCGGCGTCGGGTGCGGTGACCCGGGTCACGTCCCGGCCTCCACCGGCGCGAAGAGGCGCTCGAGGACGGAGGCGACACCGTCCTCGTCGTTGCCGGGGGCCACCTCGTCGGCCATGGCCCGCAGGTCGTGGTGGGCGCCCGCGACCGCCACGCCGTGGGCGGCCCAGGCCAGCAGCGGGATGTCGTTGGGCATGTCGCCGAAGGCCACGGTGTCGGCGCCGGTGAAGCCCAGCAGTTCGGCGGCCCGGGCGACGCCGGTGCCCTTGTCGGTGCCCGCCGGCAGGACCTCCACCATGCCCTTGACCGAGTGCACGACGGTCACCTCGCCGCCCGTCAGCCGACGGGTGACGGCGGCCAGCCGGTCCTCGTCGACGTCCGGGTGGTGCAGGATCAGCTTGTCGATGGGGTCGGCCCACAGCAGGGCCCGGTCGGTGGTCACGTCCCAGCCGTGGCGGACCCGTTCCCCGAAGCCGGGGGTGACCTTGAAGCGGCTCTCCGGCGGCGAGGTGACGATGCCGAGCTCGACCCGGCCCAGTTCCGCCTCGACCTTCTCGACGACGCCGTGGGCGAGGTCGCGGTCCAGGGCCAGCGAGGAGAGCAGGCGGTCGGCACCGGCGTCGTACAGTTGCGCGCCCTGGCCGCAGACGGCCAGACCCCGGTAGCCGAGGGTGTTCAGGAGGTGTTTGCAGGCCACCGCCGGGCGTCCGGTGACCACCAGGTGGTGGGCGCCGGACGCGGTCACCCGGTCCAGAGCCCGGCGGGTGCGTGCGGACACCGTCAGGTCGCTGCGCAGCAACGTGCCGTCCAGGTCGGTCGCCACCAGCCGGTACGCGGGTGTGCGGGTCGGCGCGGTGTCCCAGACCACGCGCCCGGAGCGCAGGGTCACCATGGCCACCGCATGGCTGCCGACGGGCGGTCCGTCCAGCGTCCCGGTGAACACGCCGTCGCCGTCGGTGGCGAGCGGACGCAGTACGGCGCCGCCCGGGGCGGGAGCCGGTTCGTCGAAGGTGAGGGCCTCGGTGACCGACACCGGCGAGGGGCGTGGCGGCGGGGCCGGCCGGCCCAGGGGGCCCGGTCCGCCGCGCCCTGCGGCCGAGGGCGCCGACGCGGCGGACGCCGCCGCCCCGCCGCCCAGGCCGGCGGTGGCCGCGGCGGGGACGGAGTCCGTCGCGGCCGTGTCGGGACCGGCGCAGGCCAGGGCGGGGGACGCCTCGACCACCCACTCGCCCCGGTCCGCCACGGGGGGTGCCTCGACCACCATCTCGACCCGGTCCGCCCCGGAATGCGTGTACCGCACGTGCCAGGTGCCGTCCGGACCGGCGACGAGGCGGAAGCGGTCCGCCGACCGGGCGTGCAGGTCCGGCCGGCCCGCCCACCGGGCCAGTTCGGCGCAGCGGGCGAAGTCCCCCCGGTCGTGGGCCGACGCGAACAGCCGGTCCCAGGTGTCCGGTCCGAGATCCTCGATGCCGCACCCGAGGGCCCGGGCGAGGGCGGCGGCGTCCCCGCGACGCGTCGCCGCGCGGGCGATCAGGTCGCGGTGCCCGGCGTGGACGGTGCGGGGCAGCGCGTCCAGCCAGCCCCGCTCCACCAGTTCGGCGACCGGGGACTGCGCGCGCTCGCCGCGCAGCAATCGGTCGTAGGCCGCCAGGCGCAGGTCCGCGCTGCGGGCCCAGGTGAACGAGCGGGCCAGACGGCGGGCGTTGCCCGACAGCCGGGCGTAGGTGTCCGGTGCCGTGCGGAAGACCGCCACGGCCTGGCGTATTCGCTCCGCGAGGGCACGGGCCAGCCCCGGGTCGTCGTCGCGGAAGGAACCGGGCACCGAGAACCCGGTCGCGGCCGGGTCCTCCAGCGGCCGCTGGTGCCCGAAGTGGGAGGTCACCCGCTGGGCCGTGGCGACCGGCACCGCACCGCAGGCCATCGCCTCGGCCTGGGCGATGAGGAAACCGTCCAGTTCGAACTTGGAGGGATACACGCAGAAGTCGGCGCTCGCCGCCTGCGCGAACAGGGTGTCCTCGTCGGCGAGCCGCCAGTCCAGGTGGAGTTGGCCCGGATACCGGGCGGCGAGCCGCTCGAACGCGGCGTTCGGGATTGCCGCCGGAGCGTCACCACCGCCCCCGGTCGAGCAGCGGACCACGAAACCGACCTCCGGATCGGCGGCCAGCACCTCCTCCACGGCCCGCATCAGTTCGAGCTGTCCCTTGTGGTGCACCGCGTAGCGGGCGGCGTGGTAGAAGACCGGACCGGACACCGTCAGGCCGAGCGACCGGCGTACCGCGGCCCGGTCCACCGCGTCCGGATCGCGCGCCAGCCAGCTGTCCGCGATGCCGCAGCCGCCGGCCAGCAACCGGTCCGGCCGTTCGCGCAGCCGACGGGCCACGGGCAGTGACTGGAACAGGGCTTCGAACGGTGTGTCCTGCCAGGTGACGTAGTGGTCGCGCTGACCGGGGGACACGAAGTCGATCAGGTCCGCGCCGGCGACGACCAGCGGGAACACGCCGACGTGGTCCGGGCCGTACTCGACGTGCATCCGGGTGCCGGCCAGCAACCGGGCCATGGTGGCCTCGGGGGAGTCCTCGGCGGGCGCCGGCCCGTCCAGGGCGTCGAGGTCCGGGACCCGTGCCCCGAACAGCTCCAGCAGCCGTTCCACCTGCGGCCGGTACACCTTCTGCGTGACGGGGGAGTTCGCGGCGACCGTACTGACCGTCCGGTAGCGGTCGCCGTCGGCGAGGACCGCGGGCAGCAGGTAGTGGTAGTAGGGCTCGAAGCCGTGCACGACCGCGGGGCCGTCCGCCAGCCACCGCTGGAGGAACCGCAGACCGCCGACCTGGAAGACCAGCGGCTTGACGTACGCCAGGTCCCGGCCCTCGAAGGCCGGGGGCGGGTAGAGCCGGTCCGGCAGCAGGTCCAGGAAGGCGTCGGACAGCAGGTACACGTCCACACCGTCCAGGCGCAGCAGGTGCGCGCGGGTGACGAGACGCAGGTCCGTCCCGGCGGGCCGGCCCGGCCACACCTTGGGGTCGAGCACCAGCGGCACCGTGTGCTCGTCGCGGTAGTCGAGCTCCCGTACGTCGAACCGCTCCCGCAGCGTCTCCAGGTGACCGTGCGCGGGGGTGACCAGCGAGACGCGGTGGCCGCGTGCGGCGTACTCGCGGGAGAGGTTCCACACGAGCGGGGACAGCCCGCCGCGCATCAGCCGGTTGTCGAAACCGCCGCACTCGAAGGAGAAGGTGATGATGTGCACCTGGGGCGCTCCTTCACTCACCCGCGCCGGCCCGGGCGCTGGCCGCGCGCAGACCGGGCAGGTCGATGAACTCGGTGTGGGTGCCGGCGGCACCGCAGGCGAAGGCCCCCGACACCGATCCGGCCAGGACGCACTCCTCCACCGGCCGCCCCTCGAGGTGGGCGTGGAGGAAGGCGGTGACGAAGGCGTCGCCCGCGCCGTTGCTGTCGACGACCGGCCGCTCCGGCCGTACCGCGGGGAAGTGGCGCACCTTCGCCTCGCCCCGCACCAGCAGGTGGCAGCCGTCCGCTCCGTCGGTGGCCACCACGAAGCGGGCCCGGCCCTCGTCGACGATGCCGTGCAGGACCTCGTCGAGCCGGTCGTGGACGGACGCGGCGCTCATGAAGACGTAGTCGGAGGCGAGGGCGTAGGTGCGGTGGTGGGGGTTGACCCCGTCCCAGTCGTGCAGGTCGGTCGAGCTGGTCACCCCGAGCCGGTGGACGTCCTCGTACAGGTCGCGGTTGTGTCCGACGATGGACAGGTGGACGTGGCGCGTCCGCTCCAGGTGGGGCAGGTAGAAGGCGCGGGGCAGCCGGAGATCCTGCGGGTGCCGGGAGTCGTAGAAGGAGAAGCGGCGGCCCTGCGCGTCGACCAGGTTGACGCCGCGGGGGGTGCCGTGCGGGGACACCAGGTGGCTGAAGTCGAGGCCCCGCTCGGCGTAGGCGTCGAGCACCGCCCGGCCCTGCGGGTCGTCGCCGAGGAAGTCGATGAACTTCGTGGCGAGGCCGAGCGCGTGCCAGCCGAGCGCGACGCCGTTGCCGGTGTGCGCGACGTAGTCGCGCACCGGGGGCACGTGCAGCGAGTCGCCGGGCGGGATCCGGAGGGCGTCGACGCGGACGACGGTGTCCACTCCGGCACCGCCGACCACCAGGACGTCGTAAGAGGGCAGGCTCATGTACGGGTTCCTTCCGTGACGGCAGCGGGGTCCTCGACCCGCTGCACATGTCCGTTCTCCAGGACCACCGCCGACTCGATGACCTGACCGGGGCGGACGGTGGCGCCGGGCAGCAGCACGCTGCGCCGGACCCTCGCGTCCGCGCCGACGGTGACGCCCGGGAAGAGCACGCTGTGCTCCACCCGGCCTTCGTTGACGAGGTCCGCCGGAACCAACGAGGCGACCACGCCCGGGGAGTCGGCCACCCAGCCGCGGTCCACCTCGGGCCGCACGGTCCGGGGCATCCGTTCGACGGGGAGTCCGGCCCGGGGCCCGGCGGCCGCGAGCATGAGATGGGCCCGGTGGTAGCGCTCGACGGTGCCGATGTCCGCCCAGTGCCCGACGACCCGGTGGCCGCGGATGTCCTCGCCGCCCGCGAGCATCGCCGGGATGACGTCCCGGCTGATGTCGTGCTGCCAGTCGGTGCCGTCGAGCTTCTCCAGGTAGCGGTGCAGCACCGCGGCGTCGAAGACGCAGAAGGCGGCGAAGACCAGGTCGCTGGTCGGTTCGGCGGGCTTCTCCACGAACTCCGTGAGCCGGCCGGCACCGTCGAAGCGGACCATCCCGAACAGGTGGACCCAGCGTCGCTCGATCCGCTGGTAGGCGATGGTCAGTGCGGCGCCGGAGGCCCGGTGCTCCGCGACCAGCGGCCCGTAGTCGAAGCGGTAGACGTGGTCGGCGTGCAGGACCAGCACCTGTTCGCGGCCACCGCCGAAGACGTGTCCGGCCTTGCGGATCAGGGCGTCCGCGGTGCCGCGCTCGGCCGGCCAGGTGCGTTCGGGCAGCTCGCGGGGGAGCCCGCCCTCCGCGGCCCGGTAGGCGTCGTCGTACGGCCCGAAGTGGACCCGGAAGCCGGTGTCCCGGTTCCACACCTGGTGCAGGTCGTCCATCAGCCGGCGCTCCTCGTACTGGGACAGCAGCAGAACCTCCCCCAGTCCCGAGGCGCGCGCGTTGGCGAGGCTGAAGTCGATCAGGCGGCAGACGCCGCCGTACGGGACGAGCGGCTTGAGGCGTCCCGTGCCCAGCGGACCCATGCGCCGCCCCTCGCCGCCCGCCAGCAGGACCGCGCGCACCCCTGCCCGCTCAGCCATGACGGGCCTCGTCCCAGGTGACCCGCCCGGAGGCCAGCGTCAGCAGCAGCCGGGCCCCCGGCGTGGGCGGGGGCCCCTCGAAGGCGCCGGCCCCGGTGCGGCGCAGCTCCCGCACCTCGGGCAGCGCCCGCGCCGCGGTGCCGCGCGGGGCCGGGGTCACCAGCTCCACCCGCTCGGCGTGCGGCAGCCGGTACACCAGCGTGCCGTCGCCGGTGACCGAGCACCGCTCGCGCAGGCCGCGCACCTCCTCGGTGGTCACGGCGGTGGGGAAACGGTCCACGACCCGCTCGCAGGTCGCGAAGTCGGCCCGCTCCCACGCCGCGAGGAAGAACCGCCGGGCGACCGAGGGGTCGACGGGCGCGCGGCGCGCGTACGCCGCCAGGTCGCCGTGGGCCAGCGTCGCCTCCTCGGTGATCTCCTCGTCCTTCAGCAGGTCGAACCAGCCGTTCCGCAGGGCCCGTTCGGCGGGCAGCGCGGCCGGCTCGCCGTCCCACAGGCGGCCGAACGCGGCGAGGTGCAGGTCCGCGCAGTGCTCCCAGGTGAACTGCCGGGCGACCTCCGCCGCGCGGTGGGACAACAGGCGGTAGCGGGCCGGGTCCTCGGACCAGAGTGTGACCGCTTCACGGACGCGCTCGACCAGCGCGGTGGTGAGCAGCGGGTCGTCCTCGGCGAAGGACCGGTTGACGGCGAGTCCGGTGGTCTCCGGCTCGGGCCGGGCGTGCAGGAAGTGCGCCATGCCCTCCTGCGCCGTCGCGATGGGCACGGCCCCGCAGGCCATCGCCTCGCCCTGGGCGATGAGGAAGGTGTCCATCTCGAACTTGGAGGGGAAGAGGCAGAAGTCGGCGGCCGACGCGTACTCGAACACCCGCCGCTCGTCCACCCGCTCCGACTCCAGGTGCAGCCGGCCCCGGTGCCGTTCGGCGACCTCGCGGAAGCAGGGGTCGTCGAGCGGTGCGCCGGAGATGCAGCGCACGACGAAGTTCGCGGCGAGGCCGTCGCTCAGCACCCGGTCGACGGCGCGCACCAGCTCCAACTGGCCCTTGTGGTGCAGGGCGTAGCGCGCGTTGTGGAAGAAGGTCGGCAGCGCGGGGTCCAGCCCCAGGCCCTCGAGCACCGCCGTCCGGTCCACCTCCCGCGGGTCCCAGGCGAGCCACTGGTCGGATATCGCGCAGCCTCCGACGAACATCTTGTGCGCGTTCTCCTTCACGGCCTTGGCCAGGGGCAGGCGCGCGAAGAGGGTCTCGAAGGGGGTGTCCCGGAAGGAGGCGTAGAAGTCGAGCTGGCCGGGCGAGAGGAAGTCGATCAGATCGGCGTTCTCCAGGACCAGCCGGTACAGGGCCACGTGGTCCGGCGGGTACTCGTAGTGCAGGTGCGTCAGTTGCTGGTACTGGGACACCGCTTCGAGTTCCGGCTCGGCCGGCGGGCGGTCCTGCGGGAGGTCGGCCTCGGCGCCCAGGAGTGCGAGGAGCCGGCGGACCTCGGGTGCGTAGACCTTCTTCGTGATCGGCATGTTGCTCTGCACCGTGCTGACGACGACTTTGCGCGGGTCGTCGCGCAGCGCGGCCGGCAGCAGGTAGTGGTAGTAGGGCTCGTGCGCGTGGACCAGTGCCTTCTCCGCGCCGAACCAGTGGCGCAGGAAGCGCACGCTGTCCACCTGGAAGACCAGCGGTTTGAAGAAGACCAGGTCGCGGCCCTTGGCGGAGTAGGGCGGGTAGAAGGTGTCCGGGAGCCGGTCCAGGTAGTCGTTGGAGAGGAAGTACAGGTCCACGTCGTCGAGGCGGATGCGGTGCGCGGTGGTGCGCAGGGGCAGGTGGACCTCGGCGGGCAGGTCGTGCCACACGTCCGGGTCCAGGACCAGCGGCAGGAGGTACTCGTCCGCGTAGTCGAGGTCCTCCACCTCGTATCTGCCGCGCAGGTCGTCCAGCCTGCCGTGCGCGGGGGTCACGACGGAGACCCGGTGGCCGCGCGCGGCGAACGCCCGGGACAGGTTCCACAGGTACACCGAGGTGCCGCCCTGCAGGAAGGTGTGGTCGAAGCCGCAGCATTCGAAGTAGGTCTCGATGATGTGCATACGGGGCGCGGTCACGTTCACGTCCTTGCTGGAATGGTCGGGGCCGGGGTACGGGCGCCGAGCGCGAGGGCGTGGCGCAGGTCGATCGCGGCGTGGTAGGGACGGGCGTGCTCGACGTTGTAGGCGAGTTCGTGCAGCAGCCGGCCCAGGTACAGCAGGCGCCGCAGCGGGTCGCTCGCCGTTCGGCCGAGGAGCAGCCCGAGGACCTGCGCCCGCCAGACGTCGGCGGCGTGGAAGACCAGGCGCAGCGCGGCGCGTGGCCCGGGTGCCCGGTCGCCGGCGCCGTCCAGCGCGCCCCGCATGGTCTCCGAGGAGTCGAGGCCGAGGCGCCGCGCGCTCTCGAAGGCGGCCTCGTCGGCGGCGAAGTACTCCAGGGCGCGCTGCACGGCGACGAAGTCCTGCACCGGGGACTGCGCGGCCCATCCCACCTCGTCGGGGCCCAGGGCGGGGGTGGACATGTCGATCACGTTCATCGACCAGCCTCCGTCGTCCCGCTCCCGGCACAGCAGGTGGGACAGGTGCAGGTCGCCGTGGCAGGGCCCGGAGGGGAACCCCGCCGGAGCCGCGTCGAAGGCGCTCCGCAGCGCGGCGGTCTCCTGCCGAAGGGCCGTGAAGGCGGCGGCGCGCGGGGCCGTGGGGAGGGCGATGTCCGCAGAGGCCAGTTCGGCCGCCCGGGCGGTGGCGCGGGCCAGTACCTCCCGCACCGGGTACGGCGGTACGGGACGGCCGCCGAGTCGGCCGGCCAGGTCGCGGTGGAAGCCGGTCAGGAAGCGCCCGGCGTCGCGCAGGTTCCCGGCCAGGGGGCGCAGATGGGCCCGCACGACGGCTTCGAGATCGCCGGGCACGTGTCCGCCGGTCACCTTCGGCCACAGTGACCGCATGCTCCGCCTCAGCGGCAGGTCGATCCCGTCACCCGGTGCGTACCGGTAGAACACGCCCAACGGGCGGTGGGTGCCGTCGGCGGGGTCGACGTAGGTGTAGTCGCCGGCCCAGTCGGGGGTGCGGCCGGTGTCGTTCATCAGCCGTAGGAGCTCCGGTTCGCGGACGGTCTCGTCCAGCCGCCGGTAGGTCTTGTGGACGTAGGCCGTCCCGTCGTTCTCCACCAGTGACAGGACGTTGGAGGACCAGCCCCGCTCGAACGGCAGCGGGCGCACCGAGCGCGCCGTGTGTCCCGCGCCGCGAAAGCGCACCCAGCCGCCGCGGGCCGTGGGCACATGGCGGTCGGTGCCGATCGCGTCCAGCGCGGCGGCGTCGAACTCCGCGCTGCCGTGCGCCTCTTCGGCACCGGCCCCCGCCGGTCCCGGCCGGACCGGCACGAAGTAGCGTCGCCCGGACGCGGGCCCGCCGACGCCGGCCACGATCAGCAGCCGGGCAGCGGTGCCGAGGTCCGCATGGTCGACACACTCGAAGCGGTCGGCCCGCCGTCCCTCCTCGGGCATCCACGGGGCCGTGCGCAGCAGGGGGCCGAGATCGTCGTTTCGTATCATGCCCGACTCAACTTCCGGTCATCTCGTATCGGTTGACGCCGCGACGCCAGACGGCCAGGGCGAGTGCCAGGGCACCGGCGGTCACCGGGGGCAGCCAGCCGAGCAGGCCCGTCGCGCCGGTCAGGAGGTAGGCGCTGGGCACGTAGGCGGTGAAGGCGAAGGGCAGGACCCAGGTGAGCAGAGTCCTCAGCGAGGGGTGGTAGATGTCCAGGGGGTAGGAGGAGAACTCCGACACCTGACTGGCCGCGTACATCGCGGGCATGCTCGTCACGGTCCAGAAGGACAGGGAGGCGAAGAACAGCTTCACCGACGTGTGCAGCAGTGCCCCGCACAGCACGAGCAGGGGTGCCAGCGCCCACTGCACGGCGGTGAGCGACAGGCCGAGCTCGCTTCCCGCGTACCCCACCAGTACGGCGCCGACGATGAGTTCACCGAGCCCGTCGGGGTGGAAGAAGCGCTCCGACAGCAGGGAGAACAGCGGGTCGACCGGCCGGACGAGGTAGCGGTAGAACTCGCCGCGCTGGACCAGTTTGCGGCCCAGTTCCCACAACTGGTCGGTGAAGAGGTGGTCGAGCCCGCGCGGCAGCAGGGAGAACCCCAGCAGGAACAGCACCTCGTGGTACGACCAGCCGCCCACGGCGGGGACCTGCCGGAAGACGAGACCCACGACCGCCGTCTGGACGCCGACCCGCACCAGGAAGGCGCCCGCGCCGAGGACGAAGTCCGTGCGGTAGGCCGCCAGCCGGTGCAGGCCGACCCCGCCGAGGAACCAGGAGAGCCGTAGGTACCGCGTGGTCGTGCGCGTCATCCGCCGAGCACCTCCAGCCGTGACAGGGCCGCGCGCCAGAGCGCGGCGCACAGCAGTGACAGGCCGGCCGCCCAGGCCACTTGCTGGGCGAGCAGCCCGGCGGCGTCCGTCCAGCCGTCGTAGCGGCCGAGCAGCAGCGTCAGTGGACCGTCGACCATGCCGCGGAAGGGCAGGGCCTTCGCGAGCGCGGCCAGCGGACCCGGCATCAGCGCGATGGGCACGAGCTGTCCGGCGAAGAAGGCGACCACGCTCTGCTTGACCATCCGCACCCCCCAGGTGTTGGTGGTGAGGAAGCCGGTCATGCCGGTCAGCAGGTTGACGCAGAAGGCCAGCAGCACCGAGAGGGCGGTGGACACGGCGAACAGCAGCAGATCCGCCGGCCGGGGTGCGCTGAGCGGCACGAGCAGGGCGAACAGGCCGAGGACCGGCAGGCCGACCAGGACGGCGTTGGCCCCCACCACCGGCAGGCAGGCGAAGAACCGCATCACCGGGTAGCTCACGGGGCGCACGAGCATGACCGCGACGTCACCCCGGTACACCTCGGCCGCGACTTCGTCGTCCACCCGGTTGGTGTGCAGCACCTGGAGGATCTGGGCCACCAGCAGGTAGGTCGTGATGCCCTCCACGGTGAAGCCGCCGGGCCCGCGGCCGGGCGTGCCCGCGTACACGGCGCGCCACAGGAAGACGGTCACCGCCGCGCCGGCGGCCGCGGTGACCGCGGTCATCACGAACATCGAGCGGTACTGCAGCAGGGACTGCAGGCCGCTGGTGGCGAACGGCGTGTAGCGACGCAGGCGGGCGGTCATGCGGCCCCGTCGCGGGCGTGGCCGGGAACGCGTGAGCGGCCGTAGATCTCGCGGAGCACGTCCTCGAGTCCGGGTTCGGGGGCGTACCAGTCGGCGAGGTCGAAGTGGTCCAGGAGGAAGGTGAGGACCTGCCGGGAGGTGTAGCGGCCGGTCGGGTAGTCGACGCGGACGCGACCGCCGTCGTCCGGTGTGGCGTGCACGCCCGGAAGGCCGGTTTCGATGCGGGTCCGGACGGTCGCGGCCGTCGTGCCGTCCCGGTGGTCGAAGACGACCGAACGGTGGTCGGCCGTGCGCAGCAGGTCCTTCAGGGTGCCCTGGTGGACGACCCGCCCGTGGTCGACGACCAGGGCGCTGTCGCAGATCGCGGCGATGTCGGCGATGTCGTGGCTGGTGAGCACCACGGTGGTGCCCAGCTCCTGGTGGGCGCGGTTGACCAGATGGCGCACCGCGTCCTTGAGCACCATGTCGAGGCCGATCGTCGGCTCGTCCCAGAACAGGACGGCGGGGTCGTGCAGCAGGCTCGCCGCGATCTCGGCGCGCATGCGCTGCCCGAGGCTCAGCTGCCGTACGGGGGTGGAACCCAGGGCGTCGATGTCGAGGAGTTCCCGGAACAGGCCGAGATTGCGCCGGTAGACGGGTTCGGGGATGTCGTAGATGCGGCGCAGGATGCGGAAGGAGTCGGGTACCGACAGGTCCCACCAGAGCTGGCTGCGCTGGCCGAAGACGACGCCGATGGTGCGGGCGTTGCGCTGCCGGTGCCGGTACGGCTCCAGACCGGCGACCAGGCAGCGGCCGGAGGTGGGGGTCATGATGCCGGTCAGCATCTTGATCGTGGTCGATTTGCCGGCGCCGTTGGCACCGATGTACGCGGTCTTGGTGCCGGCGGGTATCTCGAAGGAGATGTCGTCGACGGCGCGCACGACGCGGTACTGGCGGGTGAGGAGGGTGGAGAGGCTGCCGAGCAGGCCGGGTTTGCGTTCGGCCAGCCGGAACTCCTTGACGAGGCGTTCCGCCACGATCACGCGACCACCCGCTCAACGGCCTTGTCCAGCAGGCGCAGGCCTTCCTCGAGCACGGCCTCGTCGAGGGTGAACGGCGGTGCCAGACGCAGGATGTGGCCGCCGAGGGAGGTGCGCAGCCCCAGGTCGAGGGCGGTCGTGTAGACGTCGCGGGCCACCTCGGGCGCGGGGGTGCGACTGGTGGGGTCGGTGACGAACTCCAGGCCCCAGAGCAGCCCGAGGCCCCGTACCTGGCCCAGGTGCCGGGGGAAGCGGGACCGCAGGGCGCCGAGGCGGTCCCCCATGAGCTCGCCGAGGACGCGAACGCGCTCGATCAGCCGGTCGCGCTCGACGACCTCGAGGGTGGCGCGGGCGGCGGCGATCCCCAGCGGATTGCTCGCGTACGTCGAGGCGTACGCCCCCGGGGTGGCCGCTTCCGGACTGCGCAGCAGCTCTCCGCGGCCGGCGAGCACGGCGAAGGGGAAACCGCTCGCGGTGCCCTTGGACAGCAACGCCAGGTCCGGCTCGACGCCGAGGAGTTCACTGGCCAGAAAGGCCCCGGTGCGACCGCCGCCGGTGAGGACCTCGTCCGCGACGAGCAGGACGCCGTTGTCCCGGCAGGCTTCGGTGATGCGCTCCCAGTAGCCCGGTGGTGGCACGATCACGCCGGCCGCGCCGAGGACGGGCTCGAAGACGAGGGCGGAGACGTTGGGCTTCTCGGCGATGTGCCTGCGCACGAGCGTCGCGCAGCGCACGTCGCAGGACGGGTACTCCAGTTCCAGGGGGCAGCGGTAGCAGTAGGGGCTGTACCCCAGCACGCTGTTGCCGCTGAAGGACTGGTGGCCGACGTCCCAGTGCACGAGCATCCGGGCGCCCATGGTCTTGCCGTGGAAGCCGTGGCGCAGGGCGCCGACCCTGTTGCGGCCCGGCGGCGCGGTCGCCTGGACGACCCGCAGGGCGGCCTCGACCACCTCCGCGCCGGTGGAGAAGAAGGCGTAGGTGTCGAGCTGTTCGGGCAGCAGCCTGGCCAGCAGTTCGAGGAGTCCGGCACGGTCCGGCGTGGCACTGTCGTGGACGTTCCACAGCCGGCGGGCCTGGGCGGTGAGCGCCTCGACCACCTCCGGGTGCCCGTGGCCCAGCGACTGGGTGAGGGTGCCGGCCGCGAAGTCGAGGTACTGGTTGCCGTCGAGATCGGTCAGAACGGGGCCGCGTCCCTCGGTGAAGACCCGGCGCCCGTGGACGGCTTCCTCGGAAGCACCGGGTGCCAGGTGCCGGGCCTCCCGCGCCAGGTGCTCCGCTTGCCGTAAGCCTGTCATTGCTGCCCCCGCTCGTTCGGGCCGACTGCGCGTGATCGCCAGCGAACTGCGGTGCGGCGCACCACCGTTGGCGGATCGGCGTTGAGTCAAACACTTGAACACAGGGCACTGCAAGACCTTGCGGATGGTTTCAGAAAGTTGTTGCGGAAGGTCGCGGCGCTCTGGTTGAGTCGGGGTGCCCACGGCGACACCACGCCTCACGTTCGAGGAGGGACCTGTGAGAACACGCCCCAAGATCGGCTCGCCCCACCGGAGGCCGAAGTGAAGGCCCTGGTCCTGGCGGGTGGCACCGGCAGCAGGCTGAGGCCGTTCACCCACACCGGCGCCAAGCAGCTGCTTCCCATCGCCAACAAGCCCGTGCTGTTCTACGCCCTGGAGTCGCTCGCCGCGGCGGGCCTGCGCGAGGTCGGCGTCGTGGTGGGCGCGCACGGCCGGGAGATACGCGAACTGACGGGTGACGGTGCCGCGTTCGGGTTACGCATCACCTACCTCCAGCAGCCCCGCCCGCTCGGTCTCGCGCACGCGGTGCTCATCGCCCGCGACTTCCTGGGCGACGACGACTTCCTGCTGTACCTGGGAGACAACTACCTCCAGCAGGGCGTCACGGACTTCGCCCGTCTCTCGTCGGCCGATCCCGCGGCGGCCCGGCTGCTGCTCACCCCGGTCGCGGACCCGTCCGCGTTCGGCGTCGCGGAGGTCGACGCCGAGGGGAACGTGCTGCGTCTGGAGGAGAAGCCCGACACCCCCCGCAGCGCGTTCGCGCTCATCGGCGTGTACGCCTTCACCCCGGCCGTGCACGAGGCGGTGCGCGCCATCACCCCCTCCGCACGCGGCGAGCTGGAACTCACCCATGCCGTGCAGTGGATGATCGACCAAGGGCTGCGCGTACGCGCCGAGACCACCGCCGGCCCCTGGCGCGACACCGGCAGCGCGGAGGACATGCTGGAGGTCAACCGCCACGTCCTGGACGGGCTGGAGGGGCGGGTCGAGGGCAAGGTCGACGCGCACAGCGTGCTCGTCGGCCGGGTCCGGGTGGCCGAGGGCGCGGTGGTGCGTGCGTCACGCGTCGTGGGCCCGGTGGTCATCGGCGCGGGTGCCGTCGTCAGCAACTCCAGCGTGGGCCCGTACACCTCCATCGGGGAGGACTGCCGGGTCGAGGACAGCGCCATCGAATACTCCGTCCTGCTGCGAGGCGCCCAGGTCGAGGGGACGTCCCGACTCGAGTCGTCCCTCATCGGCCGGGACGCCGTCGTGCGCCCGGCTCCCCGTCTCCCACAGGCCCACCGGCTCGTGATCGGCGACCACAGCAAGGTGTATCTCACCCCATGAACTCACGGATCCTCGTCACCGGCGGAGCGGGTTTCATCGGCTCCGCCCACGTCCGCCACCTCCTTTCGCCCACGGCGCCCGGGGGCACGGCGGTGACCGTCCTCGACAAACTCACCTACGCCGGCAGCCTCGCTCGCCTCCACTCGGTGCGCGACCACCCCGACCTCACCTTCGTCCAGGGCGACGTGTGCGACCCGTCGCTGGTGAACGCGCTGGCCGAACGCCACGATCAGATCGTGCACTTCGCGGCCGAGTCGCACGTCGACCGCTCCATCGCCGACGGCGACTCCTTCGTCCGTACCAACGTGCTGGGCACGCAGGTCCTGCTCGACGCCGCGCTCCGCCACGGTGTGCGCACCTTCGTGCACGTCTCCACCGACGAGGTGTACGGTTCCCTCCCGCACGGGGCCGCCAAGGAGGGCGACCCGCTGCGTCCGACGTCGCCGTACGCGGCGTCGAAGGCGGCCTCGGACCTGATCGCCCTCGCCCACCACCACACGCACGGCCTGGACGTCCGGGTGACCCGCTGCTCGAACAACTTCGGCCCCCACCAACACCCGGAGAAGCTCATCCCGCGCTTCCTGGCCCGCATCCTGTCCGGCGGCACCGTCCCGCTCTACGGCGACGGGCGGTACGTGCGTGACTGGCTGCACGTCGACGACCACGTCAGGGCGGTCGAACTCGTCCGCCTGTCGGGCCGGCCGGGAGAGATCTACAACATCGGGGGCGGCACCTCCCTGCCCAACCTGGACCTGACGCACCGGCTGCTCGCACTGTGCGGCGCGGGCCCGGAGCGGATCGTGCACGTCGAGGACCGCAAGGGGCACGACCGGCGTTACGCGGTCGACCACAGCAAGATCAGTGCCGAACTCGGTTACCGGCCGCGCACCGACTTCGAGGCGGCCCTGGCCGACACCGCGGAGTGGTACGAGCGCCACGCGGACTGGTGGGCTCCCCTGCTCGCCTCCGCGTGAGTCCGCACGGCGGGGCCGGCCGGTCAGTGTCCGTGCGCCGGGCGCCGACCGGCCCGGGGACCGGCGGCGGTGGACCCCCGGACGACGAGTTCCGGCATGAAGACGAACTCGGAGCGGGGCGGCGGCGTACCGCCCATCTCCTCCAGCAGCGCGTCCACGGCGACCTGCCCCATCGCCTTGACGGGCTGTCTGATGGTGGTCAGAGGCGGGTCGGTGAAGGCGATGAGCAGAGAGTCGTCGAAGCCGACGACGGAGATGTCACCGGGAACCGCGAGACCCTTCTGCCGCGCCGCCCGGACGGCGCCGAGGGCCATCATGTCGCTCGCGCACACGACGGCCGTGCAGCCCATGTCGATCAGTGCGCGGGCGGCGGCCTGACCTCCCTCCAGGGTGAACAGGGAATGCTGGACCAGCTCCCGGGACTCCTGCGCCGACAGACCCAGCTGCTCCCGCATGCCGACGCGGAAGCCCTCGATCTTGCGTTGTACCGGCACGAAGCGCTCCGGTCCGAGCGCGAGCCCGATGCGGGAGTGTCCCAGCTCGGCCAAGTGCGCCACGGCCAGACGCATGGCGGCCCGGTCGTCCGGAGAGACGAAGGGCGCGTCGATCCGGGGGGAGTACCCGTTGACCAGGACGAAGGGCACGCGCTGTGCACGCAGCCGGTCGTACCGTCCGGTGCCGGCGGTGGTGTCGGCGTGCAGTCCGGAGACGAAGACGATGCCGGCCACCCCGCGGCTCACGAGCATCTCCGTGAGCTCGTCCTCGGTCGAACCTCCCGGTGTCTGCGTGGCCAGGAGGGGTGTGTAGCCCTGACGCGTCAGCGCCTGCCCCATCACCTCGGCCAGCGCGGGGAAGACGGGGTTGTCCAGCTCCGGTGTGATCAGGCCGACCAACTCCGCGCGGCGCTGTCGCGGTGGGTACGCATAGCCCAGCGCGTCGCGCGCGGCGAGCACGGAATCGCGGGTGCCCGTGGCCACACCGCGCGCACCGTTGAGCACGCGGCTGACCGTCGCCTTGCTGACGCCCGCCCGGGCCGCGATGTCGGCAAGCCGCGTGGTCATGGCAGTGCACTTTACCCGTCGCCCGTCACCGTGCCCACTGGCGTGGGTAAGCGGCGGGACTGCGCGGGGCCGCCCGTGTCCGGGCCTCGAAGCGCGGACCGACGCGTGCGCGCGTCGACGAGCCCCGCGGGATCCCCCGGCCGGCGGACGGCCGCGGACCGTCGCCACCACCCGGCGGCACGGCTGAACGTACCCGGGCCGGCGGGCCGGGCGCGTGGGCCCGAACAGCTCTCCGGGTCCCCGGCCCGCCGGACCGGACGTTGATTGAACGTAACACCTCTGAAACGCCTTGCGAAAGGGTCTGCGTCTGCCCGATCGGCTTATGGAGCAGCGGTGTTGACGTTCTCGCGGGGAGGAGCACGAGTGCGACGGGAGGGGTTGACCGAAGGTACGGGGGCTCGTACGGTCTCGACCGCAAGCTCTTGCTGTCATTTTTCAGCAAGAGGTCTCATGGGCCTGTCGGGCAAGGCGCGTTGCTGCGGGAAGGCCTCTCATCCCCATCAGGTGGATCAGGAGGAACGATGGCCAACAAGACCGTGGCCACTGCACTCGCCCTCGTGGCGGGAGCCGCTGTGGTCGTCACGGCACCTGGAACGGCACAGGCTCAGCCGCCCGGCGACAAGGACGTCACCGCCGTGATGTTCGAGTGGAACTTCAACTCGGTCGCCAAGGCCTGCACGGACGACCTCGGGCCGGACGGATACGGGTACGTGCAGGTGTCACCGCCGAACGAGCGGGTCCAGGGCCCGCAGTGGTGGACCGCGTACCAGCCCGTCAGCTACCGGATCGCCACGAGACTGGGCGACCGGAACGCCTTCAGGAACATGGTCGACACCTGCCACGCCGCCGGAGTCAAGGTCGTCGTGGACACGGTGATCAACCACATGGCCAACAGCGCCGGCACCGGGACCGGGGGCTCCTCCTACAGCAAGTACAACTACCCCGGCCTCTACTCCGCGTCCGACATGGACGACTGCACCAGGGACATCAACAACTACGCGGACAGCTGGAACGTCCACCACTGCGAACTGTCCGGCCTGCCCGACCTGGACACCGGCGAGGAGTACGTCCGCAGGACGATCGCCGGGTACATGAACGACCTGCTCTCCCTCGGCGTGGACGGTTTCCGCATCGACGCGGCCAAGCACATCCCGCCGGGCGACCTCGCCGACATCAAGAGCCGGCTCGGCAACCCGGGCGTCTACTGGAAGCAGGAGACCATCGGGGCGTCCGGCGAGGCCGTGCAGCCCGGCCAGTACACCGGCACCGGTGACGTCCAGGAGTTCTCCTACGGCAGGGACCTGAAGCGGATCCTCTCCGGTGACAAGCTGGCGTACCTGAAGAACTTCGGTGAGGCCTGGGGCTACCTCCCCAGCGACAAGGCCGCCACCTTCGTGGCCAACCACGACACCGAGCGACACAACGCCACGCTGACCTACAAGGACGGCGCCAACTACACGCTCGCCCACGTCTTCATGCTGGCCTGGCCCTACGGCTCACCGGACGTCCACTCCGGCTACGAGTTCAACAGTGACGCGGGCGGACCCAACAACGGGCAGGTCAACGCCTGCTACACCGACGGATGGAAGTGCCAGCACGCCTGGCGCGAGATCGCGAGCATGGTCAAGTTCCGCAACACCGCGGGCAGCTCGGCGGTGACCAACTGGTGGGACAACGGCAACAACGCCATCGCCTTCGGCCGCGGCAACAAGGCCTACGTCGCGATCAACCACGAGTCCGGCTCACTGACCCGCACCTTCCAGACGTCGCTGCCCGCCGGCACCTACTGCGACGTCCAGAGCGGCAGGCCCGTCACCGTGAACGGCTCCGGGCAGTTCACCGCGACCCTCGGAGCCAACACGGCGCTCGCCCTGCACACGGGGGCGACCAGCTGCACGGACCCGGGTGGTGGAAACCCCGGTGAGACCGCCGGCGCCTCGTTCAGCGTCAACGCCACCACTGCCTGGGGCGAGAACATCTACGTCACCGGCAACAACTCGGCGCTCGGCAACTGGAATCCGGCCGACGCGCTCAAGCTCGACCCGGCGGCCTACCCCGTCTGGAAGCTCGACGTCGCCCTCCCCGCCGGAACGTCCTTCGCATACAAGTTCCTCCGCAAGAACGCCTCCGGCAACGTCACCTGGGAGAGCGGCGGCAACCGCACCGCCACCGTCCCGTCCAGCGGCAAGACACTGCTGAGCGACACCTGGCGCAGCTGAACCAGGAAAGCGCTCCGTCTCGCCGACCGAAGGACCGCCCGGTTCGCCACGCGAGGGAACCGGGCGGCCCGCCTTGTCCGTGCCGACTCCGGCCGGCGCGCACGAGGCGGCCCATGCCGTTCGACCGGCGAGGAGAAAGGCCCCATGACCGGTTTACCGTCCCGGCGCACAACCGCCCGGGTTTCGTCCGTCGCACTGTTCCTGTCGGTGCTGTCGGCGCTGCCGCCCACCACCCCGTCCGCCGATGCCGCGGCCCCACGACCACCGTCCGACCGCGCACTCGCCCGCACACCGGCGCGGCCCGCACCGTCGCGCGAGCAGTTCTACCTGGTGCTGCCGGACCGCTTCGCCAACGGAACCACCTCCAACGACAAGGGCGGCCTCACCGGCGGCCGCTCGCAGACCGGGCACGACCCGACCGACGAGCGCTTCTACCAGGGCGGTGACCTGAAGGGCCTGATCAAGAAGCTCGACTACGTCAAAGGCCTGGGCACCACCGCGATCTGGATGGCACCGGTCTTCAAGAACAAGCCCGTGCAGACCATGGGCGGCACGGAGACGGCCAACTACCACGGCTACTCCATCACCGACTTCACCCAGGTCGATCCGCACTTCGGCACCAACGCGGACCTCGCGGAGCTCGTCGAGGCGGCCCACGCCAAGGGCATGAAGGTCTTCTTCGACGTCATCACCAACCACACCGCCGACACCGTCGACTACACGGAGAAGGAGTACGGCTACCGCTCCAAGGGCGCCTACCCCTACCTCGACACCGAGGGCCGTCCCTTCGACGACAGCACCGGCATGCGCGAGGTCGACCGGGACGGCTTCCCCTACACGCCCCGAAACCGCACCACCGAGCACGACACCAAGGTCCCGGCGTGGCTGAACGACCCCACCATGTACCACAACCGGGGCGACTCCACCTTCGCCGGCGAGAGCGCTCTGTACGGCGACTTCATCGGCAACGACGACCTGTGGACGGAGCGGCCCGAGGTCGTCGAGGGCATGCGGCGGATCTACGAGACGTGGGTGAAGGACTTCGGCATCGACGGCTTCCGGGTCGACACGGCGAAGAACGTCAACATGGCCTTCTGGACACAGTGGGCCACGGCGCTGGACGCCTACGCGGCCCGGCAGGGGAAGCCGGACTTCTTCATCTTCGCGGAGGCTTTCTCCGCCGACCCCGTGGTCATGGCCCCCTACCTGACCGAGGGCCGGCTCGACGCCACCCTCGACTTCCCCCTGCAGGCCGCGGTCCGCAACTACGTGTCCCGCGGCGGCCCCACGCGTGACCTCGCCCACGTCCTGGCCCAGGACTACCGCTACACCACCGACAAGGCCGACGCGTACGGCGAGGTGACCTTTCTCGGCAGTCACGACATGGGCCGGATCGGGAGTTTCGTCAGCCAGGACAACCCCGGGGCGGACGACGCCGAGCTGCTGCGCCGTGACCGGTTCGCGCACGAGCTGATGTTCCTGTCCCGGGGAAACCCGGTGATCTACGCGGGGGACGAGCAGGGCTTCACCGGCTCGGCAGGCGATGTGTACGCCCGGCAGACGATGTTCGCCTCGAAGGTGGCGGACTACCTGGACGACGACCAGATCGGCACGGAGCGTACGCATGCCTCGGACGCGTACGACCCGGGGCATCCGCTGTACCGGTCGATCGCGGCGCTGTCGAAGCTGACGGAGCGGCATCCGGCGTTGCGTGACGGTGTGCAGGAGGAGCGGTACGCGGACGAGGGTCAGGGCGTGTATGCGTTCTCGCGCACGGACCTGGAGCAGAGGGTCGAGTACGTCGTCGCGGTGAACAACGCCGAGCGGATGCGGACGGTCGGGGTACCGACGTATGCGGCGGGGATGGACTTCCGTGGTGTGTACGGGTCGTCGGCGCGGGTGACCAGCGGCGGCGACAGGAGGGTGTCGGTGGAGGTTCCGCCGTTGTCCGCGGTGGTGCTGAAGGCGGCGAAGCCGCTGGCGTCGCCCGTCCGCACGCCGTCGGTGTCGGTGAAGGTGCCGGCGGCCGGCGCGTCCGGTGAGGTGGAGGTCGGCGCGGAGGTGGACGGCGGCGGGCTGAACCGGGTCGTCTTCGCCGCGCAGGTGGGCAACGGGCCGTGGCGGACGCTGGGTTCGGCCGATCACGCCCCCTACAAGGTGACCCAGCATCTGCCCGACACGGTGCGGGCCGGGACACCCCTGCGCTACAAGGCCGTCGTGGTCGACAGTGCCGGACGCACCGCGAACGCCACCGCCACCACCACCGCCGGACAACCACCCGTCCTCGAGAAACCGACGGCGAAACGCCACCATGCGGTCGTCCACCACCGGCGAGCCGACGGCGACCACGACGGTCTGCTGCTGCGGACCGCCGACGGTACGACGGCCCCCTTCGTCGGCCGCGACGCCTACGGGGCCTTCGCGTGGATCACGCCGGGCGCGGGCGACGACACCATCCGCTTCACCGTCGAGAAGGACGGAGTGGCCGACGGTCCCGAGCGCGCCTTCGACTTCGCCGCGACCGGCGAGGTGTGGACCGAGGAGAACAGTGCGACCGTCCGGAAGGCCAGACCGGAGTCCGCGTATCCGCCGCAGGACGGGACCAGGGCAGTCCTGCACTACCACCGGCCCGACGGCGACTACGAGGGATGGGGCCTGCACACCTGGACGGGGTCGACCGATCCGCCCGAATGGAACGACCCCATCCGCCCGGTGCGCGAGGATCCCTTCGGGCTCGTCTTCGAGGTGCCGCTGAAGGACGGAGCCGCCTCCCTCAGCTACATCCTGCACAAGAAGGAGGAGAAGGACGTCCCCGTCGACGAGGCCCTCGACTTCTCCCTGTACGGACACGAGGTCTGGCGCGTGGCTGGCGACCCCGCCTACCTGACACCCTCTTTCGGCGGTGCCTTCGGCCTGGACCTGGGCACCTCGGAGGCCACCTGGATCGGTGACGCCACCGTCGTGTGGGCGGGTGAGGGCACCGGCGTCGCCAGCGAGCAACTGGTGTACGCCACCGAGCGGGACCTCACGTTGGACAACGGCGCACTCTCCCACGAGGGTCAGTGGCTCCGGCTCGTGCCGACCGAGCTGACCGAGGCCCAGAAGTCCCGGTACCCGCAGTACGCACAAGCCTCGGCGTTCCGCGTGGACCCGCGGGACCGCCACCGCATCGGCCAGGCACTCGGGGCCCAGCTGATCGCCACCCAACGCGCGGACAGCGGCGCCCTGTTGGGTGCCACCGGCGTGCGCATCGAAGACAATCGACCGGAAGGACCCGGCAAGTGATCGGTTCGTTCACAGACCGAAGAAGCCGAAGCGACCGAAGAAGCCGAAGAAGCCGCACGAGTCGCGCAGCCGTGCCACGGCCCACGGCCGCCTCGGTCGTCGTGGCCGCACTGCTCGCCACCGCGCTGAGCACGGCACAGCCGGCGGCCGCGGCGCCCAGGCCGCCCGGTCCGCCGTCCGACGCCCGGCTGGCCGCCGAGCCGGCCCGGCACGACCTGACCCGAGAGCAGTCCTACTTCCTGTTGCCCGACCGGTTCGCCAACGGCTCCACGGCCAACGACCGCGGGGGCCTCACCGGCGACCGGACCACGACGGGCTTCGACCCCACCGACAAGGGCTTCTACCAGGGCGGCGACCTGAAGGGCCTGATCAAGAAGCTCGACTACATCAAAGGCCTGGGCACCACGGCGATCTGGATGGCGCCGATCTTCAAGAACAAACCGGTGCAGGGCGGCGGTGAGTCCGCCGGCTACCACGGCTACTGGATCACCGACTTCACCCAGGTCGATCCGCACTTCGGCACCAACGCCGAGCTCGCGGAGCTCGTCGAGGCGGCCCACGCCAAGGGCATGAAGGTCTTCTTCGACGTCATCACCAACCACACCGCCGACACCGTCACGAACGCCGAGAAGAAGTACGGCTACCGTCCCAAGGGCGCCTACCCCTACCTCGACACAGAGGGCCGTCCCTTCGACGACAGCACCGGCATGGGCAAGGTGGACCGGGACAGCTTCCCGTACACGCCCGTGGTGAACGAGAAGGAGGCCGACGCCAAGGTCCCGGCGTGGCTGAACGACCCCGCGATGTACCACAACCGGGGCGACTCCACCTTCGTCGGCGAGAGCGGCCTCTACGGCGACCACACCGGTCTCGACGACCTGTGGACCGAGCGGCCCGAGGTCGTGAGGGGCCTGGAGAAGATCTACCAGAGGTGGGTCGAGGACTTGGACATCGACGGCTTCCGCGTCGACACGGTCCGCAACGTCGACATGCCGTTCTGGACCCAGTGGGCCACGGCCATCGACGCCTACGCCGCGAAGAAGGGGCGCGAGGACTTCTTCATCTTCGGTGAGACCCTCTCCTCCGACCCGGCCGTCACGTCGCCCTACGTGACACGGGGCCGGCTCGACGCCACCCTCGACTTCCCCCTGCAGAACGCCATCCGCGGTTACGCCTCCCAGGACAAGCCCGCGACCGCTCTTTCCGGCGTCCTGGGCCAGGACTACCGCTACACCACCGACAAGGCCAACGCCTATGAGCAGGTGACCTTCCTCGGCAACCACGACATGGGCCGGATCGGGAATTTCGTCAGCCAGGACAACCCCGGGGCGGACGACGCCGAGCTGCTGCGCCGTGACCGGTTCGCGCACGAGCTGATGTTCCTGTCCCGGGGAAACCCGGTGATCTACGCGGGGGACGAGCAGGGCTTCACCGGTCCGGGCGGGGACAAGGGCGCCCGGCAGACGATGTTCGCGTCGAAGGTGGCGGGCTACCTGGACGACGACCAGATCGGTACGGAGCGTACGCATGCCTCGGACGCGTACGACCCGGGGCATCCGCTGTACCGGTCGATCGCGGCGCTGTCGAAGCTGACGGAGCGGCATCCGGCGTTGCGTGACGGTGTGCAGGAGGAGCGGTACGCGGACGAGGGTCAGGGCGTGTATGCGTTCTCGCGCACGGACCTGGAGCAGAGGGTCGAGTACGTCGTCGCGGTGAACAACGCCGAGCGGATGCGGACGGTCGGGGTACCGACGTATGCGGCGGGGATGGACTTCCGTGGTGTGTACGGGTCGTCGGCGCGGGTGACCAGCGGCGGCGACAGGAGGGTGTCGGTGGAGGTTCCGCCGTTGTCCGCGGTGGTGCTGAAGGCGGCGAAGCCGCTGGCGTCGCCCGTCCGCACGCCGTCGGTGTCGGTGAAGGTGCCGGCGGCCGGCGCGTCCGGTGAGGTGGAGGTCGGCGCGGAGGTGGACGGCGGCGGGCTGAACCGGGTCGTCTTCGCCGCGCAGGTGGGCAACGGGCCGTGGCGGACGCTGGGTTCGGCCGATCACGCCCCCTACAAGGTGACCCAGCATCTGCCCGACACGGTGCGGGCCGGGACACCCCTGCGCTACAAGGCCGTCGTGATCGACAGTGCCGGACGCACCGCGAACGCCACCGCCACCACCACCGCCGGACAACCGCCGCTCAAGGCCAAGCCGAGCGCGGTGGACCGCCCCTACGCCGTGGTGCACTATCAGCGGCCGGACGGCGACTACGACGGCTGGCAGCTCAAGTCGTCCGCGGGCACGGCCGACTTCACCGGCCAAGACGCCTACGGAGCCTTCGCCTGGGTCGAACTGGACGACGACGCCGCCGACGTGACGTACACCGTCGAGAAGGACGGCACCGCGGACGGCCCGCAGCGCACGCTCGAGACGGCGAAGACGGGTGAGGTCTGGATCGAGCAGGGCAAAGCCGAGCAGGCGGCGACGGCACCCGAGGGCGCGTACCCGCCGCAGGACCCGAAGAAGGCCGTCCTGCACTACCACCGCGCCGACGGTGACTACGACGGTTGGGGCCTGCACACCTGGACCGGCGCGGCGAACCCGACGGACTGGTCCAAGCCGTTGGAACCGGTCGGCAGGGACGCCTTCGGCGTGACCTTCGAGGTACCCCTCGCCGACGGTGCCACGTCCCTCAGCTACATCATCCACAAGGGTGACGAGAAGGATATTGCCAGCGACCGTTCCCTGGACTTCGCCACCCATGGCAAGGACGTCTGGCTCACCAGCGGCACCGGTGACCATCTGCTGCCGGCCGTGGGCGCCGCTCCCGACCTGGACCTCGGCACGTCGAAGGCCCGGTGGATCGACGTGGACACGGTGGTGTGGAAGGTGAAGGCCACCGACGCCACCAGCCAGCAGCTCGTGTACGCGCGCAAGGGCGACCTCACCATCGAGGACGGTGCCCTGTCCCACGAGGGGCACTGGCTCCGACTGGCGCCGACGCCCCTCAGCGAGGCGCAGAGGGCGGCCCATCCGGATCTCGCGGACCAGCCGGCGTTCAAGGTCGACCCGCGCGACCGCGACCGGATCCGTACCGCCTTGCGCGGCCAGGTCGTCGCCACGCAACGGGCGGCCAACGGGGCACTGCTCGCGGCGACGGGCGTAGAGGTCTTCAAGCGCTGACGGAACGGCCCATGAGATGCCCGTGCCGGTCGCCCGGCACGGGCATCTCGGTTCTCCTCATGGCTGCTTGGCCGTGCCCCGCAGTTCTGCAAGCTTTTCTGGAACTTGTCGCAAAGTCATTCATGTCCTTTCGAGGTCTCGTACATTGAGGGAGTCCGTTCATTAAGTGAAGGGGAGAGCCTGATGAAGCGGTTCCTGCGTTCAACTTTCGTGCTGTTCGCGATGGCCCTGACGTTGGCGACGTCCGGCACGGCGGCTCACGCCGCGGCCCCGGAGGACGCCGATGGCGGGGTCGGTGCTCCTGACTGCGTGCGGTTCAGCGCGGGTTGGCGCTACACGTTCGTCACCAACGACTGCTCGAGCACCCACTCCCTGACGGTCGTGTACCGCGACGGAACCGACGTCCCCTGCCGTCTGGCGCCTCCTGGAGCTCTGATCACCTTCCCGGGCCACGGAACTCTGGGCAACGAGGTCCTGGGCGTCGCTCTGTGCGACGCCGGCGGCAACGGCTGACCGCAGGCCGAAGGCGGGGCGACGACCCCCGCCTTCGGCGGCGGCTCACTCAGGAACCGGCCGCCGGTGACGGCGAACGCGATGACCGGGAGCGGGGTGCCGTCCTCGCGCCACGACAGGAGCCCCGGGGAGCCGTTGACGAGCACGGTCCGCCCCGAAGCCGCCGCCGGTGGCCGGCCGTGCGCCGGTGGCGACCTTGGTGGCGCCGAGGGTGACGATCACACCGTCGGGGGTGTCGACGGTCAGTCTCACCTCGGGGTCGAGTACGCGCAGCAGTCCTTCGAAGCCGCCGCGGCGAGCCGCCGCCAGGAAGGCACCGGGTGTCGCCCGTCCGAGGTGCCGGGGAGGGCCTGGCCGCCGGGTGTCACCTCACCGCTCGGTGCGTGACGCGGATCTTGGACTGGCCGTGGCCGAGCTCCTCCCAGTCGTCCATGAGGCGCGCCGCCAAGCCGTGGTCGGCGGCCAGGGCGGTCAGCGTCTCGGTACGGTAGTAGAAGTCCTCCCGGAGAACGTGGTGCTCCGCGCCCTCCGTACGGTCGAAGGTGAAGTCGAACCAGCCTCCGGGCGCCAGGACACGGCCGATGTGTGCGAAGCACTCCTCGATCACCGGTAGCGGCGAGTGCGAGAACACGCTGTGCGCGTGCACCACGTCGAACCGCCCCTCCGGCAGGAACCCCAGCGTGAGGTCGCGTACCGGAGTCAGCGTCGGCACCCGGTCCTGGAGCCCCTGGGACTGAAGGGTGTCCTGCGCGGCGAACAGGATGTCGGGGGAGATGTCCACGCCGTAGTAGTGGCCCGGATCCAGGTACTCGATGAACCGCCAGCCCGCCCGCAGGTTGCCGCAGCCGATCTCCAGCATCCGGTGTTCCGGACGCAGTCCGTGACCCAGCAGGTAGTCGAACTGCATCGCTCCCAGCGCCAGCCAGCGTTCCCGGTTGCGGCTGCCCACGGCCGCGTCCGGGTCGCGGCGCGTGTCCGAGCGCATGACGGCCCGGTAGTAGGCGACGTGGTCCGGCGAGCGGTAGCGCAGCCATGCGTCGCGGGCGGTGCGGCGCAGGTGCCGCGGCACCCGGCCGGGGTGGCGCAGCGCGTAGGACAGGCGGTGGCCGAGGGCGGCGCGATTGGCGGTGAGGTTCTTGGGCATGGTGGTGCTCGTCTCCGTAGGGTTCCGTGGGCCCGCGCCGGGATGCCGTGAGGCGCCGCGGCTTCACTGAGGGCCGGCCCCAGCAGTCTCACGGGCCCGGCGGCCCCGTTCCTCCAACGCGCAGCTACCCTTGGGGGCCGCACCGGGCCACACCGGTGTCAGCCGATCGGATGATGTGCCTCCCGGTGCGCGCTTGTATACGTGGTGAGGCAGAGCGCGGGCGAGGCGATGGGGACACGGTGGAGCGAGACGGCACGGAGCCGGACCCCGACGCACGCTGGCTGACCGCCGCCCTGCACACCGCCTTCGTCCTGCTGCTGGGCGGCGCGATCGCCCGCCTCCTGACCCACGGATCCGCCGACGGCGGCCGCACCGGACGGGTCCTCGCCCTGTTCCTCGCCTTCGGGGTCCTCTATCTGTTCGGACGGCTGAGAGCCCCAGCGCCGCTGCACGGCGAGCGGCCCACCGTCCGGCATCTGTGCTGGCTGGGCGCGGTGCTCGTGCTGTGGCTGGTGCTGCTTGCCCTCGAACCGAGCGCCACCTGGTGCACCATGCCGCTGCTGTTCACCGGACTGCACCGGTTGCCGGTCCGGCTCGCGGTGCCGCTCGCCGGCGCACTCGTCGTCCTGGTGGTCGTCTCGGAAATACGGGTCGCCACGGGCGGGTTCAACCCGAACCTGGTGATCGCCCCGCTGGCCCTCGGCATCGTCGCCACGGCCGTCCTGGTGCACAGCCGACGGCTGACCGCCCGGCAACGCCTGCTCATCGACGACCTGGTGCGCGCCCGCGGTGAACTGGCCGCCACCGAACGGCACGCGGGCATCCTCGCCGAGCGCCAGCGCCTGTCGGCGGAGATCCACGACATCCTCGCCCAGAGCCTGTCCAGTCAGCAGATGCTGCTCCAGGCCGCCCAACGCCACTGGCACACCGCCCCGGACACCGCGCACACGCACGTACGGGACGCCGCCGCGACCGCGGACCGCGCACTCGCCGAGGTCCGCAGGTTCGTCCGTGACCTGGCCCCGCTCGACCTCGCCGAGAACTCCCTGGTGCAGGCCCTGCGCGACCTCGCCGAGCGCGACGGCGCACCGGCCCCGGCCGTCGAGTTCCGCCTGGACGCCGAGCCGGGCCTGCCCGGAGCGCTGCCCGGGCCGGTCGAGGCGGCGCTGCTGCGGGTGACACAGCAGGCCCTGGCCAACGCGCGGGAGCACGCCGGGGCCGGCAGGGCCGTCATCACCCTGACCTGTCTGGAGGACCGGATCACCGTGGACATCGCCGACGACGGACGCGGCTTCGACGTACGCCGGTCGCCCCACCGGGGCCGGGCCGCAGACCGAGGCCACGGCCTTGCGCTGATGCGGATGCGGGCCCGGCAGGCGGGCGGCACGCTCACCGTCGAGTCGGCGTCCGGTGAGGGGACGGTGGTGACGATGTCGGTGCCGCTCACGAGGGAGACGCCGTGACCTCGGCCGTCCGCGTGCTGCTCTGCGACGACCACGCCGTCGTCCGCGCCGGGCTGCGTGCCCTGCTGTCCAGTACCGACGGGATCGAGGTCGTCGGTGAGGCCGGCAGCGGCGAGGACGCCCTCGACATGGCCGCGGTGCTACGGCCGGACGTGGTGCTCATGGATCTGCAACTGGGCGCCGGCATGGACGGGGTGACGGCCACCCGCCGCCTGACCGCGCCGGGCGAGGACACCGTGCCGCGCGTGCTGGTCCTCACGATGTTCGACACCGACGCCGACATCGCCCGTGCCGTCGCCGCGGGCGCCACCGGATACCTGCTCAAGGCCGAGCGGCCCGAACGGTTGTTCGCGGCGATCCGGGACGCCGCGGCCGGACGCACCGTGCTGTCGGGAACGGTCACCGACCGGGTGGTCTCCCGCCTGCGCGCCCCCGGCCCCGCCCTCACCGCACGCGAGCGCGACATCCTCGGCCACCTCGCCCAGGGCCTCGGCAACCGGGAGATCGCCCGCGCCCTGTTCCTGAGCGAGGCCACGGTCAAGACCCACCTGGGCCGCATCTACGCCAAGCTGGGCGTACGCACCCGGGCCGGGGCGGTGGCCGCCGCGGCCCGGCACCGTCTGCTGCCGTGACCACCGCTCATGGCCGAATCGACCGGACAGCGCGTCCCGGCGGGGACCGGGCGGTGTCCGTCGGCGAGATGCGAGTCGTTCCCTGGAGCGATGAAGCGCCGTGCGTGAGCGCATGGTGTCGGACGAATGAATGTCGTTGACGGCACATGGCCCGGGTGGGGGCCGACGCCGGCCTGGCCGCCCTGACGTTTCTGCCCCCGCTGCTGGACGGCCGCGACTGCGAACAAGGCCCTCGTCAACGAGGCGGCCTGCGACATGCTGGGGAAGACGCCGCCCTCGGAGCGTCCCGGCGAGTGACCGTCTCGAACGAGCGCCAACCGGGCTGACCGGCATCGACGGCGCCGACCTCTTCGCGCTCGCCGGGTCGCTCGCGTGGCTCGGCGACCAACCTGCGCTCGCGCCACGCGTCGATCACCTCTTCGATGCCGTCGTGAGCGCGGTCCTGACCTGTCCGGCCAGCACCGACCGCCTCCCGCATGCGGACCGGCGAACCCGGCCGCGGGACTCCGCGACGGGGTGAACCCCGGCCGCGACCAACCGGTAGTGCGGTGAGGGCCTTCGCCACGGGGGAGGCGTAGTAGGTGACGCGTGGCTGTCCGCCGCGACGCGCATGGCGGGCAGGGGGGTCAGTGCCCACGACAGCCCGCTACCCGCCCGTCACCGAGGCGCGGCCGCATTGGCTGCCGTGGAGTCGGCCGATCGCGCGCGGGCCCGTACGCGGAGTGTGCCCGGAGCCAGGCCGAGCCGGGTTTCGGCGGTCTCGATGGCCATGTCGCTGGGATCCAGGCCGCCCTCCGGCTGCGCGTCGTCGTTGGCGTACGACCCCAGGCCGTCGACGGTGATGAGGATGTGCAGCGCTGTCCGGAGCGCGTCGTCGGTCGTGAACTCTCCCGCCTGGACACCTCTGTCGATGAGAGCCACGAGAGCCGTGCGCGTCAGCGATTCCTGCGTGCGCACCGCGAGACGCAGGGGGTCCTTGAATCTGCTGAGGTGCCGGGCGTTGAGCCACAGGCGACTGAGGTCCAGGTAGTCGCCGTCCGCGAGCCCCACGAGAAAGCGCGCGAGACGGTCGACGGGAGGCAGGTCCTGCTCGTGCGACGGCAGGAGCGACTCGCGTTCCTTGGCAGCGGCGTCGGTGAACGCCTCGCTCACGAGGTGGTCCGCGACCGGGAAGTAGTGGCTGATGAGGCCGGGGCGGACGCTCAGCTCCTCGGCGACGCGCCGCAGCGTGATCAGTTCCAGCCCCTCCTCGAGCGCGATGCGCGCGGCGGTCTCGACGATCTCCGCACGGCGCTGCTCAGGCATCTTGCGGGTTCGTTTCGGCTGAACTCTTGACGTCATGGAGGCAAGGCTATTGGATCGGTGACCAACAAACGGTTGGCCGCTTGACCAATAACGGCACCGCCGCCGCATCCGAGAGGCCTCGATGACGACACAGCCCACCACCACCTCCGCGGGACCCCTCGACGCCCAGGGTCACGAGCGGGCGGGGCATCCGGAAACCCGGGGAATCGACCTGGTCCCCGCCGACGAGCGCGCGGGTCGCCCGCGCCAGCTCTTCGCGGTGTGGGCGGCGCCGAACGTCAGCTATCTGAGCCTGGCGGTCGGCGGCACGTTGATCCTCATGGGGCTGACGCTCCCGCAGGCGATCGGCGTGATCCTCGCCGGAAACCTGCTGTGGATCTGCACGGGGATCGTCGCGGCGAGCGGACCGGTCGCCGGCACGAGCGGCTCGGTCATCTCCCGCGCGTTCTACGGGGTCATCGGCAACAAGGTCGTGCTCGTCCTGACCGGCTGGCTCATCGCCGCGGCCTATCTCGCCCTGAACTGGTCGGCCGCCTCGGTCGCGGGCATCGGCCTGGCGAAACGCATGGGACTGCCGGACAGCTCGGCCCTGAGCGCGGCCGTCATCTGTCTCATCGCCGCGGCGACCCTACTGATCGCGATCTACGGATACGCGACGATCGTCCGTCTGTACGCCGCGCTCAGCGTCCTGCTGACCATCGTGTTCGTCGTCGTGACGGGACACGTCCTCGCCGAGGCCGACTGGTCCTACGCCCCGGCGGAGCCGCTCGAGGGCGCCGCGCTCGCCGCCGCGCTCGGCGTCGCCTTCACCCTCGTCGCCTCCACGCCCCTGTCCTACAGCAACAGCCCGGACCTGGCCCGATACCTGCCCCGCGACAGCAGCCCCGTCGCGATCGCCGGATGGACGGCCCTGGGCGCGTACCTGCCGAGCGTCCTCTTCACCACCGTCGGCGCGCTCGCGGCCACCAGCCTCGACATGACCGACCCGCAGGCGGCGCTGGAGAGCGTCCTGCCGGGGTGGTTCATCCCCGTCTTCGTCATCGCGGTCGTCGTCAACACCATGACGAACAACGGCATGACGGCCTACAGCGCCGGCCTGTCGATCCAGTCGGTCGGCGTCCGCCTCGCGCGTATCCCCGCGGTCCTGATCATCGGTGTCCTCGGCACGGCCATGACGCTGTACGCGATCCTCGTCTGGGACTTCCTGACAAGCGTCAACACCATGCTGCAGCTCGTGGTCGTCGTGACCGGCCCGGCCATGGCGGTGGCCGTGACCGACCTCGTCATGCGGCGCATCCGCTACAACGGCGCGGACCTGCTCGGGCAGGAACACGGCGGGCCGTTCTGGTACCACCGCGGTGTCCACTGGTCCGGTGTCCTCGCGCTCGTCGCGGGCGGACTCACGTCCCTGATGTGGGTGACCACCAGCTCCTGGACCGGCCCGATCGCCGCGGCCATGGGCGATTTCGATCTCGCGATCCCCTCCGGCATGGGTGTCGCCGCCGCCGTCTACTGGGTATCGGCGCGCGTCCTCGGCACCGTTCCGCGCCCCTGACACTCCTCGGACCCCGGCACGCGGCCCGGCTCATGCCCGGGCCGGCCGGACACGGGTCACCGCACATCCAGCATCACCAGAAGGGAAACCCCGTGTACGCCGACGCCATCGTGCTGGCCGGCCACATAGAGACTCTGACCGGGACGACAGCCGGTCCGTCCGCGAACGCCGTCGCGATCGCCGACGGCCGCATCGTCGCCGTCGGCGACATCACCGACCTTGGACCCGTACACGGTCCCGGTACGGTCGTCCACGCGTTCCCGGGCGCCACGATCCTGCCCGGCCTCACCGACGTCCACGCCCACCCCGTATGGGGGTCGATCGAGATCGGCGGTGGCGTGGACCTCGGCGGAGCGTCCACGCTCGACCAGGTCTTCACACGCCTGGCCGACGCCGCGGACCGGCGGCCGGCCGACGTGTGGATCACGGGCTTCGACCTCGACGTCAACGTCTTCGAGGGGCACCCGGCCGGCACCGTCTTCGCGGAACGGTTCCCCGGACGGCCGATCTCGCTGATGTCACGTGACGCGCACGCGCTGGTCGTGAGCCCCCGCGTCGTGGAACTCGCCGGGCTGACCGGCCGCGAGACGTTCACCGACGCCTCGTCGATCGAGGTCGGCCCCGACGGCCGCCCGACCGGTTTCGTGGTCGAACTCCAAGCGATGGGCCTGGTGTTCGCCCATTATCCGGACGTGCCGGTGGAGACCGCCGCCGGGTACGTCCGCCACCAGCTCGACCGCCTCGCGCGCGGCGGCCTGACCGGTCTGCACGCGCTCGACTTCACCGACCCGTCCGAAGCCGTGTACCGGCACATCGAGGAACACGGGGAGCTGCCGCTGCGCGTCCGGTGCTCTCCGCTCGTGCCGGCCGACTCGGCCCCCGAGGTGTGGCAGGAGATCGCCGACCTCCAGGGCCGCCGTGGGCGGCGCTGGCACGTCGAGGGGGCGAAGTTCATGCTCGACGGCACGGCCGACAACGGCACGGCGTGGTTCGACCGGCCGGACATCCACGGCGAGAACCGCGAGCCGTTGTGGCGCGACACCGATGCCTACCGCGCCGGCATGCGGTTCTTCACCGAACGCGGCGTCCCGACCGCGACGCACGCCATCGGTGATCAGGCGGTCCGCTTCGCCCTGGACGTCATCGAGGAAGTCGGCCCGGTCGCCCGCGCCCCGCACCGTATCGAGCACATCGAGTCCCTCCCCGACGACCTGCTGGACCGGTTCGCCGAACTCGACGTCGTGGCAAGCCTCCAGCCCGTGCACGGGACCAGGCACACGCACGCCGACGCGACGGACAACTGGTCGCGGCGCATCGGACCCGACCGCGTCGCCCGAGGCTGGCGCACCCGCGACCTGCTGGACCACGGCGCCGTCGTGGCACTGGGCTCCGACTGGCCCATCGGCCCCGGCGATCCGCGCATCGGCCTCGCCGACTGCCAGCTGCGTCGCCCGGTCGAGGAGCCGGAAACGGCACCCGTGCAGCCCGGACAGGCGATCTCCGCCCGTGAGGCCTACACCGGTATGACGGCGTCCGCCGCCTACGCCGCCGGCGCATCGGACGACCTCGGGAAGATCGCGCCGGGTCACCTCGCCGACCTCACGGTGTTCGCGGCGAACCCTCTCGACCTGACCCCCGACGCCCAGCCCGGCAACCCCGTCCTCGCGACGGTCGTCGGCGGCACGGTACAGCTCCATACGAACAGCGCAGAAGGAAACTCGTGAACCCGGCCATCCCCCGCCCCGCACACCGCCCCCACGTCACGGCCGCCGCCACCGACCCGTATGACCGCGGTGTCGCCCGGGGCGAGCAGCTCCGGGACGGCATCCCCGCCGCGGCGGAGGTGTACGACCGGCTCTTCGCGCTCGGCGGCATCACCCCCGCCCAGGTGGGTGAGGACGCCGGGCGTGCCCTCGACGCGATCGGGCGGTTCCGCCCCGCGGCCCGAGCCGAGATCTCGGGCATCGCCCACGGAGCCGGCGTCGAGGAATGGCGCGTCGCCGCCCTCAACGCCCGCACGGAGATCCTGGCCCGCAGTACCGCCGTGCCTCCGGGGGAGTGCACCACGATCGTGCGCCGCGTCGACGGCGACGACGGTTCGCCGCGCACGTTGGGCGTGCAGACGTGGGACTGGCACGTCGAACTGGGCGCCATGTGGCACACGCTGGAGTCCCGCGGCGGCCGGCACGACGTCGTCGGCCTCACCGAGAACGGCATACTCGGCAAGATGGGCGTCAACAGCGCCGGCCTGGCCCTGCACTTCAACATCCTCGGCCATGTCCGCGACGGCGTCGGCGGCATCCCCATGCACGTGCTCGCGGCCATCGTCCTCGAAGAAGCGGGAAGTGTGGCCGAGGCCGTCGAGATCGTCCGCGGATCGCCCATCGCATCCTCCGGGTCGTTCGCGCTCTTCGACGAGACCGACGCCGCCCTGCTCGACCTGAGCCCCGTCGGAGTCTTCGAGGTGCCGCCCACCCGCGGCACGCTCGTGCGTACCAACCATTTCCTGACACCGGTTCCCGCCGCCGGCGAGAAGACCTGGCTCTACCAGCCGGATTCGGGTGAACGCCACGACTTCGTCCGCGCTCGCCTCGCCCGCAGCCGGCCGCCGGCGACGGTGGACGACCTCGCGGGCCTTCTCGTGACCGGCGACGGCGAGCCGCCGGTGACCTGTCTGCCCGACCCGGACGAGCCACTCGGCCGGCGCTGGGCCAGCCTTGCCACCCTCACCCTCGAACCCGCCACCCGAACGGCCCGCATCCTCGACGGCACACCCGCCGACATCGGCTCCCGCGACTGGCGCGTCCTCACCGCCGGCTGATCCGCGCGCGTGCGGACAGGCAGCACACGGGGTGCTGCCACTCGCGGCGGGACGTTGGCATGGCCGGTGTGGTCAGGACCCGGTGGGCCGGCCCGGTCGGCGCGTGAAACGGCGCAGTCCCCGCCGTGTGGGCTTGAGGGGCTCGTCCTCGGGGGCGACCGGCCCCTGGCCCGCGGTCACGGCGGCTGCCGGTGCCGGGGCCGGTACGGACTGGTTGCCCTGTTGGAGCCGGGTCCGGACGGCGTGGGCCATGGCCTGGTGGGACGGTTCCAGCAGCAGGCCCTCCGCGGACAGCCTCTCCCACATGTGCAGCAGCTCCTGTCCCCGCGTGGCCACCTGGCCCTGGTCCCACAGCCGCTGCCAGGCGGCGGTGGCCCGGGCCACATCCGGGGCCGCACGGTTCAGGTCGGTGCGGCAGCGGATGCGGGCGACGGTCAGCGCGAGGATGGTGGAGAGCATGTAGTCGCCGCGCAGATACGCGAGGTACGCCTCGATCGCCCGTGCCTCCAGCGAGAGTTCGTCCTCCGCGCCCCTGCGCAGCGTGAGGTGCTCCCGCAGTGCGCTGGCGAGGACGAACGCGGCGTGCAGCTCCTCGCGCTGGGCGTGCTGGATGATGCGCTCGACGCGGGCGAGCGGAGGGAACGCCTCTTCCTCCGCGGCGGTACGCTCGCGCCCGGGCGGCAGGTCCTCCTCGTCGGCGATGGTCCGGCTCGAGCCGTCGGGGTACACACGCACGCGTGCCACCTGCCGCACGGTGCGGTCGATGACGGTGGCCGCCACCGGGGCCCCCAGGGTGCGGGCGAACATGGCGACGGCGTCGAGGATCGCCTCGTTGGGGGGCCGCGTGCCGCCCATCTCCAGCAGATGGCCGTTGACCACCGTCGACCCGTCCTCGGCCACGTAGGCGTCGAGACGGATCAGCGGTGGGGCGCTGAGCGCCGGCAGGTTCGCCGCGTCACGGGGCGTCAGTGAGTGGGTCATTCGTTCAGACTCCGGGTCGGACGACACCGAGGATGGGCATGGAGGCGGCCGGTGCGGTCGTGATCGTGCGTCCGGGCCGCGGTGCGTGGACCATCTGCCCGCCCCCGATGTACATGCCCACGTGCGTGGCGTCGTTGTAGTAGATGATCAGATCCCCGGGCCGCGCGGAGGACAGGCCGACCCGGGTCAACCCCTGCCACTGCGCCTGCGAGGTACGGGGCACGGGATGTCCGGCCGCCGCCCATGCCGCGGAGGTGAGTCCCGAGCAGTCGTAGGACGAGGGACCCACGGCACCCCACACGTACGGTTTGCCGATCTGTGCCATCGCGAAGTCGACGGCTCTCCCGGCCGCTCCGCTCACCTTCGTCCCGCCGCCCGAGCCGGTCCCGCCGCCCGAGCCGGTCCCGGCCGAAGTACCGCCGCCGGAATCGGAGCCCGTCCACCTGGACTTGGCCTCCTCCGTCCTCTCCTTTTCCAACTGGGCCAGCCTGCGGGCCTGTTCCTCCTCGAGTCCGGCCTCGATCTGCTCGGCCTCGGTGATCTTCTTCTCGATCTTCTGCTTCGCCGCCGCCTTGTCCGCACGGCTGCTCTTCAGCTCCCGCAGCTCCTTCGCGGCGGCCTCGGTCTGCCCGTCGAGCTTTGTCCGGGCGGCCGACTGGGCCTCCGACACGTTGACCAGGTTCCGCATGATCTGGCGGGCCTGGGACGCCTCGTCCAGGGCCTGGTCGGGGTGGTCACCGAGCAGCAACTGGATGCCCGTGGCGGCCAGATGGCCCCCGCGGTACTGAGTCCGGGCGGCCGCACCGGCGAGGTCGTGCAGGTCGGCCACCCGGTCCTCGGCACGGGCCAGGTCCTTGCGGAGCGACGTCAGCCGCTTCTCCTGCTTGGTCGCCTTCTCGTTCGCGGCGTTGTACGCCTCGGTCGCCACCTCCGCCTCGCGGTAGAGGCCGTCCAGCTCGGCACGGATGGTCTCGATCGACTTGCCGTCCTGCGGATCGGGCTCGTTCGGGGCCGCGTAACTCGGGCCGGGTATCAGGGCGATCGCACAGACCAGGGCTGCTACGGTGGTCCGGCTCCGCAGCTGTCTGCCGCCGATGGACACGTTCATCAGCTCCACTTTCAGAAGTCGCGTGCAGACGTCTCAGACGGACGACTTGCCACGGCAGTCGCCACCACGGGTCACATGGAGGGCCGTTCGACCCTCTAACAGACTACCGTCACGCGAACGGCCGACCCCCGCATCCCCGCCATTGCCGAGCGTGCGTGGTGACGGCCGTTGTGGGGCAAGCCGGCCTGTATCGGGCACGGCACGGTCACCGCGCGGAAATCCACTCATGGCTGCACCCGTGAGCCGCCGGACAAGACCTGGCCGTCCCGCGCCCACGACCGCAGCTTCTCCGGGTTCCGGACCGCCCAGATCCGGGTGACGCGGCCGTCGGTGACGACGAACGAGGCCACCGTCATGACGACTCCGGCACGCTGGGCCACCAGACCGGGCACACCGTTGACCGGCCGCTCCAGGAGTTCGAGCCCCGGAGCCTTGGCCGCGATGGCCACCATGTACTGGGCGATGCGCGCGCCGCCTTCGATCGGGCGCAGGGCGGTACCGACCATGCCGCCGCCGTCGGCGGTCATCACTGCGGCCGGGTCGAGGAGGTCGACGAGGGCCGCGATGTCCTTGCTCTCCCATGCCTCCTTGACCTGCCGCACCGCGTCGGCCTGCACGGTCGCCGTCACCGGAGCCCGCACGGCGCGCACCCGCCGCCGGGCCGAGGCCGCGAGCTGTTTGCAGGCCGCAGGGGACCGGCCGAGAACGTCGGCGATCTCGACGAAGGGGTACCGGAAGACGTCGTGCAGGACGAACGCCACCCGCTCGGCGGGTGTCATCGACTCCATGACGACGAGGAAGGCCATGGTCACCGATTCGTCCAGGACCATCTGGTCGGCGGGATCGGTGCCCTCACCGTGGCCCCACTCGGCACGGTCGGGCAGTGGTTCGGGCAGCCACGCGCCGACATAGCGCTCACGTCGGGCCCGCGCCGAGCCGAGCACGTCCAGGCAGATGCGACCGGTCACCGTGGTCAGCCAGGCGCCGGGGGACACGATCTCCTCCTGACGGCCCCGCGGCAGCGCGTACCAGCGCGCGTACGCCTCCTGCACGGCGTCCTCGGCCTCGGCCAGTGACCCGAGCAACCGGTAGGCGACATTGATCAGTTGGCGTCGCTCGCCGGCTATCTCATCGGTGCTCGTATCCGCCACCCCGCCACCCCCATGTTCCCGACCGACTCCTCGCCTTACCTTTCGCGGGCCCGCGTCGTCGGGCTGGTGACACCCTATCGATCCACTGCCTCCGGGCGGGAAAGGGGACCGTGACATGGCCACCCAGGCGACGGCACAGCGCAGCTACTCGTTTCTGCAGGTCGCGATCGCTGCGCAGACCCTGACCATCTTCCTTCAAGCGGTCTCCGCCGGGCTGTTGTTGACCTCGTCCTACGGAGAGACCCTGCACGATGTGGGAGCCCGTGTGATGTACGGGGCGTCGATGCTGTACGTGCTCGCCGCGGTGCTGGCGTGGAAGCCGGGCGGTGGCTCGCCCCGGCCCATAGGGCACGCGTCCGGCTTCCTCGTCCTCGCCTCCGTGCAGGTCGTGCTGGGCATCGCGCACGTACCGTCCGTCCATCTCCCGCTGGGCGTCCTGATGTTCGGGCTCAGCCTGCTGGCGCTGGCGCGGCGCTGAGGTCCGAGACGCCGTCCGCGCGGACGGCGCGGGGAAAGTGCGCCGCCTCGACGAAGCCCTCGAGCCGGGAGCGGGGAACGGCCGGGCTGTCGATGACGGCCCGCACGGTGATGTTCGTCCCCTCCGAGCCGGTGATCGTGACCGGAACGCGACGGGCGTCTGCGCCGCACGCGGAACGGTGATCCGCCGGACGGCGGCGTAGATCCGGTCGGGGGCCTGGGCGGTTCGCATAGATGCGAATCGTTCACGTATGGGAAAGATTCAATCGAGACTGCATGCCGGAGCGCTTCCGACCCCTCCCTTGCCCTGATCGCTCGCATGTCACCGAACGTGATGCGAGAAGTTTCGGACTCGCGAGCTCTGGTCCTGTGCCGGTCCCCCGGCACAGGAATGTCACGGACCTGTCCGTCGGGACGGAGGACGCCGCGGGTGCGGGTCCCGTCAGGCCCCGCCCTCGGTGGCGCGCGCCGAGGGCACCAGTTCGCGGATGTCCGCCGGCAGTGCTCCGGACACGTTCTCCATCAGCTCCGGGGTGAGGGCGGCGTCGAGCACCTCCAGGACGCCGGCGGCCTCGCGCAGGGCGGCATCCTCGTCCGTTCCGGTGCGGGCGGCGATGCGCCCGGCGAACGCGGTCAGGTCGAAGCGCTCCGCCGACGGCTTCGATGATCCTGCGGTCGCGGAGTCCGTCACCTCTCGGATCGAGGCGGCCAGTTGTGGCGAAAGCTGAGCGGCCATGTGGTCGGCGAGCCCGGACGGCAGCCGTTCGGCCAGCGTGGTCAGGACCGCACGCGTGGCCTGCTCAGCAGGTCCGCGGCCGGGCAGCTGCGTCAGAGCCTGCACCTTTCCGATCATTTCGTCGTGCTGCATGAGTGTGGTGTCCTTTCCTCGAGGTCCGCTTCCTCAAGGTCTGATTCAGCGGGACGACACCGGTACAAGGGCGGGTACCCCGTTGCCGGCCGCCCACAAGGCGTCTTCGGGGGGTCGGGGGAGCAGGGGATGCAGGTGGTTCGGGGTCATTGCACAATGGTGCAAGTGCGGCTTGTGCCACGCTCGTGCCCCGCCGGCCGTCACGCCGGCAGACCGGTTTCGCCTCCGCACGAGGTCGCCCTGCGGCGCATCGAGCAGGCCGCGGCGCGCCGATCTCATGGGTCCGGTTGCCGTGTGAGCTGCAACGGCACTGGGCGCGCAAGGAGACCGTCGAGGAGTTCCTGCGGCTGTTCATCGAGACCGGTGGCACGCCGGGGCTGCAGTTCGCCAACGACCGCGACGGACGTTGACCACCCGTGCTCCGCGGGCGCCGATACGGCAAGTAGCCCCATGAGTTGGCCGCTCGCGTGGCCGTGAGCGAGGCTGGGAGCGTGACGCACCAACCGCCTTCTTCGGGCATGGGCGACTCTCCACTTCAGGGGAGCGAGAGGGATGGGTTCGCCCAGACCGACACCAGCCGCGTAGAGGCCTTCAGCGATGCGGTGATGGCCATCGCCATCACGATCCTGGCCCTGGAGATGCGCACGCCGGAGCACGCATCCGGCCACCTGCTGAGCGGACTGCTGCATCAGTGGCCCGTGTACCTCGGGTACCTGATCTCGTTCGCGTACATCGGAGTGATCTGGCTGAACCACCACCAGGCGTTCACTCGGATCCGTACCGTCGACCGCGGGCTTCACGCGGCGAATCTGGCTCTGCTGCTCACCACCGCGGCTCTGGCCTTTCCCACGGCTGTGATCTCCGAGGCGCTGCAAGAGGACCTCGTCGGCTCCGACGCCCGCACCGCGGTGGCCCTGTACGCACTGATCGCCGCCGCGATGTGCGCCAGCTGGCTGTGGATCTACGTTCATCTCGCCGGAAAGCCCGCACTGCTCTCACCTCGCGCCGAGCCGCGCTATGTGCGACAGGGGCAGGCACGCTCGGCTGCCGGCATCCTGGCGTACGCCGTCGGAGGCGCGCTGGGATGGTTCCTCCACCCGGTCATCGCGCTGGCGGTCTTCCTGTGCCTGCCCGTCTTCTACTTCGTCACCAGCGAAGGCCTGCCCCAAGTGCGACGTCAGCGCTCGTAGCACCTCGGCGTACGCCTGCCTCCGAGCGGTGGCTGTCGTCGCGGTGGACGACGGTGTGGGCGACCGGTGGGGGACGACGTCAGGCGTTCGGCGAGGGCGGTGAGTGGCCGCTGCTGCGGCTCCCGGCGGTCGCCCTGGACGAGAGGCTTCCGGCTGCCGCCCCCGGGACGGCCCTGGGGGTGCTCAGGCGGGGAGGTTCCTGTCGACGACGAAGCTGATCTCGATGACCTGGCCCGGGAAGGTCAGTTCGGTGACGCCGAGGACCGTGCTGGCGGGGCGGTGGTCGCCGAAGTACGCCAGGTTGCCCCGCGCCGTCGCCGCGGCGTTCTGCCGCAGGTCCACCACGTACAGAACCTGCGAGACGACCTGCTTCCGGGTGACTCCGTAGTGGTCCAGGACCTTGTCCATGTTGGCGTGGGTCTGCTCGAGTTGGGCGGCGAAGTCGTCCGCGTGGGAGAACTCGCCCGACTCCTCGAGCGAGAGCTGCCCGGAGACGTGGATCAGCTCGCCGGAGCTGATCGCCTGCGAGTAGCCGAAGTCGCTCTCGGCCGGCACGTTGTGGTTGAAGACGTCGACGGTGGTGGCCATGGTGGTTGCCTTTCCGCTGTGCTCTCTTGTGGTTACTCGGAAACTGTAGGAGAGTGACCGCGGACCTGGAAGAACGCACTTTTCGGTGACTGAGGAACCTGATGGTGACCAAGCAACTGCTCAAGGGCCTGCCCGAGGACGCTGACCTGAGGCGCGCGGACTCCCTGGCGCGGGAGATCTTCTCGGACGTCGCCAACAAGTGGGCGCTCCTGATCATCGAGACGCTCGGCGAACGCACCCTGCGCTTCAGCGAGCTGCGCAACGAGGTCGAGGGTGTCAGCCACAAGATGCTCACCCAGAACCTGCGCATGCTGGAACGCAACGGCTTGGTCGACCGGAAGGTCCACCCCACCGTGCCGCCGCGGGTCGAGTACACCCTCACCGAGCCGGGCCGGGCGCTGCGCACCACGGTCGACGCACTGTGCGGCTGGACCCACCAGTACCTCGGTCACATCGAGAGCGCGCGCGGCCGTTTCGACACCTGAGGGCACGAGGATCGTGCCCCACGACGTCACCGGGGTCAGCGGAGGGACGGCTTGGGCGCCGGGGTGCGCTGCGCCAGCGGGACTGTCGCCGGTTCCGCGTCCTGCCCGAGGAAGAACCGGCGTACGACGCGTTCGGCGGCGTGTCCGTCGTCGTACTGGCAGAAGCGTTCACGGAAGGCGGCACGCAGCGTGGCGGCCTCGGGACCGCGCCAACGACCGCTGCGGAAGGTGTCGACGAGTTCGTCCTCGGTGGTCGCGACGGATCCGGGCGTGTCACCGGGGCGGCCGGAGAGGAGGTCGAAGGTGACGCCGCGGACCTGGGAGTAGACCTTCCAGTCGTCGGCGTAGATGACGACGGGGCGGTCGAGGTTGGCGTAGTCGAAGGTGAGGGACGAGTAGTCGGCGATGAGTGCATCCGCCGCCAGGCACAGGTCCTCGACGACGGGGTGACGGGACACGTCGATGACGGCACCCTGTTCGGCGAGGTCGCTCAACTCCGGATTCCGTCCGTAGAGGTAGTGGGTACGGACCAGCAGGACGAAATCGTCGCCCAGAGCCTTGGCCAGGCGTGCCAGGTCGAAGGACGGTGTCCAGTCGGTCCGGTAGTCGCGGTGGGTCGGTGCGTACAGCAGGGCGGTCTTGCCCGGGGCTATACCGAGTCGGGCGCGGATGGCGGCGACGTCCTCGGCGCTGGAACGGTAGTAGCGATCGTTGCGCGGGTAGCCCGCATGGAGGGTCTCGTAGGTGCCGGGGTAGGCGCGCTTCCACTGCCTGGTGGAGTGCTGGTTGGAGGAGACGCTGAGGTCCCAGCGGTCCACACGTGCGAGGAGGCGGTCGAAGTCCATGCCCCGGGCGGCGGCGGGAAAGCCACGCTGGTCGATGCCCATGCGTTTGAGCGGGGTGCCGTGGTGCGTCTGCAGGTGGAACTGCCCCGGGCGCTTGACGATGCTGTCCGGGAAGTTGACGTTGTTCACGAAATACCTGGCACGGGCCATCACCTCCCAGTAGCGGCGCGAGTCGCGAAGCACGTGGTCGATGCCGTCGGGCACCTGGTCGGCAAGCTCCTCGCGTACCACCCAGACGCCGTGCACCTCCGGGGCCAGTTCCTTGGCCTTGTCGAAGACGGCGAGCGGGTTGCAGGACGGCAGCCGGTCCCAGTAGGAGGTGTAGACGGCGAGGTTCGGATCCAGAGATCCCCGGCGCTGCACGGTGTACATGCCCGCGTACGCGCGCTTGCCGACCTTGGTTCTGGCCTTGAGGACCTTGCTCGGTCCCGCCTTCGTGACCCGTTCGGCGAGTTCGGTCGCCTGGTAGGCGCGGTAGGACCTCTTGGCCAGGGCACGCATGTACACCCCGGTCGATCCCTCGGGCAGAGTGAAGCCGGCCGGGAGGTGCTCCGCGTAGAAGTCCGAGGTGCGGTCGAAGAACTCCCGGCGGTCGGCGACCCTGACCCGCTCAGGGCGCTTGAGCGCGAACAGCATGTGGTACACGGCCCGCTCGAACAGCAAGGACTGGGCCCACACCAGTTCGGGACGCTCCGCGAGGAAGGCGAACAACCCCTCGTACTGGGTGAAGATGTCGAAGTGCTTGCGGCCCGGCGTCTTCGTGATGGCGCCCTGGCGGCGCTGACGGTACGCGACGCCGACCCTGTTCAGGCACCCGATGCGCTCGGCCGTGACCATCGCCATGAAGGTGACCGGCGCGTCCTCGTACAGGCCGGGGGCGTACTGGAAGCCCTGCTCGAGGAAGAACTCGCGGCGGAACGCCTTGTTCCAGGCCACCAGGAACAGCCGCAGGTACTCGGGCCGGTCCTTGAGGCGGAAGACGTCCGTGCCTGCCCGCTCGATCAGGTCCGCGGCCTTGCTGCGGTCGCCCCGGCCCCACCAATGGGTACGCACGTGGTCGAAGGCGAGGATGTCCAGGTCCCCGACCGCATCGAGCCGGGCGGCCAGCGCCTGCAGCAGGCCGGGGAGGTAGGAGTCGTCACTGTCGAGGAAGAGGACGTAGTCACCCCGCGCGCGCTCCAGTCCGGTGTTGCGCGCCCGGCCCAGGCCCACGTTCTCGGGCAGGTGGACGGCCTTGACACGCTCGTCGCGGGCGGCGTACTCGTCGATGATCGCCCCGCAGGAGTCCGGTGAGCAGTCGTTGACGACGATCAGCTCGATGTCCCGGAACGACTGCTCCAGAACCGAGTCCAGGCACTCGCGAAGGTACCCCTCCACCTTGAACACAGGGATGACGACGCTGAACCGAGGCATTCGGACAACTCCAGGCGATGTAAGGGTTACCGGAACTCGTCACGAAGACTCGCGATGGTCCCGCGAGGTTGTACATGCGCTGGGAATCGGCGTGATCGCCGCCGGGTCCGCGTCGCGAACGGCAGGACCACGTCGGTCGCTCCCGGGCCACCGTCGGGAGCGGTGCGCCCCGCAGACGTGCGGCAACCGGGTACGCGGGACATCCGGACGGGGAGGGCGCCTCACGCGGCCCGTTCCCGCAGGCGGTGCGGGTGTGCCGGGTAGACGCCCAGGACGCGCACCTCGGAGGAGAAGAAGCGCAGTTCCTGCAGGGCGAGCTCGACGTGGGACTCGTCGGGGTGGCCCTCGATCTCGACGTAGAAGCAGCTCGGGTTGAGGCCGGCGCCCATCTGATAGCTCTCGATCTTGGTGAGGTTCACCGCGTTGCTGGCGAAGCCGCCCAGCGCCTTGTAGAGGGCGCTGGGGATGTTCCGTACGGCGAAGAACAGGCTCGTCATCGTCGGCCCGTCCGTGAGGGGCGCGAAGGTGGCGTCGCGGGACAGGACGACGAACCGCGTGGTGTTCTCCGGGTCGTCCTCGACCCCCGCCCGCAGCACGTCGAGCCCGTAGTGCCGGGCCGCGGCGGGCGGGGCGAGCGACGCGTGCCGGGGATCGCCCAGCTCCGCCACCTCGCGGGCCGCCCCCGCGGTGTCGTCGCAGACGAGCGTGCGCCAGCCGCCCTCCCGCAGCACCTTGCGGCACTGCCCCAGGGCGTGCACGTGGCTGCGGACGCACTCCACCTGGTCGAGCGACGTTCCGGGGACGCCCATGAGGTCGAAGTGGATGGCGAGGAAGTACTCGCCGATCACGAACAGGCCCGACTCCGGGAGCAGGTGGTGCACGTCCGCCACCCGTCCGGCCGCCGAGTTGTCCACCGGGATCACCGCCAGGTCGGCCGAGCCCAGCGTCACCGCGTCCAGGGCCTGTTCGAAGCTCGTGCAGGGCAGCTCGGTGCTGCCGGGGAACAGCTTCTGGGTGGCGGTCGCCGAGTTGGAGCCGTGTTCGCCCTGGTATGCGACGGTCGTCACCGTTTGTCACCTTCCGGTCGGGGAGCCTGCCTCGTCGGTCAGCAGGAAGGCCACCGTAGACCTCGGATGCTGCAGGACCGCGGTGCTGTCCACAACGAGAGACTCCGGAGGGTGACGTCCGTCCCTGGTCGGGACGCGATCGCGTGTTCGTGGGCCGCCGTCACGACATGCCCCGAGGGGCGTCCAGGCTGTGCCGGCCGGTGGCCGTCACGTTCGGGTATCCCCCCGAGATGTCGTCGGAGAGCCGCCCGGGAGGGCCGTCGGCAGGCCGAGTCACGCGTGCGTGCCCACGACCTGCCGACGGCCCCTCGGACTCGGCGGGTCAGGCCCAGCAGCCGTTGACGGTCGCCGCCAGACCGTCCATGGCGTTCTTGATGTCGTTCGGGGCGGCCGTCGAGCCGTTCTCGATGAAGGAGAACACCCGCCACTCCCCGTCTTCGGTCCGCGTCAGACCGCTCAGAGCGACGGCACCGGTGAGGGTGCCTGTCTTCGCACGCACCTTGCCGACGGCACACTCGGAGTTCGGGTCGTCGAAGCGCCCCCACTCCGGGCCCAGCGTGGCACCGGCCTCGCCGGCGACCGGCAGGCCCTCCAGGACGGACCCGAGGGTGTGCGCGTGGCGGGGCTCGGTCAGCAGCTCGAGGATCTGCGCGAGCGTTACGGCCGGGATGCGGTCCGCGCGCGACAGGCCGCTGCCGTCGTACATCTCGAAGTTCTCGAGGGACACGCCGTACCGATCGCTCAGCACATGGCGCACGACCTCGGTGCCGCCCTCGAACGTGGCGGGGCGGCCCGCCTCCACGGCGGTCACGCGCAGCAGGGTCTCGGCGATGTTGTTGTCGCTGGTCTTGAGCATCGTCCTGACGACGTCGCTCAGCGGCGCGGACTTGTGCCGGGCGACCGGTACGTCCCGTCGGTGCGCCGTGGCACGGATGACATCGCCGTCGACGGCGACGCCGGCCGTGGCGAGTTGCTCGGCGAAGACCTTGCCCGCGTCGAGAGAGGTGTCCTCGACACTGCGGCCGTCCACGACCAGGGATCGGACCGGTGCGACCTCGGTGGGGTAGTAGCCCTCGTTCCAGCCGTCGGCCAGGGAGGGCTCGGCGAACAGGCTGTCGTCCACGGCGACCTTCACCGAGGACAGGCCCGCCGCCTCGAGTCCGGCCACGGCCGTCTTCGCCAACTCGGCGAGGTCGTCACTGGTGAGAGTCCGGTCACCGCCTCCGACGAGGGTCAGCGTGCCGTGGCCGTAGACGACCTTGGTCGTGAACCGGTGGTCCGGGCCCAGTACGGTCAGGGCGGCGGTCGCCGTGGCGAGCTTGGCGTTGGACGCCGGCATCATCGCGGTGGTGGCGTTGCGGGCCCAGATCTCGTCCTCCGAGTCGGCGTCCAGGACCACGCCGCTGACGTCGGCTCCCAGACGCTGGTCGAGAACACGGGCGTCGAGGTTCGCGACCAGCCGTGCGTCGTCCGTCCCGACACCGTCGCCCTGGACCGCTGTTGTCGCACCTTCGGCCGCTGTCGCGGTGGTGTCCTTGTCGGCCGCGAACGCCGAGGTGCCGGCCAGCGCGGCCGAGGCCACCGGCACGGCCATCGCGAGTACGACGGCTCGCCGGACGGCGGTGCTGGGCTGTCTGGTCCGCCGGTGCCGGTGGCGACCTCCCGGGGCGAATGTGCTCGTAGGCGTCTCGTCTGCCATGTCACTCAAGGAGAATCCAAACGTCGAGTACAGAGTTCTCTGGCCGGTTGAGCGGCGCGCACGCTACCACCGGTCCACGCATGCCCCGCGGATCTCGGCACGCCTTCCGAACGCACCTGCAAAAGGTCTCCACGAGTCCCGATGCCGGTGAAGGGACGTTCACAAACGGCCCTGCCCGCACTGCCGGCATGGACCGGAGGGGTCACCGCGGCTGCCCGGTGATGGTGGTGAGGGCGTGGCGGAGGGTGGCGTCGCTCGGTGAGCGGTCGACCCAGCGGGCGCCGATGTGCCCGTCGGGCCGGATGAGCAGTGCACCGTGCGGGCCAAGGCCGCAGAGGCCGATGTGCTCGTACGGAAGGGTCTCGGTGCGCAACGGCCAGGCGGTGGTGGCGGTGGCCTGTCGCTCCCAGTGGGCGGGGTCCGGGGTCAGGAGGGTGAACCATTCGCCGACGGTGTCGAGCGTGGAGCTGTCGGGTGTGAGCCAGAGGTGCGGCATGCGATGGCCCGGCGCTGTGCTGGGGACGTAGTCCGTGCCGCTCTCGGACGGCTCGGGTGGGGTGCCGGGGGCGGTGAGGACGGCGTCGGAGTCGTAGGCGACGCCGAGCACGAGGCCGAGCTGCGCGAAGTACTCCTCCGACCAGGGAAGTCCGATCCGGGCCGACGACGCCTCGCCGGCTCTCAGCTGGTCGCGGCGCCGGTTCTGCACCTGGAGCAGAAGCCGGGTGTTGGCCACCGCCTGGCGCAGGGTCTGGTGGGCGACCGGCTGTCGTTCCGTGTCGTAGGTCTCCGACAGACGTGGTCCGGCCCACCCGTGGAGCATGCCCGCCAGTTTCCAGCACAGGTTGTGCGCATCGGCGACGCCGGCGTTCATGCCCAGGCCGCCGACGATGGGGATCGCATGCGCGGCATCGCCGGCCAGCAGGATCCGGCCCCGGTGGAAGCGTTCGGCGACGAACGCGTTCATCACCCAGTGCTGGACGCGGAGCACCTCGGCCCGTACCTCGGTGGTGGGGCCGAGGGCGCGCGAGACGAGGCCGGGCCAGTCGGTGTGTGCGGGGTCCTCGGGTGTGGGGCCGAACCAGGCCCAGCCTCCTTCCGGGTAGAGCGGGAGGAATGAGCCGTGCGCGGTGACGTAGACCCCGGCGGGCTGGTGGGCGCACCAGCGGTCGAGGTCGGCGTCGAACACGACGGTGGTGACATCCCCCAGCGCTCCGGGGCCCGTGGTGCCGATTCCCAGCAGTCGCCGGACGGTGGAGTGCGCGCCGTCGGCGGCGAGTACGTAGCGGGCACGGACGCGAGTCTCTTCACCGCCGTGACGGTTGACGAGCAGAGCCACGACGCTGTCGGTCTCCTCTGCCAGACCGATCAGCTCGACCCCGAACCACACCCGTGCGTCCGCTGCGGCGAGCAGAATCGGTTCCAACCGGTCCTGCGAGGTGACCGCACCGGTCACGGGACTCTCGGGTACCGGCGCATTCACCCCGACCATCGCCGCGGTGGCGAAGTCGCGCCCGTACAGGGTGTCGCGGAAGCGGATGCGGCCGTACTCCGGTGCGAACGCGGCGGCGGTGATCTGGTCGGTCAGCCCGAGCTGGCGGAAAACTTCCATCGAGCGCACGTTGACCAGCCGGGACCGCGGAAAGGGCGACAACTCGCGGTGCTTCTCGACCAGCAGTACCCGCACGCCCCAGCGTTCCAGGAGCGCTCGGGCGGTAAGCCCGACCGGCCCGCCGCCGATGATCAGCACGTCCGTCTCGGCGCCGGGTACGGGCATGTCGAAGTCCTCCTCGCCTCCCGCTTGTCAGGGCACTCGGTGAGTGTGGCAGGAGGGCGAGGCGGATTCCCGCAGATGATGTCCCGACCGCGTGTTCCTACTGGCTGTGGGAACCGAACCCGGCCTGGCGCCGGGTGGCCTGAAGGCTTCCGAGGAGATCCAGAGCCTGGACGCTGGGGCTGCCCGGTTCGGCGTGGTAGATGACGAGCTGCTGGCCCGGGGCGTCGCGGACGTCGAAGGACTGGTAGGTCAGCGTGAGGGGGCCGACCTCCGGATGGAGGAGGTGCTTGGCGTCCTGTGTCTTGCCACGCACGCTGTGCGCCTTCCACAGGCGCGTGAATTCCGCGCTGTGCTCCGTGAGCGTGTCCACGAGTTCACGTAGCCGCGGGTTGTCGGGGTCGAAGCCGGCGGCTTGGCGCAGGTTGGCGACGGTGGCCTGGGCCGCGCGGTCCCAGTCCGTGTAGAAGTGCCGGCCCGCGGGGTCCAGAAAGGTCATGCGGGCCAGGTTGTCCGCCGGGGTGAACGGGGCGTAGAGCGCGTCGGCCAGGGCGTTGGCGGCGAGGACGTCCAGGTTCCGGCTCATGACGAACGCCGGCGTGTTGGCGTAGCCGTTCATCAGCTGACGCAGCGCGGGACTGACCCGCTCGGCGATGTGGGCGCGAGGCTGGTCGCTCGGTGGGGCACCGGCCAGCCGGTACAGGTGGGCTCGGGCGTCCGCGTCGAGCCGCAGTGCGCGGCCGAGTGCGTCCAGTACCTGGGAGGAAGGATGGCGCTCGCGTCCCTGCTCCAGGCGGGTGTAGTAGTCGGCGTTCACCCCGGCCAGGACGGCGACCTCTTCGCGCCGCAGTCCGGCGACTCTGCGGACGCCGTAGCTCGCCATGCCGACGTCCTCCGGCCGCAGGCCGGCACGGCGCGCGCGCAGGAACTCTCCGAGGTGGTTGTCGTCCATGCCCCCAGGCTAGGTGGTGGCCCGGTGCCCTGCCTGGGTGTGCCGCACCCAGGCAGCAGACGTCCTGGTCGGGCCCCGTTGACCTGCGCAGACTCGGTGGCGCACTCCTCGTCCGACACCGGCTCGACAGCCACAGCCACAGTCGCAGCCACTGACGGCGTCCCGTCCTGCGACCGCGCAGCCATCCGGGCGCGCCACGCCGACATCCGGCCCCACCTCGCAAAGGAACACACCATGGCATCCGCGTCCGAGTCCACCGAACCCGCCGAGTTCGCCGGAAAGGCCGCCCTGGTCACGGGGGCCGCGCGCGGCGTGGGCAAAGAGACCGTGGCCCTCCTGCATGCCCGCGGCGCCCGCGTCGTCGCCGTCGACGTGCGGCCCGGACTCTCCTCGCTGGCGGACGAGTTCCCCGGTGTCGTGACGATGACCGGGGACGTCACGCTGGAAGGGACCGCCACGCGGGCGGTGCGCACGGCCGTCGACGCCTTCGGCGGACTGGACATCCTGGTCAACAACGCCGGACGCACCCTGAACAAGCCCGTCACCGAAACCACCGCCGAAGACTGGGACACCGTGATGGCGGTCAACGCCCGCGGCTCCTTCTTCTTCGCCCGCGAGGCCTTCCGAGCGATGAAGGAACGCGGCGGCGGAGCCATCGTCAGCACCGGCTCCTACGTATGCACCGTCGGCCTGCCCGAAGGCGCCGTTTACAGCGCGTCCAAGGGCGCTCTGGCCCAGCTGACCAAGGTGCTCGCCATCGAGGGCGGCTCCCTGGGCATCCGCGCCAACCTCGTCGCCGCGGGCGTCATCGAGACCGACTTCCTCGACACCTTCCGCCCCGACAGCCGCGCCTACCTCGCGTCCTTCGCCGACGCACAGCCGCTGGGCCGCGTGGCACAGCCCCGGGAGATCGCCGAGGTCCTGTGCTTTCTCGCCTCACCACGGTCCAGTTTCGTCACGGGCGCCGTGGTCGCGGCCGACGGAGGCTTCACCGCGGCCTGAACATCCTCCACCCCTTCACGCCGTACCCGCCACCGGGTGGCCGACGGCCCGTTCGGCCTCCGAAGCAAGGAGGCGCAGTCGGTCGTGGCTGGGACTGCCGGGCTCGGCGGTCAGGGTGATGAGCTGCTGATCGGGGTCGCCGGTGATGGTGAGGAAGGACCAGTCGAGGGTGAGCCGGCCGACCGTCGGATGGTTCAGGACTTTCGTGCCCGGGCCCTGGACGGCGACATGATGGGCGCCCCACCACCGCCGGAAGTCGGGGTCCTGAAGTGACAGCTCGCCCACCAGTTCCGTCAGCCGTGGATCCTTCGGGTCCCGGGCGGCCTCCATGCGCAGCTGTGCCAGGCTGGTCCGTGCCACCCGGTCCCAGTCCGGGTACAACGCTCTGATGGCCGGTTCGCAGAAGACCAGCCGCACGAAGTTGCGCTTCTTGTCGGGGATCCGCGCGAAGTCGGTGAACAGAGCCGCGGCCACGGGGTTCCAGGCGAGGATGTCCGTGCGCCGGCCCAGGACGACGGCGGGCGTGGTGGAGAGGTCGTCCAGCAGCCGCCGCAGCTGCGGCTGGACCTTCTGCGCGGTGCGTCGACGGGGCCGGGCGGCGTCCCGACCGGACAGCTCGAACAAGTAGGCACGCTCGCCGTCGTCGAGGCGGAGAACACGCGCAAGGATTTCCAGCACCGGTTCGGAAGCCTGGCGGCGGCCCTGCTCCAGGCGCGTGTAGTAGTCGGGGCTGATCGACGCCAGCAGGGCCACTTCCTCCCGGCGCAGGCCCTCGACCCTGCGCCGCCGGCCGGCCGAGTAGGGCAGCCCGACCTGGGCCGGGCTCAGTTCCATACGCCGTGCCCTGAGGAAGGCACCCAGTTCGCCGTGGTGCGCGTCAATGCCGGTCATAGGACAAGTCTCGCAGGCGGTGATGCCCGTGACAGGGGGCCTGGCGTGTCCCAGGACAGCGTGGTCCCAGGACACGAGAGGCCCCTTACCCACTCGTGTGCCGCGTGCGAGTGTCGGTGACGTGACCGGTCGGAGTGGACCACCCCGTCGCGGGAGGAGTCCCGGATGGAATCCGTCCTGCCCACGGTCGCAGCACACAGCACTTTCCGCCCGCACCCAGGAGACACAGAAGATGAGGACCGGCGTCACCTTCCCCAGCAACAACCTCGCCGTAGCGGGGATTCTCTTCACCCCCGACGATCACGTCGACGACCGGTTGCCCGCCGTCGTCATCTCCCACCCGGGAGGCGGCGTGAAGGAGCAGAGCCCGAGTGTCTACGCCGAACGTCTGGCCGGTGCCGGGTTCGCCGCGCTCGTCTTCGACGCCGCCCACCAGGGCGAGAGCGAGGGCGAGCCGCGAGGTCTGGAAAACCCCTTCCAGCGAGCCGAGGACATCAAGTCCGCCGTGACCTACCTGACCACCCGTGACGACATCGACCCGGACCGTGTCGGGGCTCTGGGCATCTGCGCGTCCGGCGGTTACGTTCCCTACGCAGCGCAGACCGACCACCGCATCAAGAGTGTCGCCACGGTCAGTGCCGGGGACCTCGGGTCGGTGTTCCGTGAGGGACTGGGCCGCACCCAGGACCCGGCGGTCCTCGAGGCCATGCTCGACCGGGCCGGTGCACTGCGCACCGCGGAAGCGCGCGGCGCGGCCCCGCAGTTGGAGGCGTGGATTCCCGAGAACGCCGAGGAACTGCTGGAGACCGCCACCAGGCAGTTCCGGGAGACGTACGAGTTCTACCGCACCCCGCGCGGCCACCACCCCCGCGCGAACCAGGGATGGGTGCTGCGCAGCATCGACCTGATCGCCCAGTACGACTCCTACGCGATGATCCGGCTCATCTCGCCCCGCCCCTTGCTGATGATCGTCGGTTCGGAGGCGGAGACCGCCTACTTCAGCCGGGAAGCGATCGAGAAGGCGGCCGAACCCAAGGAACTGTTCGTCATCGACGGCGCCACACACATCGACCTGTACGACAAGGACGCATACGTCACCCCGGCCGTCGCCAAGCTCGCCGAATTCTTCGGCACGCACCTGGCCGCCTGAACACGGTCGCGGCGTCGAAGAGCTCATGCGCTCGCCGGGACGCCGCCACCTCTTCAGGACTCCCGCGTGTCCGCGCCGCTGGCGCCCATGCCCGCACCCAGGGCGGCGATGAGCGGGAGCGGGTAGCCGGCCTCGAGCAGCGGGCCGCAGACGTCGCGGTCGAGGTCGGGCAGGTAGCCGAACAGGACGTCGGCCGGCCCGGTGATCTCGACCTCACCGCAGGCCGCGGGCAGCAGGAGAGATTCCGCCCGGCCGAGCTCTTCGCTCCAGACGCCCGTCCGTACCCGCACCGGAGCGCCGACGTTGGACAGGATCTGCGCGGTGGCGAACGAGTGACGCAACGGCTCCGCCGTCCCGGCACGCCAGCGTTCGAGGGCGAAGAAGGGGCTCGCACACAGGAAGACCCGCTGCACCCCGTCACCGACGGCGATGCTCAGCCCGGGCGTGAAATCCGGCCTGCTGCCCAGGTCGACCTGCCGCATCAGCATGTCGAGGTTGGCGCCGAACTCCGCGTCGCCCACGGGAGAGCCGTCCTCCATCTTCCAACGCATCGCATGCTGCTGAATGTCGGACGTCTGCTCCACCTCGTAGACCAGGGTGTCCGGTCCGAAGCTGTGCAGCGTGCCGCCGGGCACATAAAGGGTCTCTCCCGCCCGCACCGGCAGACGCCGTAGGACCGCGTCGAAGTCCTGCGCCTCCAGCGCGGCACGCAACTGGCCGGCCGTCACGCCGGCCTTGACGCCGCACAGGGCGGTCGCGCCGGGGGAGGCGTCAAGGATGTGCCACGCCTCGGTCTTGCCGTTGGGCCGGCCCTCCAGGCGCCGGGCGGCCTCGTCGTCGGCGTGCAGATGCACGGGCAGGGCACCGGTGGCGTCGATGAACTTCGTCAGCACGGGGAAGTACCGGCCGGACCATCCGGCGCCCATCAGTGCTCCGGGGTGGTCGAGGACCACCTGGCGCAGGGGCAGGCCGGCCAGGGGACCGGCGGTCACCACGCTGCCGGCGCCGTCGACGTCGCTGCACTCCCATGTCTCCGCGATGCTCCAGTCCGGGATGCCGGCCTTGCCCAGGCGGCGGGCGATCGCATGCCCGCCGAACACCAGCGACTTCGCCGTGGTGGTCAGCCGCAGCGGGTACAGACCCGCCAGGTCCGCGCTCACAGGATCGGCTGTCCGCCGGTCACCGCGATCCGGGCCCCGGAGACGTAGCCGGCCTCGTCCGAGGCGAGCAGCACGTAGACCGGCGCCAGCTCGGCCGGCTGTCCCGGCCGCCCCAGCGGCACCTGCGACCCGAAGTTCTCCACCTGCTCGGGCGGCATCGTCGCCGGGATGAGCGGTGTCCAGATGGGCCCCGGGGCGACACTGTTGGCCCGGATGCCCTTCGCGGCCAGCATCTGGGCCAGCGAGCCGACCATGTTCGCGATGCCCGCCTTGGTGACGTTGTAGGCCAGCAGTTGCGGCGGCGGGCTGTCGGAGTTCACCGAGGTGCTCCCGATGATCGCCGATCCGGGCCGCATGTGCGCGACAGCGGCCTTGGTCAGGTGGAAGAAGGCGCTGATGTTGATCGCCAGGGTGCGGTCCCACTCCTCATCGGGGATGTCCTCGATGGAGTCCCGCGTCATCTGGAACGCGGCGTTGTTGACAAGTACGTCGATCCGGCCGAATTCCTCCACGGCCTTGTCGACGATCGACCGGCAGTGCGCCGGATCGGCGACGTCGCCCGGCACGAGCACGCACTTGCGCCCCGCCTCCTTCACCCACCGTCGGGTCTCCGCCGCGTCCTCGTGCTCGTCGAGATAGGAGACCAGGACGTCCGCGCCCTCGCGTGCGTAGGCGATCGCCACCGCACGCCCGATCCCGCTGTCCCCACCAGTGATCACCGCGGCCTTGCCGGTCAGCCGCCCGGCTCCGCGGTAGCTCTCCTCGCCGTGGTCGGGCCGGGGAACCATCTCGGACGTCACACCGGGCGGGGACTGCTGCTGACGAGGCTGAGACATGAGGTCTCCCCTGGAATCGCTCGAGCCGGGCGGGTCCGGGCCCGCTGACAGTCCATGCTCACCCGCCGGTCGACGCCCCGCCATCTCAGGACGGGCTGTCGCAGCACAGGGCGGGTCCACCTGCCACCTGCTCCGGCGCAGATGGCAGGGGAGTCCGGCGCACCGGGCTACTTCCGGTAACCGAGGATGGTCATCATGCCGGATTCGGAGTGGTACTGGTTGTGGCAGTGCAGCATCCACAGGCCCGGGTTGTCGGCGTGGAAGTCGAAGACGAGTTTTCGGTGGGGCAGTACGAGGGCGGTGTCCTTGCGGGCTCCGGCCGAGTCGATGCCGGTGAGGGCGAACGTGTGGCCGTGCAGGTGAATGGGGTGCCACATGTCGGTGGCGTTGATGAGGGTCAGACGGATCCGTTCACCTTCCCGGATCGGGACGCGCTTCTGGATGGAGTAGGGCTCGTGATCGAAGCCCCAGTCGAAGTCCTTCATGCCGCCGGTCAGTTTGATGCGCATCTCACGGTCCGGGTCGCGGCGGCTGAAGGCCACGGACTCGTGCGGCACGAGTCGTCTGGCGGGCACGACCCGGCCATTGAGCTGGTTCGGGTGCGCCGCGGGCCCGGGGATCTCCCCGCTGCCGGTGCGCAGGACCGCCAGGGCCCTGGCGTTCTTGCCCTCGGCGAGTGCGACCAGGGGGAACACCCCGTCCTTGGCGGTGATCAGCACGTCATAGCGTTCGGCCATGCCGAGCAGCAGCGCGTCCGTCTTCGTGTGCCGGACCGGGTAACCGTCCGTGTGCGTCACCGTCATCTCGTGACCGCCCAGCGCCACCCGGAAGGCCGTGTCGCCCCCGGCGTTGATGATCCGCAGCCGGATACGGTCCCCGGGCCGGGCCCGGAACACCGTGGGAGCCTGCGGCAGTCGGCCGTTGACCAGGTAGTGCGGGTAGTCGACGTTTCCGCCCATGCTGTGCAGCATGCGGCTGTGGGAGTCCCGCAGGACGCGGGACGGGCCGGTGGGCCGGCCGGGGTCCGACCCGCGGGCGCCGTCGGACATGTCGTGGCGTGAACCGTCGCGTCCGGTGCCCTCCCCCATGTCCATCGGCCGGCCCTTGCCGTCCTGCAACTGCGCGAGCACGGCGTCCGGGGTGGAGCCGGCCACGCCGTCCAGCCAGTCGTCCAGGACGACGACCCACTCCTTGTCGTAGGACAACGGCTCCTTGGGGTCCTCGACGATCAGCGGCGCGTACAGGCCGCGGTCGAGCTGCATGCCCGAGTGCGAATGCAGCCAGTACGTGCCCGGGTGCGTCACGGCGAAGCGGTAGGTGAAGTCCGCGCCGGGCTTGACGGAGTACTGGGTCAGGCCCGGCACGCCGTCCATGTCGCAACGCATCCGGACACCGTGCGAGTGCAGTGTCGTGGACTCGCGCAGATGGTTGGCGAGCGTGAGATCGAGTACGTCGCCCGCGGTGATCCGCACCTCCTTGCCGGGCAGCGCGTCGCCGTACGTCCATGTTCTGACGCTCCGACCGCCCAGGTCGAGGGAGGTCTCCGTGGCGGTGAGCCTGAACCTGCGGAGCGGGCCGTCCCCGCGCTTCTTCTCGGCGGCGAGGACCTCGGGGTCGGACGGGTTGACGTATCCCTTGGGCCCCTTCGGTACGAAGCCGCCTGCGCTGTGCGCGCCGCCCGTGTGGCCGGGGGCCCCGACCCCGGAGTTGGCCCTGGGCTCGGAGTTGCCGCCGGACCCGGTACATGCGGTCAGGGCTCCCGTGCCGGCGGCCATGATCGAGGCACCCAGCAGGGTGCGCCGCGTATAAGTAGGCATGTCTATATAAGACCTGTTTTGTGCGCTTATATGCGTGATTGAAGGCGGCGCGTCTCCTCAATCACGGGTGCCCCGACGCCGTGTCGAGGCCGACGGAGCCCTTCAGCCCCCGTGCCCCGAGGCTTCCCCGACGTCTCCCGCAGCCGGTTCCGAGGCGCGGAAGGTGCGCCGGTAGGCCGACGGGGCGACCCCCGCCTCCGCCGCCAGGTGCCGCCGCAGCGAGGTGGCGGTGGCGAAGCCGACCTCGTGGGCGACCCGTTCCACCGGCAGGTCGCTGGACTCCAGCAGGTGCCGCGCCCGCCGAAGCCGCTGCTGGGTCAGCCAGCGGCCGGGGCTCAGGCCGGTCTCCTCCCGGAAGCGCCGGGCGAAGGTACGGGTGCTCATCGCCGCGTGCCCGGCCAGCTCGTCCAGCGACAGGGGCAGTTCCAGCCGTTGCAGCGCCCAGTCGCGGGTCGGCCCGGTGCCGGTGGTGCTCGCCGGCGGCAGTGGCCGCTCGATGTACTGCGCCTGCCCGCCGTCCCGGTACGGCGGCACGACGCAGCAGCGGGCGACGTGATTGGCCACCTCGCTGCCGTGGTCCTGACGCACCAGGTGCAGGCAGACGTCCACACCGCTCGCCGCCCCCGCGGAGGTCAGCACGTCACCGTGGTCGACGAAGAGCACCCCGGCGTCGAGCTCGACCCGGGGGAACAGTTCCCTGAAGTGGTGGGCGAGGGCCCAGTGGGTGGTGGCCCGGCGTCCGTCCAGGAGACCGGCGGCGGCCAGCAGGAAGGCACCGGTGCAGATGGACACCAGACGGGTGCCGGGGCGGACGCGGGACAGGGCGGCGAGGGCCTGCGGGTCCGGGGTGGCCGCCGAGGCCGGGGAGAGCGCGTACGGCGGGACGACCACGGTGTCCGCCTCGGCCAGCACCTCGGGACCGTGTCCGGGGGTGACGGTCAGGTCCGAGTCGGTGCGCACGGGCCGCCCGTCCACACTCGCGGACAGCACCTCGTAGCGGCCTCCGGCGGAACCCAGGACCCGGTGGGGGATGCCGAGTTCGAAGGGGTAGACGCCGTCGAGGGCGAGGACGACGACCTTGTGGGCGCCGGGCAGGGGGTCCCGGCCCGGTCCGGCCGCGTGGCCGGCGAGGTCACGGTCCCCGGAGGGTGCGGCGGATGCGGGGCGAGTGGCCGGGTCGAGGGGCATGGCGAGAATGTATCGGAAGATGACCTTCCTGCCATCGCCCCGGGCCTGGCCGCACGGCCAGGATCAAAGGCATGACTTCGACGGACACCCCTGAGAACCTCGACTCCCCGGACCGGACGGCCGCCACGGGCACCCCGGCCGCCGCCGCCCCGGACGGCGCCCCCGTGATGCTGGCCCTGCACCAGACGGCCCTCGGCGGCCCCGAGGTCCTGCGGCTCACCGAGCTTCCGCGGCCCGCGCCCGGCCCCGGGGAGATCCTCGTCGCCGTGCACGCGGCGGGACTCAACCCCACGGACTTCAAGCACCGCACCCTGAGTATCTTCCTGCCGCCCCCGCCGCTGACCCTCGGCTGGGACGTCTCCGGCACCGTGGTCGAGACCGGCTTCGGCGTCACCCTCTTCCAGCCCGGTGACGAGGTGTTCGGCATGCTGCCCTACCCGTACGGAGCCGGCTCCCACGCCGAGTACGTGACCGGCCCCACCCGCGCCTTCGCCGCCAAGCCCGCCGGGATCGACCACGTCAAGGCGGCCGCTCTGCCGCTGGCCGCGCTCACCGCCTGGCAGGCCCTCGTCGAGACCGCGGGCCTCCGGGCCGGGCAGCGGGTGTTGATCCACGCCGCGGCCGGCGGTGTCGGTCATCTCGCCGTACAGATCGCCAAGGAGCGCGGCGCGCACGTCACAGGGACGGCGAGCGCCCCCAAGCACGACTTCCTGCGCGAGCTCGGCGCGGATGCCTGCGTCGACCACCGCTCCGAGGACTTCACCGACACCGAGGAGCGCTACGACGTCGTCCTCGACGCCCTGGGCGGAAAGACCGCCACCCGTTCCGTGAGCGTTCTCCGCCCCGGCGGCGTCCTCGTCTCCCTGCTGCCGGGCGCCGAGGACACCCGGGCCGCGGCGGAGAAGGCACAGGTCCGCGCGGTCACGCTGCTGGTCGAGCACGACCAGGCAGGGATGCGCGCCGTCGCCGGGCTCGTCGACCGGGGCAGGCTCCGCGTCCACGTGTCCGGCACCTTCCCCCTCGCCGAAGGCGCCCGGGCGCACGTGCTGGGGGAGACGGGCCGCACCACGGGCAAGCTGGTCATCACCGTGCGCTGAGGCGGGATGGCTCGGGGCCCGGCCTGCCCTGCGGATGACCTGTTCTGGCGGGTTGGTGCTATTGAGGGCAGGTTTGTTCATGCATGATGCTCGTTATGCGCTTCGAGCCTCGAGACGGGCGGGAAAGGACTGACAGCTGTGGGTGCGGGTCGTGCTGCTGTGGCGCACCGGCGGCAGGCTGAGGAGCACCCATGGCCGCCACGCTGGCTGCGCTGGCTGCCCCCCACGCTGGTGGTGGCGGCGATCGGGCTCGATCAGGCGACACCGCCGCACTACTTCTTCGGATCGCTGCTGTCGGCCTCGGTCGTGCTGGCCATCTTCACTTATCCACCGATCGGCGTCGCGGCCACCGGGGCGGCTGGATGTGCCCTGCTGGCTCTCACTGAGCTGCTCGCGGACTACATCGGCCCGACGACCATCTCGGCCTTGATCGTGCTGGGTGCCGTCACACTGCTCTCCGTTGTGCTGTGCACGACGCGCTATCGCATCGAGGGCCGGTTCCGCCGCGTGCAGGTCGTGGCCGAAGCGGTTCAACTCGCCCTGCTGCGGCCTCTTCCCGCCCGGGTCGGCCCGTTGAGGCTGGCCGGCTTCTACCGGGCAGCCGATGACGATGCGCTCATCGGCGGGGATCTCTACAGCGTCCGCCCGACCCCGTTCGGTATCCGTGTGATCGTCGGGGATGTCAAAGGAAAGGGCATCAACGCCACGCAGACCGTGGCCACGGTGATCTCGTCCTTCCAGGAGGCGGCGCTGTCCCACCAGGCGCTTCCTCAGGTCGCCGACCGCATCGACGTGGCGTTGCAGCTCGACCGCGACTACCCCCCGGTGGAGACCGTCAGCGACATCAGCGAAACGCAGGGTCACGAAGAGGTTCCGGCGCCGGCGGATGAACTCTTCGCCACAGCGGTGCTGCTCGAGTTCTCCTCGGACGCGCGCGAAGTGCGGATCCTGGACCGCGGCCACCAGCCTCTGCTCATCGTCGGACGCCAGGGCACATCCGTCGTGCAGACCGAGCACAGCCTGCCCCTGGGTATGGGGGACATGCTGCCCGAATCGCCGCGCACCCACACCTGCGCACTCGATCCCGGGGACGTTCTGGTCGCCTACTCCGACGGCATCACCGAGGCACGCAGCCCCACCGGTTCCTTCTACCCTCTCCGCAATCGGATCCAGGCCCACTTCGACAGCCGCACTCAGCGGCCTTCCCCCACCAGCCTCATCGCCTTTCTCGAGCGCGACCTCGCCCAATGGGCGCCCAACCTGTCCGACGACGTCGTCGTGATCGCGCTCCAACCCGACCTCGAACAGCCCGCATGAGCGGATGTCCCCGGGCCGGTGCGACGGCGGACCGCACCAGGGCCGACGCAGCACCGGCAACCACCCGCCGCCTACGGGGCGAACCGGACGGGCAGGCTCTGCGGGCCGCGGATCATCAGCCCGGGACGCCAGGTGATCGCCGCCGGGTGAATGTCCAAGGCCAGGCTCTCGCAGCGTTCCAGGAGCGTGCTGATGGCGATGCGTGCCTCCAGGCGCGCCAGCGGGGCCCCCAGGCAGTAGTGGATCCCGTGGCCGAACGCCACGTGGCCGCGGGCGTCGCGGGTGATGTCGAAGCGGTCGGGCTCGGGGAAGCGCGCCGGGTCGCGGTCGGCGTCGGCCAGGGCCACGAGGACGAGCTCGCCGCCCCCGGGGACGACCGTGTCGCCGATGGTCACGGGCTCGGTTGTGAACCGGTACGTGGGGGTCTCCACAGGGCCGTCGTAGCGGAGCATTTCCTCGACGGCGGAGTCGACGAGTGTGAGGTCGGCGCGCAGGGCGGCCAGCTGCTCGGGATGGGTGAGCAGGGCGAGGACGCCGTTGGAGATGAGGTTCACGGTGGTCTCGTGGCCCGCCACCAGCAACAGCCATGCCATCCCGCGGAGTTCGTCGGCGGACAGCCGGTCGCCGTCGCCGTCCGAACCGTGGATCAGCGCGCTCATGAGATCGTCGCCCGGCTGCTGCCGCTTGCTCGCGAGCAGTTCCTCCAGGTACCGCGCCATGGACGCCGCGGCGGCCGTACGGGCTCCGGGGGCGGTGGCGCCGAGAGCGTCGTTCGACCACGTCCGGAAGGAATCGCGGTCGAGGCCCGGGACGCCGAGGAGTTCGCAGATGACGGAGATGGGCAGCGGGAAGGACAGGGCCTCGACGAGGTCGGCGCGCCCGTCGGACCTCGCGAGCATCCGGTCCAGGAGGGCGTCGGTGGTCTTCTGGATGCGCGGGGCGAGTTCCTCCACCCGGCGAGCGGTGAACTCCCGGGCGACCAGCTTGCGCAGCCGCGTGTGGTCCGGCGGGTCGGCCCTGAGCATATGAGGACCGGAGGAGATGGCACCGAGCGGAAGCGAGGGGGACGCCTTGCCCCAGTCCTTCGAGAGGGTCGGGTCCGTGAGCGCGGCGCGCCCGGCCTCATAGCCGACGACGAGCCAGGCCTCCGCGTTCCCCTCCGGCATCCTGATGCGGTGTACGGGACCCCGGGCCCGTAACCGGGCGTACACGGGGTACGGGTCGCGCGTGAAGGACTCGCCGAGTGCGGCTAGATCGACGATGCTCATGGGCTACCACCTCACTGACGGCTCAGGGCTCGCGGCACACGACGGTGACCGACGGGGTCGGGGCCCACGGCCCCGGGGAGGGGACCCCGCCCACCGGCGGGCGGCGACGACTGCCCGCCGACTGTAACCCTTGCCGTCACCGGACAAACCCGGTTTCCGGCAGACGGAGGCCACGGGTCGGCCGGTCGCTGCCACCTCGCCCACCTCTCCTTCGGCAGCGACCCGAGCCGCACGCTACGCAGCGCGCGACGTGCCCAGGATGTCGGTCATCACCGAGTGGACCGGTTCACCGTCGAGGAGCTTCCCGAGCTCCTCGACGCCCTGCTGTCGTTGCGGCGGGGTGAGTGAGACGTAATGCTCGATGCGTTCGTTGAACGTCCGGCGGTACTTCGCGTACAGCCCGTCGTCTTCCCGGATGCGGCCGGCCAGCTTCACCAGGGCCGCGGTGCCGGCGAAGTCGTCCTCCGGCAACGGGTGACACGGCACCACGTCCGCGAAGCGGCCGCCGCTACGGCCGAACAGGGTGCCGTCCAGTGCGCGCATGGTGAAGACATGGGCGTAGTGCTGCTCATGGATCGCCAGGGGAAGCCGCCCGAGGGCGATCGATTCGTGGAGTGCCGTGAGTCCGGGAGCCAGGAGATAGTCCGCAGTACTCGCCGCGATCCGGACCAGCTCACGCTGACGCAGGAAACAGCAGTCGGCCTGCCTGCCCACGGCCGAGAAGGTCCGCTGCCGGCCCTCGCCGAACGGGCCGCCGCAGACCAGGACGCGACGGAACCGGGGCCAGTCCCGCAGCAGGTCCGGAACCCAACGGTGCAGCAGGCGCAAGTAGTCGTTGTTGACGTCGAAGTCCAGGAGGAAGTTCTTGAACCCACCGACATTGATCAGCAGGTCGTACTGCGGTTCGGCGGTGAGCACGACGTCCCGCAGCCCGCCGACGTCGATGATCGAGCCGGTCCGGTGCACCCCGGAGCCGGTCCCCGGACCGGCCAGTTCGGCTGCGCGCTCGGTGACGCCGGGGAAGTTCTGCACGACGCTGTGTGTGGCGAGCAAGTGAGCCGCGACGACCCGCTCATGCGGCGAGAGCCCCGTCAGGTGACGGTCGGCGGCCGCGTAGCTGGAGCGCGGCATGGTCGCGCAGAGGTCGCGGATCCTGTCCAGTGGTCGTGCGAGCTGCCAGAAGCTGAACAGGCTGTCCACCATGGTCACGGGCCGCCGCGCCACGACGGCCCGGAACACCAGCTCGGCGTCCATGACGGAGACCACGTGATCGCTGCTCCGCAGCAGGTCGTCGGTCACCTCCGCCCCGGAACTCCTCGTCATCCCACTGGTGTCGTACACGTCGTCGAAGGCGTCGGGATTGCGCCCGGCGAAGACGGCGGTGATGCCGTCGCCGACGAACACCCGCTCGTGCTCGGGCAGATGCCGGGAGACCGCGACGAGCTCGGAGGCCGGACCGAAACCGCAGTTCTGCGCACCCATCACGATCCGCACGTCACGTCCCTCCGTCGGTGGTCCTCTGCGGACTGCCCACGGTGCCGGGTGCCGCGGCGAGGACCTCGACGAGCCGCTCGGCGAAGTCTGCGGGGTACCTCGCGTATCCGACATGTCCACCCGGGAACAGTTCCACCTCGCGGCCGAACCGCTCGGCGAGCAGGAGCGTGGGGCGGTGCACGAGATCCTCGCGTGAGGCGTGGCCACCGGCCCACACCACCTTGTGCGCCACTTCGCCGAGTGCGGCGAGGTCGGGCACGAAACGCGTGAACGGACGGACGAAGTGGGTCAGGAAGAAGTCGGTGTTGTTGTGCACCTCCGGGAGGGCCGGTGCGGGCCGGCCCCCGTGGAGGGCCTGGAGCTTGGTCAGGGCCGGTGCCATACCCTCACGGAGGTATGTCTCACAGACGTCATCGAGGAGTGCCAAGTGCCGCTCCGCGTCCGGAAGGATGCTCAGAACGGGGGGTTCGTGGGCGACGGTCAGCCGGATCCTGTCCGGATGGCGGATCGTGAGTTCCAGCGCGATGAGTCCGCCCGAGCAGCTTCCGAAGACATACACGGGCTCCATGGGGCCGGCGAGGTGCCGGATCAGCCGGTAGGCGTCGTCGGCGTGCTCCTCGACCCTCTGGTCCACCGGAGGGCCGTCGAGCACGCTGCGTGAGTTGCCCCGCGGATCACAGGTGACGACACGGTGGTCCGAAGCCAGGACGGCAGCCAGACGCTTGTAGACAGCCGCATCTGAGTTTCCCCCTCCGATGAGCAGCAGGAGAGGCCCCTCACCTCGTACTTCGAAGTAGATCTTAGCGCCCCGTACGGCGAGCGTCCCGCTGTCCAATGGGCTCATCACGCTCCAATCACACCCGGTGGGACGGCACAGCGTGACATACATGGCACGGACGGTGCAGGGCGCGTAGGAGTCGGCACTGCCCACTTCCCACGCCTCCGCGGTCACACGCGCTTCCGACTGCACCCGCGCGCCGGTCTTGCGGTGGGAAGCACTGGGCATACCGACCAGGCACGTACCGCGAAGGAATCGGCTCCCGAAGCAAGGAGGCCCGGGTGACGGGCATCGACGAAGTCCGCAGGATTCTCCGTGACTTGGGAATCGAGGAACAGCTGCTGCACGACGACGCACGGCTGCGTGCAGATCTCGGGCTCGACTCCGTCGACCTCACGCAGATGCAGGTGGAGCTGGCCGATCGGTTCGCCACACGCGTCGATCTCTGGACCGGGCACGACCACACCCTCCGGCAACTCGCCGATACGGTCGGCGAACGCGTTCCTGGCGCAGGTGTTTCCGGGGAGTACCGCGACCGCGGCTGGTGGCGCCCGGAGTTCCTGGACGATCTCGTACTGAGCACGCGCGTGCATGCGGGTCACCGTGCGGCCCTTGTCGGCGGCGACCGCGCTTTCACCAGGGCCGAACTCGAAGCGGCGGTGTCCGGCTGCGCCGCACGGTTGGCGCACAGCGGCGTCCGGCCCGGCGAGAACGTGCTCGTGCAACTACCGAACCAGGTCCAGATCGTCGTTCTGGTACTCGCGCTGATCAGGCACGGTGCGTGCCCGGTTCTCGCCCTTCCCGCCCTGCGCGAACACGAACTCCAGCAGGTACTCACCGCGTTGGCACCCACTGCACTGGCCGTGCCGGCCCGGCACCAGCGCTTCGAGCACCTGGGGCTGGCCGAGAAGCTCCGCGAGCGGCATCCGTCCGTACGGACCCTGCTCGTCTCGGGCCTCGCCGGCCCGGCCGGTGACCACGTGAGCATCGACGATCTCGTCCAGCCCGCCGGTCCGGCTCCCTCACCCGCGATCCGGCACCCCTCGGACACCGCCCTCTTCCTGCTGTCGAGCGGAACCACGGGCGCGCCCAAACCCATCGCCCGCACCCACGAGGCGCTCGGACACGTGGTCCGTACGTCGGCGGCGGTCTCGGGGCTGACCCCTGAATCGGTGTTCCTCGCCGTCCTGCCCGTGACACACGGCTTCGCCTTCTCCAGTCCAGGAATTCTCGGCACGCTCGCCTGCGGCGGGAAGGTGGTCCTCGCCGCGCCGGACGATGCGGCCGTGGCCATGGCGTTGATCGAGCGCGAACGCGTCACACACTGTGCGCTCACTCCCGCGCTCGCCCGGCAGTGGCTCATGGCCGGAGCCACTCTCGGCGATCGTGACCTGTCCAGCCTGGAGGTGCTGCAGATCGGCGGGGCGCGCCTGGACGAATCCACGGCCGTCCAACTGGCCGGTGCCTTCGACTGCCGGGTCCAGCAGGTGTACGGCATGAGCGAGGGCCTGCTGAACTTCACCCGGCTCGACGACCCGCCCGACGTGGCTTTCACCACGCAGGGGCGGCCGTCTTCACCAGGTGACGAAACCCTCGTGGTGGACGCCGAGGGCCGACGCGTCACCGACGGTGAGACCGGCGAACTCCTGGTCAGGGGACCGGGAGTCATCACGGCGTATCACGGTGGCGTGTCACCCGCGTCGTTCACCGCCGACGGCTTCTACCGCACCGGCGACCTCGTCCGCCGCCACGCCTCAGGGAACTTCGTGGTCGCCGGGCGGCTGAAGGACGTGATCAACCGCGGAGGAGAGAAGATCCCGGCAGACGAACTGGAAGCGCTGGTCCTGGCGCATCCCGGTGTGCGGGCCGCGGCGGCCGTCGCGATGCCGCATCGTGTGCTGGGCGAAGTCGTCTGCCTGTACGTGGTGGGCGGTGACGAGGGGGCGCCGGCCCTGCGGGAGATCCGCACGTACCTGGAGGACCGCGGGCTGGCCCGGTTCAAGCTGCCGGAACGTCTTGTCGAGGTTCCAGCGCTGCCCCTGACCGCGGTCGGCAAGACGGACAAGGTTCGGCTGCGTGAGGACATCAGCGCCCGGCTGGACGCCGAGGGCTGACGCACCCGGCTTCAGGCGAATGGTTCCACTTCACGGCGGTGGCGGACCTGTCGGCCACTCCGCGGCGCCGTTCGTTCAGGGGGCGCGCCAGATGTTGTTGAACGCCTCTTGCTCGATGCTCCGTCGCTGCCGTTCGGAATCCAGTTCCTGCAGTGCGTCGCCGACGGCGGCCAGGATGAGCTCCACCGCACCATCGGTCTCCGGGGGGAGGTCCCGCGCTTGCGGGCCGCGGACGCCCACGGCTTCCGCGAGGGTCACGAGGACGGGTTCCGCGGAGGACCACCGCTCCGTTGCCTGGCGGCGGGCGGGTGAATCGACGAGGACGGGTTCACCGGTCGGGAAGAGACGGGCCCGACGGCGCTGGCGCGTCAGCAACCCCTCTGTTTCGAAGGCGGCGACATAGGCCACGTCCAGCGCTTTCCCTCTGCGCCACAGCCAGTCGCTGATCGTCTCGTACGGCTCTTCCCGGATGAACGATGCGAAGGCCTGCTCCAGGAGGACGTCGGCCGGTGCGGGAAGCCGGCCGGGCACGATGCGGTCCTCTCGCAACTCGACCACACGGGCCGCGCAGAGGTCGATCAGTTCGGCCCCGGCCAGCGCGAGCGACAGGTCACCAGCTCTCACGGGCGGATCACCGGCGCTGTCCAAGGTGATCACGAGAAGGTTCCGCGCTGTGGTCATAGGCGGCTGCACGTCCAAACGTCGTCATCGCGACCCGTCAGTCCGGCCCCCGGGGCGGGAACCGGGACGGCACGTGACATACATATCACCATCCTGACGACCAGTCATCTGTACGTCTCGGCGCTCAGCTCCTCGGCCGCGTCGTCAGGACACCGGGCGGACGACACGACGCATGGCCGTCCCCGGCTCAGTGACCGCAGCCGGGCCGCGACCGGCGCCCCGTCCGTCATGTCCGCGGGTGGCCACAGCACTGCTGCGACGTCTCGCCGCCGCGCCGTAGGTGGGGCAGCGTCAGGTGCCACCAGTCGGTGAGTCGGTGGACGATGACCTCGGGCCCCTCCAGGGCCTCGGTGAGAGTGCAGAGTCCGAAGAAGGCACGGACGAGCGTGCGGGCGGTGGGCGCGGGCCGGACGCCAGGGGCCAGGTGGCCCGCTGCCCGGGCCTGGGCGAGGAGGCGGGTGGCGGCGACTGTCCAGAGGGCGAAGGGGTCGGGAATCGGAGCGTCGATCGTTTCGCGTTCCGCCCACAGGCGTGCGCCTGCGCGCGTGTGGATGTCCTCGGCAAGAGCACGGGCGACCTCGTAGCTCAGGGCGACGAGACGCTCCAGAGGCGGTTCGCGGGGATCCGTGTACCGCGCGGCGAGCCCGGGCCAGCTGGCGAACTGCGCCTGTACGACGGCGAGGGCGACTCCCTCCTTGCTCGCGTAGTGGAAGTAGACGGAGCCACTGGTCCGGCCGGACAGGGCGCTTATGTCGTTGACGCTGGTGGCGGTGTAACCCCGCTCGGCGAAGAGGCGGGCGGCTGCCTCAAGGAGGGATCTGCGGGTTGCCATGGCCCGTTCCTGCACGGTGCTGTCCACCTTCGCTCAGCGTTCTCCTGACGGTCGAGAATGTAGTGCGCCCGCGCACGCCCGGTGCAATTCGTCTCTTGTCCGCGCGGTAATTGCATTTCCTTTCGATGGTGAGCGCTTACGGGTGGTCAAAGGACTTTCACGGCGTGTTTCGTGGCACTGAGGCGACCTCGGCTGCTCGAAGGCGACTGATGCGGGCCGTCATCCGCATATGCCTCAACTCTTCGCCCTTTTCGCGTGGTTGTCGGGCCGTCGGCTCCACGGTCACGACTCGTGGCGCGACGGGACTTACACCCTCCTCGCCGCATCGTCGATCACTCGAAGTAGTGATTGCATCACTCTGTGCGGCAAAAATATCGTAGTTACTGCAATGTTTCCCGTTTGCGGCGGAATGCCCGGAGTGCGGAATGATCCGTCCGGGCCGCCGGAGGAACACGGGGTGCACACCTCCGGCGCACGGGGAACCGCGCCAACCGGGGCGCGACGCCGCCGTCGGCGCGCCTACTCGCTCCCACTCCAGGAGGCACCGTGCCTACTCGGAACCCCCCTCTTCTCCGCTGGACCCCCAAGGCCGTCGTCTTCGACTGTGACGGCACCCTGATGGACACCGAACGCCACTGGCAGGAAGCTCGGAATCGGGCCTTCAGCGCCTTCGGGCTGACGCCTCCGCGCGGGTTCGCGGAGCGGGCCAAAGGCGTTCACTACGCCGACTGCGGGCGGCTGATGGCCGAGGAGACGCAGAAGCCGGAACTGGCCACCGGCCTGACGACGGCCCTCCTGGAACACTTCCTGGCACTGGTGGCCGACGAGCCCCTCACCATGCCCGGAGCCGCGGAGTTCGTCCACCTGCTCTCCGGCCGGCTGCCGCTGGCGGTGGCCAGCAACTGCCCCGCACAGGTGGTCGAGGAGAGCCTCGGCTGGGCGGGGCTGCGACGGCATTTCCAGCACATCGTGGTCCCATCCGGGACCGGGGACCACACGGCGGACGCCCGTCCGGCGACGCGGGAACGGCTGGAGGACCTGCGCCCCAAGCCGTGGCCGGACGTGTACGCGGCGGCGGCTCGACTCTGCGGTGTCCGGCCTCAGGACGCGCTGGCCGTGGAGGACTCCCAGACCGGGGTCGAATCCGCCCGTCGGGCGGGCCTCAGGGTGGTCGGCGTCGGGCCTCGGCCGGCCGAGGAAGAAGCCGACCGGGCCGACCTGTGGGTGACGGCCCTGCACGCACCGGACCTCCTGGCCTGGGCAGGGAGGTGGACGACCGGACCGGTACTGCCCGCGCCCGGCGACCGGGCCGGAGGCGACGACTCGGCCGCGTCCCTGGGCGGACGCTCCGCCGGTGTGGACGAGACCGCCTAGCGGCCCGGGTGCGCGTCACAGGGCCCCGGGAGGTCGGCGGAACCCGTCGGTACGGCCGACGTGTTGACCGCGTCCCTGACGGTCTGCTGCCGACAGTACGATCCGGCCGGCGCCGGCCCCGGTGGCGTCCTGAAGGAGCTACCGGGGCGCGGCCGCCGGCGCTGTGCGGTGGGCCGTACCACGATCTCGTTCACGTCGACCTGGTCCGGCCGGGTGATGGCGTTCGCGATCAGAGGGATCCAGTGTCGGCGTCGCGGCGGACCAGCGGCGCGGCGCGGGTCTCCGGGCCGACGACGGTGTTGACGAAGTCGGTGTGGACGAAGCCCGGGGAGACGATCGTCACGCGCAGGTCGCCGACCTCCTGCCGCAGTCCATCGCAGACCGTGCGCACGGCCGTCTTCGTCGCGGAGTGCACCGCCTGCCCGGGGACGGTGCGGTACGCCGCGGCCGACGCCACCATGACGAAGTGCCCGGCCTCCTGCCGGCGGAAGACGGGCAGCGCGGCGGCGATGCCGTGCAGGACGCCGCGCAGATTGACGTCGATCATGTCGTCCCATTCGTCGACGCGCAGGTCCTCCAGCGGGGAGACGGGTCCGGTACCGGCGTTGTCGACCAGCGCGTCGAGTCGACCGAATCCGCTGACCGCCGTGTCGACGAGGCGGACGAGATTCTCGCGCCGGCGTACGTCGGTCGGCACACCGACGGCGCGGCCACCGTTGTGCCGTAACTCGGCGCCGAGCTGCTCGACGCGGTCGCCGCGCCGAGCACCGAGTACGACGTTCGACCCGCGCCCCGCCAGGGCGAGCGCTCGCTACGGCCCGAGTCGTCACCACGGCGAACCCGGGCTCGTCCGCTCGGGTGATTCCCCGGCTCTGCCACCCACGCCGCCGTTCCCCGGGGGATACCCCCGGATACGGGCCGTCCCGCCGAAGCCGTACTTCCCGCACCTCGTACGAGGAGGCTCTGACCGACATGTCGGACCCCGCGCGTATCGACGTACACCAGCACCTGGTCCCACCGGACCTGGGCCGTGCGATGGCCGAGCGAGCCGCGGCCCTGGGCTGGCCCGCTCCCGCGTGGGACGTGCGGAGCGCGATCGCGATGATGGACCGCAGGCAGATCGCCACCGGACTCCTGTCGTTTCCCGCCCCGGTCGGGGCCCCGGACGACCCCTCCGGGGCCCGCGACGGCGCTCGGAGGGTGAACGAGTACACCGCCGAAGTCGTCAAGGACCGGCCCGATCGTTTTGGTCACTTCGCCGTCCTCCCCCTGCCCGATGTGGACGCCGCGCTCGCCGAGGCCGCCCACGCACTGGATGAGCTGAACGCCGACGGTCTGACGGTCCTGTCCAACGCGCACGGCCGTTACCTCGGCGACCCGGCGTTCGAGCCGCTCTGGGCAGAGCTGGACGCCCGTGCCGCCGTCGTCCTCGTCCACCCCACCGCGCCGCCGATCGCGCCGGTCCCCGGCCTGCCCGGCCCTCTGGTCGACTTCCCGTACGACACGTGCCGCACGGCCCTGCACCTGGCTGTCAACGGTGTGCCGGGGCGGTACCCCCGGATCAGGATGATTCTTCCCCATGCCGGCGGCTTCCTGCCCTACGCCGCCCACCGCTTCGCCGTGGCCGCCCGGCTCCATGCCGACTCCACGCCCGAGGGCCTGCTGAGCGACCTTCGTCGCTTCTACTTCGACACCGCCATCTCCGCCGGCCCGGCCGCCCTGCCCTCGCTGCTCGCCTTCGCCGCGCCCGGACACGTCCTGTACGGCAGCGACTTCCCCATGCTTCCCGAGCAGTGGGCCACCGGCTTCGACAGCGGGCTGGACGACTATCCGCACTGGGAACCCGGGCAGCTCCACGCCGTCAACCGCGGCAACGCCGAACTTCTGATCCCTCGGCTTGCCCGGTCCTGACACCGCGGGGCGCCGCCTCCAGCAACGCCACCGACGCTTCACCCAGGACGGAGACCTGCCATGCGCAGTGACGTGTTCGAGACCGACGGAGCGCGCCTGTACCACGAAGTGCGCGGCAGCGGACCCCCTCTGCTGATGATCAGCGGGGCCGGAGGGGACGCCGGGTACTACTCGGGTGTCGCCGAGGAACTGGCCGACGCCTTCACCGTGATCACCTACGACCGGCGAGGCAACTCCCGCAGTACCGGCCGCTGCGCCGAACCGATGGACCTCGCTCAGCAGGCGGCCGACGCCCGTCGGCTGATCGAGTCGGTGGCGGGCGGACGGGCTCTCGTGTTCGGCAACAGCGGAGGAGCGATCATCGGCCTGACGCTGGCCGCGCTGCACCCGCAGGTGCTGACCGGTCTGGTCGCGCACGAGCCGCCCGCCGTGAACGTCCTGCCCGAAGGCGACCCCGAGCGTGGCTTCTTCAGCAACATGGCCGCGCTGTACGCCGAGAGCGGCGCCCCGGCGGCAGGACGCCGGTTTGCCCGGACGACGCGCGGTGAGGGGACGTACCGCTGGCCCGACGACCTCTGGGAGCGGTTCCTGGGGAACCAGGACCACCTGTTCGGCACGGAAGGGCCCGGCTTCGCCGCCTTCCACCCCGACGAGGCCGCGCTGAAGGCCGCGCCCTTCCCGATCGTGCTGGGCGCAGGCGCCTGCGACCGCGGTGCGTACTACGCACGGCCGTCCGCCGAGATCGCCCGCCGGATCGGTGTGCCGTGGGCGGAGTTCCCCGGCATCCACATGGAGTTCCTGCGCGATCCGGCGACCTTCGCGGCGGCTCTGCGGGCGCTGGCGACACAGATGCTGAGCCGTGAGGGACAGGTGCCCACGGAGTGGGTGAACGGGCACACGCCGGGAGCGGAACACGCCCACGGAAGCCGGGAGCACCGCGGCTGATCCCGTCCGGCAGACCGGCGAGGTGGGGGCGTTCGCGTCTCCACCGGGGAGCGCGAACGCCCCGACGCTCAGACGAGAGCCTGAAGCCCGGTGGGCCACAGCAGAGTGGTGGCCGCCCAGGTGAAGCCGGCACCGAAAGAGGTCACGACGACTCGTTGCCCGGCCTTCAGCTGCCCGTCGATCGCGGAGTGGCTCAGCAACAGGGGAATGGAGGCCGCAGAGGTGTTGCCGACGTGGGCGATGTTGGACGGAAGGCACTCGGGCGGGATTCCCAGCGTGTGGGCCACGGCCGCGCTGATGCGTGCGTTGGCCTGGTGGACGATCACCCTGTCGACGTCCTGGAGACGCCATCCGGCCGCGGCGGCGGCTTCTTGGGTCACGCGAGTGATGTGGCGCACCGCGTGACGGAACACTTCGTTGCCTTTCATGTGTACGTACTGGTTCTTCGCGTCATCGACGGTGCGTGAGGGACAGCGGGAACCCCCGGCGGGGATGTGGATGGCGTCCGCGTGCTCGCCGTCGCTGCCCCATGCGGCTGGTCCGAGGACTCCTGGTTCGTCGGCCCGTCCGGCGGTGAGCACGACTGCGCCCGCCCCGTCTCCGAAGATCGGCGCGGTCTGTCGGTCGGCGGGGTCGATGACGGCCGACATCTTCTCCGCTCCGATGACCAGTACGCTGCCGGCGGTTCCCGCGTGGATCAGTCCTGCCGCGACGGTCGTCGCGTAGACGAAGCCCGAGCAGCCGGCGCCGAGATCGAAGGCGGGGATCTGACGCAGGCCGAGCCGGTGGGCCACCAGCGGCGCGGTGCCGGGCACGTGGTGGTCCGGAGTGGCGGTGGCGAGGACCACGGCGTCGACGTGTTCGACCCTCGCCGATTTCATCGCCCGCAGTCCCGCCTCCGCCGCCAGGTCACTGGTGGCTGTCACCGGATCGGCGATGTGCCGCTCGGCGATGCCGATACGGGTTCGGATCCATTCGTCCGTAGTGTCCAGGCGTGAGGACAGTTCGGCGTTGCTCACCGTGCGCGGGGGCAGGTAGGCCCCCAGGCCGAGCAGTCGCGCGGCACGCGCCGGCGACGGGGTGGTTCTGCGTGCAAAGATCAACGGTCTGTCTTCTCTGTGCTGCTCGTTCGCGTAACCGTCGGCGGAGGCCGTGCCGTCGGGGTCCGGACTGACTACACCTCAGGCACCCCGGGCACGCGGTCCGTCCGCGAGTGGGGACCCCGCTCTGCCGGGTCCTCCGGGTCGGACGGTGCCGCTGCCCGTCCGGCCACCAGGCTGACCAGGTCGGCAACGGTGGGCGCCTCCGCGAGCTCGTGTTCGGGGATCACGATGCCCATGCGGTCCTCGAGAGTCATGGACAGCAGGGCAACGGCCAGGGAGTCGATGCCGGCTTGCGCCTGCGTGGCCCCGGGAGTGATCGGCGTGGCCGGCAGATGTCCCTGCTGGACCAGAATGTCTTTGATGAGCGCGAAATCGATGACGCCTGTGGTGTCGCGGTCGGCGGCGGGTGGCGCGAGCGCCGAGCCGGTGCGGGGAGGCAGGCCCGGCACCTGCGGGTCGTCGTGAGGCTGCGGGAGTCCGTCGACCGCCTCGTGGAACAGACTCGGCAGCCGGCGCAGTCCGGGGAGCGCGGCGTCGGTGACGAAGTTGACGCTGGTGATCCCGTTGTAGCTGCAGGCCACGATCGTCGCCGGCTGGTGCCGTGGGAGCCAGCTGAAGGGCTGGAGACTGGTGACGGGGTCTTGTCCGTAGCGAAGGGGCCGGTGGACGGCTAGGTAGGAGGTGGTGATGGCGGACCGGCCGGGTGTGGTCATCCGGGCCGCCAGAGCCTGGAAGGCCCGTGCGGGAACGAGGTCCATCACGGAGCGCATGGCCTTGTGGTGGCTCGGGTCCTTCGTGGTGCGGCTGACGGCGATGACGTGGTCGAGGCGGCCTGCGGCTGTCGGCTCGTGGCAGGGGAGGGGCGCGGGCGCGAAGGTGAAGTAGTTCCCGGGCCGTTCGAGTTCCTCGGCGCGGCGCAGGTTGACCATCGTGATGGCCGGCAACGGCCTGTCGGCGCCCCGGCGCCAGGATTGTGATGTCCACGTGCGCAGGGCTCCGCCGAGGGCGGCCAGGAAGCCGTCGTTCGTGTCGCCGCCCCGGGCGGTGGCGGCATTCCGCAACCGTTGCGTGGGCACCTGCGCCCAGCCGATGTCACGGTGGCCGGTGAGGGGTAGCGCGGTGTCGTTCCAGACATGGTGGGTGGCGCATGCGGAGAGCATGTTGCGCACGGTGCCCAGGTAGGCTCCGGCGCCCGCCCGGGGGGCGGGCTGCACGGTGGGCGCGGGCTGCGTGGTGGACGCGGGTGCGGTGCCGAACAGAGTGGTCAAGGTGCCGATCAGGCCCATGCCGTCCTGGGTGCTGTGGTGCGCTCGCAGACAGATGCAATAGCGGCCAGGGGCGTATCCGGCCAGCAGCCAGATGTCCCACAGGGGGCCCGTGTCGGGCAAGGGCCGCGCGACGAGGTCGGTCAGGGCCGTCTCGAGCCGCTGGTCACCTGATGGCAGATGTTGTGCACGGACGCGGTGGTCCAGGTCGGGGGCCGGGTCGTGGTGCCAGCGGGCTTGGAGTCCGGGACCGTGCAGGTAGTGGGTCAGGCGCGGCTCGTGCTCCAGGTGGGAGGCGACATGACTGCGGAGTTCCCCGAGGGTGGGAGCGGCGCCTTCCAGGTGGAGGATCACTCCGATGGTCTGGGAGACCGAGGGATGGGTCTGGGCCATGGTGTGCAAGGTCAGGTCCATGGGACCGGGACCGGGACCGGGACTGGGACTGGGACGAAGGCGCATGGGCACGGTGTTCTCCGCTGTGGTGGCCGGTGAGTGGTGCGGGTACGGTTCGGGCCGGTGTGAGCCGGGGGACCGGCGGGCGGCGCCCGCAGCGTGGGGCGAAGGAGACCCGGGCGGGGGCGGACTTCGCCGAGGTGGTCCCGGGTGGCGGCTCGCTCGGTTTCCTGCGGCGGCCTTGCCGGAGCCGGCAGAGGACGGAGCGGGTTCACGGGGCGGTCCGTTGGGCGGACCGCGCACTGCTGTGCCGACGGCCAGGCATGACGACGCGTGAGGGCCGGAGGCGAGGGGTGAGGTGGCCGAGGGCGAGCAGGGCGAACGCGTCCGTCAACAAGGGGACGTGATACGGGAACGGACGCGGGCCCAGCATGTCGGGAACGGAGACGATGCTGCCGTCGGGACGCTGTTGGCCGAGCAGGTAGCCGGTGGCGCGCGAGGCGGGAGCAGCGTCGAGCTGTCCGGCCAGGACGATCAGGGCGTAGGCGGTGCTGATGGCATCGCTCGGAGCACCGTTGTGCTGTCCGAAGCCGCCGTCCGCGTTCTGTGCGTTCCGCACCAGGTCGGCGATCCGGCCGCTCATGTCACGGACGGCCGGAGCGGACTGCCGGTGGTGGCGGGCGGCGAGATACGCCCTGAAGACGGTGTGCAGGCGGCTGCTGCTCCAACCGGGGGGAAAGGACCCGTCGGGGTTCTGCCGGTCGGCGAGAAAACGCAGAGCAGCCTGGATGAGGTGATGGTGACGGTGGTGGCCCTCGGTGCTGAGCGCGTTGATCGCGGCGGCGGTCATGCACGCCTCGGAGGGAGTGCCTGATCCGTAGGTGGGGAATCCGCCGTCGGTGCCGCGGACCGCGACCAGGGCCTCCAGGGCGTGCCGGATCGGGGCGCGGTAGGCGTCCGCGTCCAGGTGATGCAGGAATTCGATCGCGACGGTGGTGCAGTCCGTGTCGGAGAGCTGAGCCCGGTCGGTGTAGGACCAGCCGCCGTTCGCGCGCTGGACGTGCACGAGGTGCCGGGCGATGCGGTGCAGCACCTCGCGCGGTGCGCCGGCGCTGGAGAGGGCGAGGCCCGCGGTGACGGTGCACCAGGTGTCGGTGTCCGTGACGAAGGGCAGGCCGCCGTCCTCCCGCTGGTGCATGAGGGCGGTGCGCAGGCCGGCGTCGACGGCGCCCTCCATGCCGGGCACGTCCAACAAAGCGTGCAGAACTGACAGATGGATGAAGAGGTTTCCCTCCCACACCGTTCCCGGGCGTTGGGTGGACGCCAGCAGCGTGACATCGTCCCGGTCGGCCGGGGCTCCGCCTGCCACCCGCCCCAGGATTGCCTTCACGGCCACGGACTGCACACCGGCCCAGGGGTGCAGCGTGCCCGCGTCGAAAGTATGGGGATCGACGTCGTCCTGGGCTACAGCCGCGCCGAGCATGGCGAAGACGGCGTGGACCAGGGCGCGTTTGCGGCCCCCCGTGAAGTCCGGTACTCGGCTGACGACGTCCTCAAGGGCCTGGCGAGACGACGGACGCCCGGTGTTCCGGCCCAGGGCCACAGCGGCGACGGCCGTGTCCATCAGGCCTTCGCCGCCCCGGTGACGCTCCAGATAACGCACCAAGCGGTCACGTTCGTCGCGGTGGCCGGATCCGCACTGCCTCATCAGGGCCAGGGCGAGCGCGGATTCGAGGACCCGGCTGCGGCAGGGGTCGCGCACGGCGCCGTCCCCTCCCACCCGGTTCAGCAGGTACGCCGAAAGACGTCCGTGTCCGGCGGCCAGCGCTGCTGGGAAACGCGAGGACGGCCAGGCCGGGGGGAGCCGCTCAATGGCAGGAAGTCGCATCGGTGGCACAGTCCTTGAGGGCACGGAAAGCACAGTGACGTGCGAGCCGGTAGAGGGGAGAGGGCGGACGGGATCAGTGACACGCGCCGGGGCGCTCACGTGACCAACGGGCGTCGAAGCGATCGGTGACACCGAGCCAGTGCAGCGTTGCGGACACGAATTGCCCGAGGGCCGCCACGTACCGCCGTACCGCGTCCGGCCCGGTTCCGGGGCCGGCCATCGTGGTCAACGAGGCGGCAAGCGAGTGGAAGTCCCTGATCCGGTCATTCCGCATGAGCGTGACCTGCTCGTGCGCCGAGGACAGGGGGCAGCCGCGTGCGCGGCTGAGCACGGTCACCAGGTTGTCGCGGTCCTCCCGGAGGTCCTCCTCGGCCGAGACCAGGTCATTGGTCCAGCCGGCTACGTCAGCCGCGGCCTGCCGCAAGGACCTCACGAGGTCTTCCCCGCCGGGGAGGCCGGGCCAGGGTGCGCCGGCGGTGCACTCCAGGATGTCTGCCATGGGCAGGGCCGTAATGGTCCTGCGACGCCGCACGACATAGTCGCTGAGCCCCAGCCGGACGCCGTCCGCGCGGCCGGCGGCCTCTTCACACGTGGCCAGGGCGAAGTCGCGGTAGTCGGCGACGAACCGCTCCCGCCACCGTGCGGACATCCGCGGAGCCGTACGCCGCCACAGGTCGTCCAGGGCCTGCTCGGTCCCGCTGCCCGTTCCGGCCGCGCCACTGGTGACGACGTCCAGCAGCCGGTCGAACAGCGCCGCGACCTCCTTTGGACGGACCTCGGTCCGGCTGCGGTCGAACCGGTCGTCGACCAGGCAGATGAAAGCAGCCCACTGGGCCGTCAGTGCCAGATCTCCGGCGCTCGCCCGGGGCACGGTCAGGCAGGCGAACGCACCCAGCCGCATGGCCACCAGACGCTTCTCCTCGAAGGCGTCGGCAACCAGTCCCAGGCCCCGGGCCCACGCCAGCACCGCGGCGCCGGCCTTCTCGGCCCGACCATCACCCGGGAGGCCGGGACAGGCAGGGCCGACGCCGGTTTCCCCCCACATCCGAGGTCAGCCCAGCGCCGAGACCACGTCGACACGGCCCGCGACCGTGGCCAGACTGTCCCCGGCGGGAACCGGCGACGCACCGAAGGCCCGGGAGAACACCGCCGCGCCGTCCTCGGTCAGCATCGTGTCGAGCGGTTCGGCCACGACCGAGCCGGGAGAGTCCAAGGACGGCATGGTGACCGTGATCTTCGTCATGTCGAACTCGTATGTGGCGAGATCGACAGGCTCCGCCGCTTCGTCTCCGACAGCCGCCTCCACCGACATCGTCCGCCCCGCCAAGTCACCGTGCGACCCGGTGAAACGCAGGTTGCTCCCGTCCGAGGCCCTGGTGAAGGTCATGCCCCCGTCCGCAGTCCAGGTCCCTTCGGTCAGGTCGAGACTGATCTCGCCCTCCATCGGCCACCGCACGCACGGGGCCGGCCCCGAAGAGTCGAGCACGGCCGGAGCGGCGGCCGACACCGTGACTCCGTCGGCCGCCAACTGCTCAGCCGCCGCAGTCGACAAGCACCACGTGACCGGTCCGGCGACAGGCAGCACAGGTCCCACAGCCACAGCCGCGGACACGGCAATGGCGGACAGGGGTACCAGAGCAGTGGCGATCACAGTACGACGCCGCATGAGAAGACCTTCCGTCGGAGGGCCGCCAGAATCGCCTACGACACCTCCGGGACGGGGCGAATGAAGGTTCCGGCTCCTGAAGTTCACCTGAAGGCGTGAAGCAGGGGGCGGGATTGCTCAGCATTGCTCAGCTCGTGAAACGTTCCAGCCCTGTGATCCCCGTCACGTGTTCGATGGTCTGGACGGGTGTTCAGGCGGAGGGGGGTGGCCTCTTCCGGACGGCACAGGACGTGCGTTCCCCCAGCTCACGCATGGTGTCTAAGCGGTAACTTAACGCTGTGGTCTATTCCTGTGCGTGTCAATGTGATCACCTTGAGTCAAAATTGGTCGAGAAGGGCATGCGCGTTTGACCCCTCCGATCCGAAATCCTGCAGCCGAGGACCCAGAGCGGTGTCCTCCGCAGCGTCATCTCCCCTGCCTCCAGGATGAGTTGACGCCGTGTTGGCAGGAGAGGACCAGGTCCCGTGACCGTGAACGATCTGCTCGCGCTGCTTGCGGCCATCACCGCTGTACGCGTCTTCCTCCCCGACGTCGTCGCGGGACTGCGCCGACTGCTGCGTGCCGGCGCCCGGGTCGGCGTCGCCGAGCTGCTGAGCACACAGCCGGCACGCACCGCGGCCACCGAGGCACTCGTCACCACCCCCGTCCGGGACGAGGAGGCATGACCATGGCCATCCCCGAGGACCGCGACGCGCGCCACACCCTCCCCACCACCTCGGAGGAACTGAACACCTTGCAGGGCATCCACTACGAGATGCCGTCCGACCTGGACGCCTTCTACCGGATGTACGCCCGGCCGCAACTGCGTTACGCAGCCACCGTGCTGGGTGACATGAAGGCCGCCCAGAGCGTCGTGCGCCGTCTCTACAACCACCTCGCGCTCAACTGGGCGGTGGTCCTCCTGCAGGACGGCGGACCGGAGGCGTACGCCTGGCGCGTGCTGAAGATGCGCGTCGAACTCCACCTGCGCATGACCGTCGGCCCCGCTGCCGACGGGCGCAGCACCACGCCGGCCGGCACCGCGCGAACGACCGCCGTACACGACGCCGTCCGCGCCACGCTGGAGAACATGCGCACGCAGCTGGCGGCCATAGAGTCCCCGCTCGGCCTCTACACGGCCATCGCCGCCCTGCCGGAACGGCAGTTCGACGTGATCATCCTGCAATACGTCCTGGGCTACCCCTGCAAACAGGCCGCCAGCATCATGGGCATCGACCCGGCGACCGCCCGGACCCACCGACGCCTGGCCCGTAAGCGAATCGCCACCAAACTTGGCATAGACCTGGGTGACGACGAGGAGAAGGAGTAAGACCGTGCCGCGCAGCTTCGACGACTACCTCGACCAGGCCACACTCCCGGACACGGTCACCGACGCCGACCTCGACGCACTGAAGCAGGAGATCGTCCGCGACGTCACCGCCACCCTGATGTTCGGCGCCCGCCCCGCACCCGAGGGGCACTATCCCACCGCCCTCGACCGCGCCGAAGCGGCCCTGACCGCCTTGTCCACCGAGCTCATCCACAGCACCGACGCCGCCGGATACCTCGCCCGTATCGCCGACGCCCCCTCCGACGCCGACGGCGCCCTGCACTTCGGCTGCCTGCTCAACCTCGCCCACGAACCCGACAGTGCCCTGTGGTGGTGGCAGTTCGCCGCGGGCGCCGGCAACGCCACCGCCGCCTACTGCCTCCACCTGTACCACCTGCTGCGCGGCGAACTGCGCGATGCCGACCACTGGGCCCACCAGGCCCTGAACCTCGACAGCGACATCCACCTCGCCTCCACGACCCCCTGGCCCGCCCGCCGCCCGGACCACCCTGCCATGGCACTGCGCGAAGCCGTCGAACGCCTCAAGGTCGAAGAACTGGCCGGCGCTCCCTTCCACCACCCCGACCATCGCCTCGCCGACCAGATCGAGGAACTCACCGACGCCTGCTGAAGCCGCGCCGGATTCCGGCCACCCGTGAGGGCCGCGCGGCCCGGTTACCACCCGGGCCGCTCCGGTCCCTCCTCCGGTCCTGGATCAGTCACGGGCATCCACGCCGTGGTGATCGAGTGCTGCTCGGATCTGTCGGAGCCACTCCGTGCCCAGCCGGCGCCCGTCGGGGAATTGGTCGCCTCGATCCCAGCGCCACGTTGTGATCATCGCCAGCACGAGGAGCCGGCACTCGCGCAGCAGGTCCTGATCGACATCCGGGTAGTGGTCGCCGACTTCTTCAGGCGCATGGGCGAGGTCGAATTCGACGGGCCCACGGCAACACGTCTCGAAGTCTATGAACAGCAGCCCGTTCCTCGTGGTGAGCAGGTTGCCCGGGTGTGGTTCGCCGTGCAGCAGCTGCTCGGCACCGCTGCGCTCGCCGATCACTCGTCTCAGGCTTCGTAAGGTGTCGCCGAGCAGCTCCCGGTCCGCGTCGGCGAGCGCCGGAGTGCGGTCGCGGTTCGCCACGAGTCGTTGAGCCTGCTCGACGCGATCCGTGAAGTGCGGAGTCGGGACGTCGAGCTCGCGCATACCGACATGCAGCCGCTGGAGCGCATCGGCGTGGTCGGCGGGCGAGATCTCGCGAGGTGTCAGGGGTTCGTAGTAGGTCCAGAACGTGACCGCGAAGCCGTCACGCTCATGGACGCGTGGCTCCACCCGAGGCTCGAGAGCAGCCACAGGGCACCCGGAGTCGGCAAGCTGCTGGGCAAGCTCGATTTCGAACTGTGCGACCTGATGCGCCACCGGTGCCACCCGGGCCAGGACGTCACACGGCAGCAGACGCAGAGTGAGCTTGTTCGAGTCATGAAGAACGATCGCGTCGTCGACCGGCAGGCCAAGCGACGAGGCGGTCGACATGGCCGTGGCCACCGCACGCCGTACCTCTGACGCCTGCATCGTCGCCCGGTCCCTCTCCCTTGAGCGCTGCCGTCTCCCCAAGCGGTGCAACCCGCGCACCATAGCAAGTGGTCGATGGGCAGCCGCGGTGACGCATACGGTATCCCGCCACGGACGTATGAAATCCCTGGGCAGGTCTCACTCGGGGGAGTGATCCACGCGCGACAGGGGTTGTGGCCGATCTACCTGTTTCGCTATCAAGATCGCACCCAATGCGCCGGATCCCCGTCTCACGCGCATGTTTCCTGTCATGACAAAGGAGTCCCTCATGGCCACTCGTCGTTCTCTTCTGTCGTCTCTCGGTATTGCCGCGCTTGCTTCGGCGCTGCTCGTCACCCCCGCCCTGTCCGCCGAAGCCGCCGCGCCTGCCGCGTGCAAGGGCCATGCCTGCACCGGGAAGAACCCGCAGAGGGAAGGCTGCGGCTCCGGGGCCAAGGTCATCGACCGAGTGACGCCGGCGGGCGGGGGACCGGAAGTGCAGCTTCGCAACTCGCCCCGCTGCAGCGCGGCATGGGCGCGGATCCAGAAGGCGAACAGCAACTGGCGATTCAAGATCCAGATTCGAGGCGGAAAGTCGTACGTGAGCAACGCCTCGTCATCCTATGAGGCGTACACGGCGATGGTCGGTTCGAGCAACGCCTACCGAGCCTGTGTCGAGCAGTACGACGGGCGGGGAGGGAGCTGGAGCTGTACTCGCTGGCACTGACGCCGGCCGTCACGCTGGAGGCCGAAGCCGGCGCCCGTGCAGCCGAGTTCACCGGCTGCGAATGTTGCCCCCCCCGGCGGGGTTGCAGGGCGTCAGGGTGCGTGATGTGGAGCTCACCCCGCAGGGCCGGCATGTCCTGCGCCGCACCACCTTCGACTACCGACGCCAAGACGGACGCTGGTGCACCCAGCAGCGCGAGACGTACGACCAGCGGCAACGGCACGGTCGTCCTGCGTCAGTTCCGCTACCCGGCCTACGTCGACGACCACCCGGACGGCATGCTCGTCGAGGCGGCGGCCGGGCTGCTCGACGGCGACGAACCGCTCGCCGCCGTCCGGCGCGAGGCCGCAGAGGAGCTCGGTGTCACCCTTGGCGCGCTCACCCATGTCCTCGACGCCTTCATGAGCCCTGGCTCGGTCACCGAGCGCTGCACTTCTACGCGGCCCCCCTATACCCCGTCCCACCGCACCGGGAACGGTGGCGGGCTGGAGGAGGACGGCGAGGACATGGAAGTACTCGAAGTGTCCTTCGCCGATGCCCTCGCCATGGTCCGCGATGGACGCATCGCCGACGGCAAACCATCATGCTCCGGCAATGGGCCGCCTTGGAGGCGGTCCAGGTCGCTCGGCGGTCGCCTGCGCCGCCGCCGCGGTCGAGGCCGCCCAGAACGTCTCCGCCGACCTGTGGCTGCTCGGCGTCACCGGCGTCCACCCGGAGGCTGGACCGACCACCGGCGACGCCGAGAGGCCGCGATGACACGCGTCCTGGCCGCACGGGCCGCGGACACCTACGTCCTCGCCGCGTCCGAGAAGATCGGCGCGGCCTCACGGTTCCGCGTCCTGCCCCGGGAGGAGATCAGCGCACTGATCACCGACGCCGACGCCCGACGCACAGTCGTCGGGCAACTCACGGCGCGCGGCGTGGCCGTTCTGGCAGCCGGCTGAAGGTGACGGGCGAACATGGGGACGTCCACGGCACGTGCCGTGACTCGCCGTACTGCGGCGTCCTCGCGAATGAGCGGCCGTCCCTGCGCGACAACCTGCTCATCCGGTCGCGGCCGAAGACCCTGTCGGCAAGGTGAGGATTTCGGCCCCGTCCTCGGTGATGGCGATCGTGTGCTCACTGTGTGCTGTCCGACAGCCTGTCGCACTTCGGAGGGTCCACCCGTCGGCATCAGTGACGAGTTCCGCGGTGTCCGCCATGATCCACGGCTCCAGTGCCAGCAGCAGCCCGGGGCGCAGTTTGTATCCACGGCCAGGACGTCCGGTGTTCGCGACGTGCGGGTCCTGGTGCATCGTCGATCCGATGCCATGGCCTCCGAACTCGGTGTTGATCGGATACCCCGCCTTGCGGAGGACCGTGCCGATGGCATGGGAGATGTCGCCGATGCGGGCCCCGGGCCCGGCCGCGGCGATCCCCGCGGCCAGCGCGCGTTCGGTTGCACTGATCATCGCGACGCTCTCCGGGGGTTTGGCGTCGCCCACGAGGAAACTGATGGCGGCGTCTGCGGCGACTCCGCCCTTGGAGACGGCGAGGTCGAGTGTCAGCAGATCGCCGTCGGCAAGGGTGTAGTCGTACGGCCGTCCGTGGAGCACGGCGTCGTTGACGGCCGTGCAGATGTAGTGGCCGAACGGGCCGCGTCCGAAGGAGGGCTCGTAGTCGACGTAGCAGGACAGCGCTCCCGCCTCGACGATCATGCTCTTGGCCCACCGGTCGATGTCCAGTAGGTTCGTGCCGATCGTGCTGCGGCTCTTCAGCGTCTGCAGGATGTCAGCGACCAGGGCGCCTGTGACTTTCGCTCGGGCCATCAGGCTGGGGTTCAGGATCTCGATCATGCGGCGCCCTTCTCACGTAGCCAATAACTATACCGGCCAAACTATACCGGTATTAGAATCGGGGTCGCGGTCAGGTTTCCGCTCACTCCCGCAGAGGGCGCACGCGGACAGCGCCTGGGTGCCCTCCGGCGTCGGGCCGGGGGAGGTCGCTCGCTGCTCGATACAGCGCTCGACGCCCGTGTCTCGGCGGAGACCTTGCGGAAGATCGAGTCGGGCCGTGTGGCCACTCCTGCCTTCCCGGCCATCGCGGCGATCGCCGATGTCCTCGGCCTCTCCCTCGATGCGGTGTGGGCCGAGCCAGAAGGTTTAACGCGTCGCTCCAGACGAGCAGTGCCTGGGCGTCGCCGGGGGGAGGGCCGGCCCCGGTGTGGTGAGCAGGCTCATCAGGCCCTTCACGCCGAAGGGAAAGAGGGGTGTACGCCAGCAGGCGTGCCAGTAGTCCCAGTGGCGAGGGAGCTCTTGCCCTCAGCGTCCTGGCGGTGACGCACCGGGACGGGCCCGTGGAAGCAGCTCTCACCGAGCTCCTCCTCACCCGCCTACGGCCTGTGCTGTGGGCCGTGTACGGCTATTACAGCTTCCGTCGCGTGTGCAGGTTCAAGGGGTGAGCAGCCGTCGGCTGATGCCCGCGACGGTGCGTTCGGACTCGGTGAATCGAGCGCAGGAACCCGGCGGCCACCTCGACTCGTACTGCGCCCTCGTCGAGCAGCTCGGCAGTGGTCGAGCGGTCTTCCGGACACGAGTGGTGAACATGCACGGACTCCCCGGCCATCCCACCTGACGGCCTCGACGGCCGACCCCACTTCCGCGCCCAGTGCGCAAGGACGACCAACAAGCGCGGACGACCACACTGCCCTCGCCTTCCAGGCGGCGCTCGCCGGACGCTGGGCGGGCGGCGGCTTTGCGGACGCGGGCGGCCAGAGCTGTCTGGGAGAGGACGCGGGCGCGTCGGGCGGTGGTCAGCGGCTGGGGATCCACCTGTTCCAAGCCCAGCCGCGGTGTCCAGGCAATTCACTACCAGGCGTTGCCGGTGGCCACCATGGTGCCGGTCGACGGTGAGGCGGTTCCGTCTACCGTGCCACGGTCACGCAGTCGCCACCTGTCGCGTCCCCGGTGCTCACCCGGGCCGAGGAGATCCACGCAGCACCGGGGACGCGGAGTCGTCAGAGCGGGTTGAGGCGGGCCTTGAGCAGGCAGAACTCGTTGCCCTCGGGGTCGGCGAGAACGTGCCACTGCTCCTCGCCGGTCTGGCCGATGTCGGCCGGGCGCGCACCGAGCTTCAGCAGTCGTTCGAGCTCGGCGTCCTGATCGCGGTCGGTGGCGTTGACGTCGATGTGCAGCCGGGACTTCCCCTGCTCCGGCTCGTCCCTGCGGCTGAGGATGATCGTCGGCTGCGGGCCGCCGAACCCTTCGCGCGGCCCGATCTCGAGGGTGCCGTCCTCTTCGCGATCGAGCACCACGAAGTCCAGGACCTCGCACCAGAACCGCGCCAGCACCTCGGGGTCGCGGCAACCGAGTACGAGCTCACTGATGCGACATGCCATGGATGAAACCTGCTCTCAACGTGGGGACTGCCGGCGTGGCCGCGCGTGGCCGCGCGCGGAGCGCATGGGCCCCCGCGGCGGGAACAAGCTCAAGACCGTACCGAAGGAGACGAGCAGGAGCGATTGGGTTTTGGGGGCCTCACCTCGCCGCCCCGAACCGCCGAGCGACGACCGTAGCCGCGCAAGGAAGGCAGAGTGCTGACCGGAACTGGTCGGGCGTCAGACGCTGACAGGGGCTGGTCTGTTGGGACACATCCGGTCGCTGGCACGAATGTTTTTCTCCGACCTCGTCATGTGTCGTGCGCATGGCTAGTTTGTTGACGATTCGCCACCTCCCTTGTTGTGCAACGCAGCCGTGGGCAACGCTTGAGCGCAGCCCGGAGCGGAACGCGACGCCCCGGGTCGGGGTGCACGATCGCGTGTACCCGCCCCCACAGATGCGTGCCGCACCCAGGCGCGCCGCCCAGAGGAGGAATCCCTCGTAATGGCACGACTGCGTCGCAAGAGAATACGGTTCGCCGCGATCGCCGCGGTCGCGGCGGTCTCCGTCGCCGGTGGGCTCACCACGATTCCCGCCCAGGCCGCTCCCGCCGAAGGCACAGTGCTCGCTGCCGGCTCGCCCACAGCGGTACAGGACAGCTACATCGTGACGCTCAGGAAAGACGCCGGCTTCAAAGCGTCCTCGTCCCTGGGCAAGCACCTGGTCAAGGAGTACGGCGGCCGCGTCAACCAGACGTTCGGCAGCGCGTTGAACGGCTACACGGCCACCCTCTCCGCCGCGGAAGCCAAGCGTCTGGCCGCCGATCCGGCAGTGGCCTCCGTCGAGCAGAACCAGCGGGTCCGCCTCGCCGACACGACACAGTCCAACGCGCCCTGGGGCCTGGACCGCATCGACCAGTCCTCGCTTCCGCTCTCCGGCACCTACACCTACCCGGACAGCGCGGGCGGCGGTGTGACGGCCTACGTCATCGACACCGGCGTCCGCATCACGCACCAGCAGATCAGCGGTCGTGCCACCTACGGATACGACGCCGTCGACGGCGACACCACCGCATCCGACGGCAACGGTCACGGAACCCATGTGGCCACCACCATCGCCGGGTCCACCTACGGCGTGGCCAAGAAGGCCAAGATCGTCGCGGTCCGGGTGCTGGACAACAACGGATCCGGTACGACGGCCGGAGTCATCGCTGGTATCGACTGGGTGACCCGGAACCACTCCGGCCCCTCGGTCGCCAACCTCTCGCTCGGCGGCGGCGCCTCCGCCAGCCTGGACACGGCGGTGCGCAACTCCATCGCCAGTGGCGTGACATACGCGGTCGCCGCGGGCAACAGCAGCGCCAACGCCTCCTCGTTCTCCCCGGCCCGGGTCACCGAGGCCATCACCGTCGGTGCCACCACCAGCACGGACGCCAAGGCGAGCTACTCCAACTACGGGTCCGTGCTGGACATCTTCGCACCGGGGTCCTCGATCACGGCCGGCTGGAACACCAGTGACACGGCGACCAGCACCATCTCCGGCACCTCCATGGCCACTCCGCACGTCGCCGGGGCGGCAGCGGTCTACCTGGCCAACCACACCTCCGCCACCCCGGCCCAGGTCGCCTCGGCCCTGGTGAACGGCGCGACGACCGGCAAGGTCACCAGTCCGGGCTCGGGCTCACCGAATCGGCTGCTGAAGCTCGTTCCGTGACGGCTGCGCCCGCGACTCGATCGACGTGAACCACGGTGCCCCGGAGGCCGGCCGGCCTGCCTCCGGGGCACACCGTCACCCGTACGGTCACCCGTACGGTCCCGGTCACGCGCCGCAGATGCGCCGTGCCTGGGACGCCGTCGTGTCGCGATCGGCCTTGGCGTCGGCCACAGCTTGCTCCCCGACGAGGCCCGGGTGCCCGCCTTGAGCGATGAGGTCCTTGTACCACTTCACCGTGTCTTCGTAATCCTTCTCAGCCATCGCGGCGACCGCTTGAGCCTTGGCGCAGTCGTCCGGCGCGGCGTGAGCCGCTGAGGGGAGAGCGAAGGCCAAGGCAGCCGCGGCCGGGCCCGCGAACAGGCGTAGAGACCCCATGGGGAAACCTCCGAACGGAACGAAGGGTGCTGAGACTACGACGTGAGTTCAACCCACTGGCTCGCGTCCGCGGTGGCTACGCACCTGTCGAAAGGATTGGGGTCGCCCTGCTGCTCCTGGCAGCGCCAAGCGGTTCCGCCGACGTGGACGGTCACGGGGGAGCCACTCGAGCCGCGTGCGTAGGCATCGGCGACCTGGAGAGCGGTGGAGCAGGGCGTGCTGTCGCTGCCGAACACGGCGAGTCCGTGGACACGGTCCGCCCCGCAGTACTCGCCAGGCGCCGCGTTCGCGTTGTCGGCGGCGGACAGCGCGGTGAGGGCCGAGGCCCCCAGCACTGCGACGACCGCCAGACCGGCCCTTACTGTTCCTGCGAACGATTGCATGGGGGGACTTCCTTCTCGCTGTCGGCGGCTTCGTCACTGCGAGGCCGCCTGGCATGCGCGCCGCTTCGTGGCTGTTCAGCCGTACCGAGCTGCACAAGCGCACCTCCACCACCATCACTCATTCGGACCAGCCGTGCCAGTCGACAGCGCCTGGGCGTCGCTGACCCGGAACTCCTGGCTCCCCACCCTTGGGGTGACCAATCGGCTCAGGCCGAGAAGTCCGCCCGATGGTCCTTCGCCCACTCCGCGAACGTGCGCGCCGGAAGGCCGGTGATCTCCTCGACCGTGGGTGTGGTCTCGGGTTGGGAACCGGCCATCGCCGCGCAGGACTTCAGTAGGACTTCCCCGTCCCCGCAGGGGAGCCCGACATCCCGCTGAGCTGCAGGATCTGCGCCAGCGGGTAAGGAGCCTGCCTGCTCTGGCCTTGGAACGTGCGGCTGAAGTCGGACATCACTGCGGCGATCGGCGCGTGCCGGACGAGGGCCGACGCGGCGGCCTCCGGGATTCCTGTGGGGCGCCGGCCCCCTGCATAGGCCCGCACCAGGGCGTGACGGCCCTCCCGGTCCTCCTTCGCGTAGTCGAACAGGGCGGTCACCAGCCAGTTCACCAGATACGTGGCGGTGTAACAGCGATCGTAGGTCCGATGCCGGTCGAAGAACGCGATCTCCTCCCGCGACAGCTGGAAGCCGGATGAGACGGCGAGGCCGTAGTCCGCGAAGTAGAGGCGCCGGCCGTCGGTGAGAATGTTCTCGAAGTGGCCGTCGAAGTGCAGGAGTCCGCGGCTGTTCATGAACGAGGTGCCGGCTGCCAGGTCCCTCTCCACCATGGTGCAGGCTCGGTTGGTGGTCTCCTCTCCTGCTGCGACCTGGGAAGCCAGCCACTGGTGCAGGGTCTGCGGAATGTACTCCAGGAACAGTGCGACGCTCGCCGAGGACTGCTGGAGAGCCTCAATCCGACGGCGCACCTGCGGGGCGCCGTCCCAGTAGGCGACGGCCCGCTCGACGTCGGCCAGTTCTTCGGGCAGCGGCGTTGAGTCCGGCAGCACTCGCCAGTGGTACATCAGGGGAAAGCCCTCGTGTTCCCCTGTGAGCACCCAGTCCGTCGTCATGGTGTGCACCGCGAGCTCGCGCCAGGCTCCGAAACCCGGCCCGCCGATGATGCCGACGCCGTAGTGACAGACGACGGGCAGATCGAACAGGTTCGCCGTGGACCGGACGTGCTCAGGTCGCCTCTCCAAGTCGGTGAGGGGCACCCGCTTCACGAAGACCGGGGTTCCGGCGACCTCCAGCAGGGCCGACTTCCCGCCGATGCCGCTTCCGATCGGCACCGCCGTGTCCAAGAGCTCGTACAGGGCGTCATCACTGCGTGACGCCAGGGTTGTGGAGACGGCCCTACGGGCGGTCAGGCGTGCTTCACGCGACATGTCAGGGCACTTCACTGTGACCTCCTCCGGGTACCGACGTCAATTCTTCGGTACCGGCACCAACAGTGGGCAGTACCAGCGCATCCGGACGGCTCGCCGTGCGAGGACCTGGAACATCACCCCGTCAGTGATGTCGGCGAGCCGCCGGCGCCCTGTCCCCGGTCCGTGACGGCTTGTCACCGGCCGGCCGGCAACCGCGACGCCCGCGTCCGCGCATGTGCTGCCTCCGGTGGCAGAGACTCACCTTGCGCGAAGACGTCCGCGAACCTCGCCGCTCCCAGCGCGACGGTCGCCGCGGCGGTGGCGCGGTCGACGTCCAGGCGTTCCGCGGCTGGGAGCGGGGCTCCGGTGGCGGCGCGGGCGGCGGAGGCGGAGCCGAGCAGGAGAGCGGCGGCCTCGGGATCGCCGGCGAGGGCATGCGTGGCGGCGAGGCCCTCCAGCGCGAGGGCGACGGCCCGCGGGTCCCCGGTGGTGACAGCCGTTTCGTAACCCTCCTCGTGGAGGGCCAGCGCACACCGCGCGTCGCCGCGCAGCTCGGCGACGAAGCCCAGCTCGGCCAGGATCAGTGCGTTCGCCGCGTCGAGACCGACTTGACGATGCCAGTCCAGGACGGTGCGCATCCGTGCTTCGGCCTCGTCGAGGAGTCCTTCGCGGCGGGCGCCGAGACCGAGCCCCAGCTCCGCGTTGATCTCACCTGCCCGGAAGCCGAGTTCGACGGCGAAGCGCCGGGACCGCTCGTGGTACTCCCGGGCCGCGCCGAAGTCGCCCATGAGCAGCGCCGTCCGTCCGAGTCCGGACAGCAGGTCCGCGGCCTGGGTGGAGAGGCCGAACTCCTCGGCGGTGTTCAGGCCGTCCTGCCGCAGCCGGGCCGCCCGCTCGTAGTCGCCGTGGATCTCCGCCACGGACGCCAGCGGATACACCGACCACAACGGACCGCACGCGTCCCCGACTTCCCCGAAGAGGGCCACGCTGCGCTCCGCATCGGCCGCCGCACCGGTCAGGTCCCCCCGCAGGAGGCGCTGCACGGACCGGTCGGCCAGGGCCGCCGCCTCTCCCCAGCGCTCACCCATCGCCCGGAAACCGTCGAGCGACGCCTTGGTGAGCGCCTCGCCCTCCAGGAGGTCGCCCGTCCCGCTCAGCGCATGCGCCAGGAACCACTGTGCCCACGCCTTCACCACCGGATCAGCGAGCTGTTCGCATGCTGTGAGCGCCGCCTCGATGCGGGCGGCCCGGTCCGTGCCGTCGCCGGTCAGGACGGCGAGGCCGGTCTGCCACACGCCGGCCTTCGCCCGCAGTGCCGCGTCCCCACCGGGCAGCGCCAGCGCCGCTGTCACCGAACGCCACGCCTCACCGAGCCGGCCGCGCAGGACCCAGTACCAGGACAGCGCGTCCACGAGGCGGAGTGCGTGCCCCGTCTCATGTCTCTCGACCGCCCCCTCCAGGGCCCAGCGCAGATTGCCGCTCTCGGCGTCCAGCCGGGTCAGCCACGCGCCCTGCCCGGGGCCACGCAGTCCGGGCTCCGCGGTCTCCGCAAGCCTTGTGTAGTACTCGAGATGCCGCCTGCGTACCGGCTCCCACTCGCCCGCCTCCCGCATCCGCTCCACACAGTAGGCGGAGACGGACTCCAGCAGCCGGTACCGGGGGCCTTCGGCCCCGTCGACGGCGACCACGAGCGACCGGTCCACCAGCCGTACCAGCAGGCTCAGTACGTCTCCGGCGTCGGCCCCCACGCCCGCGCACACGTACTCGGCCGCCTCCAGCGTGCATCCCTCGGAGTGCACGGCGAGGCGCCGCAGCACGGCCCGTTCGGGTTCGGTCAGCGGTTCCCAGCTCCAGTCGATGATCGCGCGCAGTGTCCGCTGGCGGGCGGGTACACCGCGCTGACCGACGTCGAGCAGTCGGAACCGGTCGTCCAGCCGCTCCTGCAGCCGGTGCACACCCAGGGCCCGCACTCGGGTCGCGGCCAGTTCCAGGGCGAGGGGGATCCCGTCCAGCCGACGGCAGATGGCGGCGACCGAGTCCGCGTTGGACGCGTCCAGAGCAAAGCCCGGTGCGGCGGCCGCGGCACGCGCCGCGAACAGCTCGACCGCGTCCCGCGGGGCGAGTGGGGGCACGGGCCACAGGGTTTCCCCCGCCAGCGCCAACGGTTCCTGGCTGGTGGTCAGCACGGTCAGGCCGGGCGCCGACCGCAGCAGCAGTTCCACCAGTTCCGCGGCCTCGTCGACGACATGCTCGCAGTTGTCGAGGATGAGGAGCATCCGCTTGTCGCGCAGCACCTCGGCCAGCCGGTCCGCGCCGTCGAGGGGCCGTTCCCCTTCGGGCCGTACGCCCCAGTTCCCGTCGTCCCTCAGTTCCAGGGCCGCCGCGACGACCTCGGCGAGTTCGCCGGTGGAACCGGCGAGTTCGACCAGCCACTCGCCGTCCGGGAACGTGCCCCTCACCTGCTGGCCGACGGCAACCGCGATCCTCGTCTTGCCGACGCCACCGGGACCGGTGACGGTGACCAGCCGCCGCGCGGCGAGGAGTCCCCGTAGGTCGGCGACCGCACCCTCCCGGCCGATCAGATCGCTGAACGTGGCGACGATGTTCGTCCGGGTACGGACGGGAGCAGGCTTCTGCCGGGCGGCGCCGCCGCCCAGCTCCGGGTCCTGCATGAGCATCGCCCGCTGCAGCCCAGCCAGTTCGGGGCTCGGGTCGAGACCGAGTTCGTTCGCGAGCCGGCTCCGCAGCTCGTCGTATCCGGCGAGCGCCTCGCTCTGTCGGCCGGACCGGTACAGGGCCCGCAGCTGAACGGAGCGCAATCGCTCCCGCAGGGGGTAGCGCTCGACCAACTCCGTCAGTTCGCCGACCAGTTCGACATGCTCACCGCTGTCGAGGCGGGCCTCGGCGTGGTCCTCGAGAACGGCGAGCCGGTCCTCCTCCAGCCGGTTCGCGGCGGCCCGGGTGAAGGCCTCGTCGGCGAAGTCCGCGAACGCCGGCCCTCGCCACAGGCCCAGGGCATCGGCGAGCAGCCGGGCCCGCACGCGCGGATCCTGCTCGGTCCTGGCCCTGACCACCAGCCCGGCGAACCGGTGCGCGTCGAGCGCGTCTTCGGCCACGACCAGCTGATAGCCGGGTGGCCGGGACACCACCAGGCCGCGTCCGCCCGGCTCGGCCTCCTCAAGGACGCGCCGCAGTTGGGAGACCTTGGCCTGGAGTGCCCGGGTCGGGTTGCCCGGCGGCTCGTCGCCCCACAGGTCGTCGATCAGCCGGTGCACCGCCACGGGCCGTCCCGGATCCACGAGCAAAGAGGCGAGCAAGGCCCGCACCTTCAGTTCCGGCACCCGCACGGGCTGCCCGGCATCGCTCCAGACAGCTGTCTCCCCCAACACCCCGAATCGCATGCCGCCAACGGTAACCCGCAGTGGGGACGATCCTGCCGGAGCGGGGCGGGGTGACGGTCGTACCCGTGCCCGTACGGTGCCCGCGCGACATGTCGCGGCACCCACCTGGCGCCAGCGGCGAAGCCCGCTCCGAACACAGCCGTAACACCGTCCGAGCCCCGTCCGATGCGCTGCGCCCGATGGTGTTCCTCGACAGCACAACGCACCAAGTCCTTCGAAAGGAACCCATCATGAACGCGCTCACCGGCAAGACCGCCCTCGTCACCGGCGCCAGCCGCGGCATCGGCCGGGCCATCGCCCAGCGCCTGGCCGCCGAGGGCGCACGCGTCGGCGTCCACTACGCCAGCAACGAAACAGCGGCAAAGGAAACCGTGGCCGGCATCGAGGCGGCCGGCGGCAACGCCTTCGCGCTCCGCACCGAACTCGGCGTCCCCGGCGACGCGAACGCCCTGTGGGGGGCGTTCGACGAGCACGCCGACGGCCTCGACATCCTGGTCAACAACGCGGGCATCGCCGGCCCCGGCCTGATCCACGAAGTCACCGAGGCGGACTACGACAAGGTCTTCGCCATCAACGCCAAGGCCCCCTTCTTCATCATCCAGAAGGGCCTGGAACGCCTGCGCGACGGTGGCCGCATCATCAACATCTCCTCCGGTGTCACCAAGGTCGCCTTCCCCGGCATGACCTCCTACGCCGCGTCCAAGGGTGCCGTCGAGGTACTGACCCTCACGCTGGCGCAGACCCTCGGCTCCCGCGGCATCACCGTCAACGCCGTCTCTCCCGGCACCATCGAGACCGACATCCACCCCTGGATGGCCGACCCCGCCGCCAAGGCCCACGCCGCGGGCTTCTCCGTCTTCCAGCGCGTCGGCCAGCCCGCCGACGTCGCCGATGTCGTCTCCTTCCTGGCCTCCGACGACTCCCGCTGGGTGACCGGCCAGAACATCGACGTCAGCGGAGGCTCCGGCCTCGGGATCTGACCTCCGCCGACCGTCCACCCCGTCCGCCCCGCCCACCCCGTCCACTTCGCCCACGCACGGCGATCGGAGGCTCCCATGCGCCGCCCCACCCTGTTGATCCTGGCCCATCCCCGGTCCGACTCACTGACCGCCCAAGTCGCCGACCGACTGCGGCTCCGCATCGAGGAGGAGGGCGGTACGGTCGACCTCCTCGACCTGTACGCGGAGGACTTCGACCCGCGGCTGACACCCGTCGACGAACCGGACTGGGAAGACCGGGAGAAAAGCTACTCGCCAGAGGTCCACGCCCATATGGACCGGATCACCGCCGCGGACGACATCCTCGTGGTCTTCCCGGTGTGGTGGTTCGCACCACCGGCCGTCATCAAGGGCTGGATCGACCGGGTGTGGAACTACGGCTTCGCGTACGGCCGCAGCAAGCCTCGGCTCGCCGGCAAGCGGATGCTCTGGCTGGGCCTCGCGGGCGGCACCGACGCGGACTACGAGAAGACCGGCCTCGCCACCGCGATGGACGTCCAACTGCGGGTCGGCGTATCCGAATTCTGCGGCATCACCGAGTCGTCGGTGCGGCTGCTGCACGACACCGAACTCTCCGGCGTTCCGCGGGCACTGCGATCGGCACGCGTGGGTGACGTGCTCAAGGCTGCCGACGCGGCACTGGACGAACACCTGCCGCACTGACCCGCACATCGGTCGGGCCCACCCCACCGAACGAGCCCGTTCACCCCGTCCGGCGAGCAGACGCCCGGCACCCCGACCACTCCGCGAAGCGCCGCGGCCACCCCGGTGCCCACCCGGGTGGTCGAGGCGTTCGTCGTTCCCGAGGCCTCGACCGGAGGCGGGAGACGCGCCCGAACACCACCGCAACACCGTCCGAGCCGGATCCGAAACACCACCCCGCACAGTCGTCCCATGACCTCACACCCCACCTCCCAGACCCCCGGCAAGGCAGCCGGAGCCCGGCAATGGCTCGGTCTCGCCCTGCTGCTGCTCCCCGTGGCCCTCATGACCGCCGACCTCGGCGTGCTGTGGCTGGCCACGCCGTACCTCACCGCCGATCTGCGGCCCAGCAGCGCCGAAGTCCTCTGGATCACCGACATCTACGGCTTCCTGACCGCCGGAACCCTGGTGATCATGGGTACGCTCGGCGACCGCATCGGTCGCCGCAAGCTGCTGATGGCCGGCTCGGCCGGGTTCGTCCTGGCGTCACTGGTCGCCGCGTACGCCCCCAACCCGGAGGTGCTGATCGGCGCCCGCGCCGTGCTCGGTGTCGCCGGCGCGGCCGTGCTCCCGTCCACGCTCGCCCTGATCAGCCACATGTTCACCGACCCTCGTCAGCGTGCGACGGCCATCGCGATGTGGGTCACCGCGCTCTCGGTCGGTCTGGCCGTCGGACCGGTCATCGGCGGTGTGATGCTGGCGTCCTGGTGGTGGGGCTCGGTCTTCCTCATGGGCGTACCCGTCATGCTGCTCGCGCTGGCCACGGCTCCGGCGCTGCTGCCCGAGTACCGTGACCCGACCCCGGGCCGCCTGGACCTGGTGAGCGTCGCACTGTTCCTGCTGGCCGTCCTGCCCGTGGTGTACGCGGTCAAGAGCCTGGCCTCGGCCGCCTCCCCGTGGGAGCCCGCCGTCGCCTTCATGACCGGCATGATCAGCACCGTGGCATTCATCCGCCGGCAGAACCAACTGGCCACACCGCTGCTGGACCTGCGGCTCTTCAGCGACCGAGCCTTCACCGGAGCACTGCTGACCCTGCTGCTCGGGATGACCGCCCTCAACGGCGTCGAGTACCTCGTCCCGCAGTACCTCCAGGCCGTGGCGGGGCAGTCTCCACTGGAGGCCGGACTGTGGCTCCTGCCCGGAGCCGCGGGCCTGATCGCCGGCTCCCAGCTCACCCCGGTCCTCGCCCGCCGATTCCGCCCGGCGTACGTCCTGATCGGCGGCCTGCTGCTCTCCCTCACCGGCTACGCCTCCATCGCCCTGGCCGACGGGGTGGTGACCGCCTCGCTCGGGCTCACCGTCATCATGTTCGGAGTCGCCCCGATCAGCGTCCTGGGAACGGCTCTGGCGGTCGGCTCGGCACCGGCGGAGAAGGCGGGTGCCGCCGCGGCGACGGGGCAGACGGCCTACGATCTCGGTCTCGCCCTCGGTATCGCGGTCACGGGTACCCTCGCGGCCGCCGTCTATCGCGGCGAGATGCCCGACCAGGCGCCCGCCGCGGCCAAGGACACCGTCGGCGCCGCGATCGCCACCGCAGAGCGCCTGCCGAATGGTGACGCGCTCATTTCAACAGCGAAGGCCGCCTTCACCGCCGGGCTCCAGACGGCGGCCACCGCCAGCGCGGCCTTCGCCCTCGCGACCGCGGCCCTGGTCGCGACCCTGCTGCGCCACGTTCCGCCGATCGGCGCGACCGCGCCCGCCACGGCAGAACCTCAGCCGGACGCGGAGGCCCCGCAACCGGTCACGTCAACCACCTGAACGGGCGTGACGCGGTACGGAACGTCGTTGAGAACAGCCGATCACACAGGTGCGTACCAGCACCCCGGGCTGTCATGGCAGCAACCGGCGATCGCGCCGAGGGCGGCGGTTGTGCCGCCCTCGGCGCTCGATCGGGTGTCAGCGGCGGGTTTGGATCTTCAGGTCGCCCACGGTCACCTTGCGGATGTGCTCACTGGCGAGCATGTCGTGCGGGAAGCCGAGTCCGATCGCGCCGGCCTCGTCGAGGCGGGCCAGTTGGGAAGCGGTGAAATCGACCTCCAGCGCGCCCAGGTTGTCCTCCAGCTGCGCGGGGGTGCGGGCACCGATGATCGGAGCCGTCACGTCCGGGTTCTGCAGGGCCCAGGCGAGCCCGACCTGTGCGGGTGTGCGGCCCAGCTCCGTGGCGACCTCCTTCACGACGTCGGCGATGGCAAGGTTGCGTTCGGTGAGCGTGCCCAAGGCGAAGTTGAAGCTCTTGCGGGTGCCGTCGCCGGACGCGCCGCTCGTCGCGGTCAGGTCGTCGCGGCTGTACTTGCCCGTGAGCACCCCGCCTGCCAGAGGTGAATACGGGATCACGCCCAACCCCATCTCGCGCGCCATGGGGATCAGGTCACGTTCCCCGGTACGCTCGATCAGGTTGTATTCGATCTCCAGCGCGACCAGCGGCGACCAGCCGCGCAGGTCGGCGATCGTCTGCATGCGCGACACCTGCCAGGCAGGGGCGTTGGAGATCGCCACGTACAAGATCTTGCCCTGCCGGACCAGATCGTCCATGCCGCGCAGGATCTCCTCGACCGGTGTCGTGAAATCCCACACGTGCAGGTAGAGCAGATCGATGTAGTCCGTGTTCAGCTGACGCAGGCTGGATTCCACCGACGCGAACAGGCTCTTGCGGTGAGAGCCCCCGGAATTCGGGTCGCCGGGTCGGCGCAGCGTCGTGTATTTCGTTGCCAGCACCAGGCTTTCGCGGTTGTCACGGGTGAATTCGCCCAGCAGGCGTTCGGAGCTGCCATGGGTGTAGGTGTTGGCGGTGTCGATGAAATTGCCGCCGCGCTCGACATAGAGGTCGAACAGCTTGCGCGCCTCGTCCCGCCCGGCGCCCCAGCCCCACTCGGTGCCGAAGGTCGCCGCGCCCAGCGCCAGGGGTGAAACCCGCAGCCCGGAGCGGCCCAGCAGCCGGTAGGTGTCGAGGGTGAGCCACATCGTGTCCTCCTGTGCTTGCGATCTGTCGTCGAGAGCAAGCCTGTGACCCTCGCGAGCCGGGGGTAAGGGAAAGAGGTTCCTGGGAACACCAGTCCTACCCTGGCTGTTGCACCGGCCATGACGACCCGCACCGTGGACAGGGCACAGGAGCTGGCCGCGTTCCTGCGGACCCGACGCGAGCGCCTGGACCCGATTGACTTCGGCCTGCCGACGCGTCGGAAGGTCCGGCGGACCCCGGGACTGCGCCGCGAAGAGGTCGCCGAACTGGCCGGGGTCAGCATCGACTACATCGTGCGGCTGGAGCAGGCCCGCGGACTGCGGCCCTCGGCGGACGTGGTGGAGGCGCTGGCCCGGGCGCTGCGGCTGGCACCCGACGAACGCGCCTACCTCTTCGACCTGGCCCAGCGGCGCCCCCGCAAGGCCGACAGGCCCGCCACCATCGCGGCGCCGCCGTTGGCCCGGCTGGTCGCCGGCCTGTCGCCGCTCCCGGCCATGCTGATGAACCACCGCTACGACATCCTGGCCTGGAACGATGAAATGGCGAGACTGCTCCTGGACTTCGACACCCTGCCGCCGGCTGAGCGCAATTCGATGTGGCTGTGCCTGATGCATCCCGAGATACGCGAGTTCTACGTCGACCGCGAACGCGTCGTGCGGGAGGGAATCGCCCACCTACGCGCCGCGTGGGCCGCGCACCCGGAGGATCAGGCGTTGACCGAACTCATCGCCGAAATCACCACTCACGACGAGGAGTTCGCGCGACTGTGGGCCGAGCGAGACGTCAAGGTCAACGGCCGGGGGCGCAAGGCGATGCGGCATCCCGACGTCGGTGTGATCGCGGTGCACTTCGAAGTGCTCATGCCGCTCCAGGACATGGACCAGCGGTTGATGATCTGCCGCGCCGCGGACGAGGAGAGCCAGTCGGCACTGGACCGGTTGTGCGCAGCGTGACGAGCGTGACGTAGGACCGTCCACTCGCGCACCTCCATCCGAGGCAGCATCGTCACGCCGTCCGGAGCCGGTCGCGGTGCGGTCGGCCGACACGCTCGCGGGGGTCAGTAATCGAGGCTCGGGTACCAGTCGCCGCGGCCCTGCGGGGTCAGGTCGAGGAGGTGCCACACGGGGGCCAGGAGGTCGATGCCGCGCTGGTCGATGTCGTCGGCCATGCGTGGATGGGTGGAGTAGAAATGGCGGACCGTGCCGTCGCTGTCGCGGGTGAAGACGGAGACGGTGGAGTCCTGCTCTCCGTCCTTGTCCTCGCTGCCCAGGTCGTACTTGAACGTGCTGTCGCCGCAGCTCAGAAGCCGTAGCCGGTCCCAGCCGCGCTTGCGGGCGTGCTGCCGCAGGGCGGGCGGGTCGGCGGCCGCCGCGATGACGAAGTCGGCGTTGCGGGCGATGTGGGCGGCGATGCCGTTGAAGCCGTCGATCCACAGGGTGCACATCGGGCAGGGGTCGGTCTGCAGCTTGCCGTACATGAAGTGGTAGACGATCAGCGGGCGGTCCGGCGCGGTGAACAGCCCGCTCAGGGTGACCTCGCGGACCGGTGTGTCGCCGGCCTCGAGGTCGTCGGGGCCCTCGATGAAGAGGTAGTCGTCGACGGGAGGTCCTGGCGGGAGTGCCCGTCGCTGGGCAGCGACCTTCTCGCGGTGGCGCATGAGGTCGATCTCGGCCTGGCGTAGCTCTTCCCGGGCGGCGAGGTGGTCCGCCGGTTCCCCGGCCAGTCTGGTGTGCCGCAACATCGCGTCCTCCTGGTGTGGCCACCCCCCTGTCCCCGGTCCGGATCCCGGGCCCTCGCTCCCCGCGCCTCCGAACCGGTCCCCCAAGTCTATGGCGGCTCCAAGGGTCGCCGACAGTTGAGCCGAAGCGGCGGGTCGCCGCGGCTCGGAGGCCGCGACCTAAGGGCGGCCGGGCAGCGGGCGTCATGGGCAGAGAGTGATGCAGTGGACACGGGCCGTGCCGCTTCGTGTGGCACGGTCCTGCCTGCGAGGGCGGTCAGGTGTTCGGGACCCATGGTGGACGGGGAACGCCTGGTGCGCATCGGCGCACTGCCGGGCGTCGGTCCCGGCCGGTCGACGGGCCGCCCGGCCCGGAGCATGGCGTGGCTGGGCCGGGCGTCGTCTTCGCCGCGATCGGACAGTCGCCCGGTGCAGATGTCGCGGCGCGTGAGGAGCAGTCAGGCCTTCGCCACGGACCGCCCGTACGGGACGAGGCGTACCGGTCCGACGAGGCCGTAGTTCTGCCGCTTGGAGATCCCGAACACCGGGGCGTTCGAGACCCGCAACCGGTTGAGCAGTGAGGTGGCGACCTCGACCTCGATGGTGTTGGTGCCGCGGCGCAGGTAGGGGCCGACGTCCACGACCGGCGTGAGCTGGTCCGTGGGCGGCAGGGCGCGCCCGTTGACCGTGACCCGGTAGGTGTCGAACACCTCGCCCAGTTCCAGCCGGGCACCGTGGCCACCGGTCCAGGCGGCGCCGAGCTTCACCGTGGTGCGGTACCGGCCCACGCCCGACGCGTCGGCCAGTTCCGGGATGTCGGGCCAGGGCCTGAGCCCGTCGAGTTCGACGGTGCGCCGGGTCCTGGTGGTGCTCGACGCGGTGGCGCCCGGTGTCCAGTCCTCGGCGGTCAGGGTCCAGCGGGTGAGCGCCATCGGCTCGGCGACCTCCTTGATGGTGGCGCTGACGGTGGCCCCGCTCTGGAGCGTGGTGGCGTAGGTGCCGGGCCGTGTGTCGCGGATCTCCAGCCGGCCGTCCTTCGCCCGTCGGACCTCGGACGCCTGGCTGGAGGTGGCGTTCCAGCGGGGGGCGGGGCCGGGCATCCACCTGCCGGGGCGGGCCGTCGCGATGATCGTGGTGGCTCCCGGTTCCAGCGTGACGCGGAGCCGGATGCGTCCGTCGTCGAGCCGTGTGTAGGTGGCGAGCGGTTCGATGGCGCCGGTCCAGGCATCCAGCACGTAGGGGACGACGTCGGGTCTGCGGGTGGTGAGCGTGACGTCGTGGCTGATGGGGGTGCCGGTCGAGCCCTTCTTGCTGACCGCGTCGTTGGCGAAGAAGTAGTAGTCGGCCTCCGTGTCGGACCGGTGGTTGTGCAGGAGCATCGAGGACTGTGCGTACTCGACGTCGCGCCTGAGGCCGAGCGCCGCGATGGCCCGGGGGACGTCGGGGCGGTCGGGGACGTTGAACACGCTGGGCTGCGCCAGCAGTTCGGCGATCAGTTCCCGCAGGTGCTCATTGTCCCCGGACCCCGGAAGTCCGGGCACGTGCCCGTCCTTCCAGTCGCCGACGACGATGATCGGCAGGCCCTTCTTGGCGTACCCGACGAGCTTTTCCGCGACGTCCGGTTGGAGTGTGTGCTCGCGGCCGATCATGACGTCGCCGTCGACGAGGAGTGCCTTGAACGCCGGGCCGTCGGGCGCGAAGCGGCCGCCGCGCACCACCGCACCGGGCAGTGAGAGCAGGCGCGGGCTGAGGAAGAGGTGCGTCCAGCCGACCGGTATGCCGTCGCCGCTGAACCACGACGCGCCGAGCCCCGAACCGGCGTATCCCTTCTGCCACAGCACGCCGATGTCGGCCTTGTTGACGCCGGTCTGCAGGACTCGCTGAACGCGGCTCAGGTATCCGGCGATCCCCGGCACATGACCCCAGGTGGGCTGGCGGGGGCCCCAGGCCTCGCCGTAGCCGGCACCGCCCTTGTACGGCGAGAAGGCGGCGTAGCCGGGCCAGGCCGCGCCGGGGGCCTCGGCGTACGCGAAGCCGTGGAACACGGCCTGGTTCACGCCGGCCGCGTACTGGGTCACGAGCTTCTTGAGGGTGGCGTCCCACGTCGTCGCGTAGGCGCCGCCCGCGGTGCCGCCGGCCTCGTTGGACAGCACCAGCTTGCCGCCCATGTCCCGGCCTCCGGCCAGACAGCGGAAGTCGTCGAGGTTCTTGAACCCGAGCGACTCACCCTCCGGCTGGTCCAGCAGCGCCGCCTTGTACATCGCGTCGGTCTGCAGGCCGTACGGCTGGACGCGCAGTTGCAGACCGAGTCCGTGCGCCCATCTCCGCACCGGAAGCAGATGGTTCTCGACGTACAGCTCGGTGACCACTTCCATGTAGTCCCGGCGGATGGCCTTGTTGGTGGCGTCGTCGAACGCGAAGGCGTACTTCTCCCTGGTCTGGAGGAGCACGGGCAGACAGGGCGCGAGCGAGTAGCCCATGCGGCGTTCGAACTCGGCCATGATGCCGGGTGTCCACAGCGTCGCGTCCGTCTCGATCTCGAGGGAGTCCTCGAAGAGCGCGCCCCCGGTGTCCCGCAGCAGCCCGCGCATACGCGGGGTGAGGATGCGGCGTTCCCAGAAGTCGATGACGGCGCGGGTCCCGGCCTCGCTGAAGTGGTCGACGACGTAGCTGAGCGGGGCGGTGTGCGCGGGGCCTTCGGGGCGCTGGCCGGAGCCGCGTTCGTAGCAGGCGATGACGAGCCAGGCCCCGTCGTCCGGCGCGGTCCACTCCAGCCGCTCGTCCCTCACGTGGGGGGTGAGGTCGACGACCGAGTCCTTTTCCAGCCGGGTGGGGAAGGCGGTGGGCGAGGTACCGGCGACGACGCGGGCGGCCTGCACGGACCGTACCGTGCGGGTCTTCGCGTCGGAGTCCGGGGCGGTCACGGGGTCGGGGAGCGGGCCGGCGAAGTCGGTGCCGCCGGGCACGACGGCGACGCCGTGCGCCAGCTCCTTGATCGCGGAGCTGCTGTCGGGCGTGATGCCGGGGACGGCGGCCGGCCAGGCCGGTCCGATGGTGAGGTCGACCACGATGTCGCGCTTCTTCGCCTGGCGGAGGGCCGTCTCGACGGCGCCGACCCATGCGGGGGTGCCCCATCCGTGACGCGCCGGGTCGATGGGCTCGGAGACGCTGTGCGTGACCGCCGCGATCTCCACGCCGCCGAAACCCGCGTCGGCGATCTGGTCGATCTCCCGCCGGATCTCGTCGGCGTCGACCAGCGCGTCCGGCCACCACCACCGGAACTTCGGGCGTACCGCTGCCGCGGGGGAGGCGAACGAACGGGCGAACGCCCCGCCGGGCTTCGCCTGCGCTCCACCCGCCGTCGTCGTCGAAGCCTCCGCCGCCGCAGAGGCGGCGGCGGTGCCTGCCGACAGGGCCGTCGCGGCCCCGGCCGCCGCTGCCATTTTGAGCACCGCCCGCCGCCGCAGGCTGTGGTCTTCAATGCCGACGTCCTGCCCAGGTGCGTGTCTCATTGCGGCTCCGTTTGAACGTTTTAATGACCTGGCCGGAACATACGCAGCCCGCTGGACAGTCGCAAGGGTTAGGCCGAGATGGATCGTCCAGTTGCCCTCATCTGTCGCAAGAAATGCCGCCTACCAGCAAAGTCCTGGAGAGCTCGATCTGGTGACGTCAACGTCCGGAACAGTGCGGCGATGTCGGAACCCTTGACTCCCTTCAAGGCTCCGCCTACTTTGCCGGACGGCTGACAAAAACGATTCAACCCAGCAGCGCACACTGCGCGGACGGCTGCCACCGAGGGCGTCGCGTCCCGCCGTCCTGTGCAGCCAACGGCCCGTCACGAGTGGATCTCCCTCCCCGAAGGAGCCTGGCTCTTGTCCGTGCGACCCCAAGCGCCCAGCCCCACCCGGCGCCGCGTCCTGACCGTCCCGGCCGCCGCCACCGCGGCGGCGGTGATACCCGTAGCGGCCGCCGAGCCCGTGGCAGCCGCCGAGGCGGCCACCGCCGCGGGCACCACTGCGGGTACCGGCCCGTCGGCCGCGGCCCGACCGGCGACGGAGGCCGTCAGACCTGCGTTGCGGCCGTTCCCGCCGTCCGCGGTCCGGCTCCTGGAGAGCCCGTTCCTCGCCAACATGCGACGCACCTGCGCCTATCTGCGGTACGTCGACCCGGACCGGCTGCTGCACACCTTCCGGCTCAATGTGGGACTGCCCTCCGCCGCGGAGCCGTGCGGCGGCTGGGAGGCCCCGGACGTCCTGCTGAGGGGCCACAGCACCGGCCACCTGCTGTCCGCCCTCGCCCAGGCGCATGCCACCACGGGCGACGACGCCTATGCCGAGAAGGCCCGCCACCTGGTGGCGGCGCTCGCCGTATGCCAGGCGCGCGCGCCGGCCGCCGGTTACCGGCAGGGCTACCTCTCCGCCTTCCCGGAGGACGTCTTCGACCAACTCGAGGCCGGCGGCAAGCCCTGGGCGCCCTACTACACGCTCCACAAGATCATGGCCGGGCTGCTCGACCAGTACCGGCTCAGCGGCAACGCGCAGGCGATGAGCGTGCTGGCGGCCATGGCGGCCTGGGTGGACTCCCGCACGGCGCCCCTCACCCACGACCGCATGCAGGCCCTGCTCCGTGTCGAGTTCGGCGGCATGAACGAGGTGCTGACGAACCTGTACCTCGAAACCGGCGACCCCGCGTATCTGCGTACCGCGCGGCGCTTCGACCACGAGGAGCTCTACACGCCGCTGGCCGCCGGCCGCGACGAACTCGCGGGACGACACGCCAACACCGAGATCCCCAAGATCGTGGGCGCGGCGCGCAGTTACCTGGCGACGGGGGAACGGCGCTACCTGGACATCGCGACCCACTTCTGGAAGACGGTCGTCCAGGACCATTCGTACGCCATCGGCGGCAACTCCAACCAGGAGTTCTTCGGACCGCCGGGAGAAATCGTCAGCAGGCTCTCCGAGGACACCTGCGAGAACTGCAACAGCTACAACATGCTCAAGCTCGGCCGGCAGCTCTTCCTGCTCGACCCCACCACCCCCGCGTACATGGACCACTACGAGTGGACCCTCTACAACCAGATGCTCGGCGAGCAGGACCCCGACTCCGAGCACGGCTTCGTCACCTATTACACCGGCCTGTGGGCCGGTTCGCGGCGGCAGCCCAAGGGCGGGCTCGGCGCCGCGCCCGGCAGCTACAGCGGCGACTACGACAACTTCTCCTGCGACCACGGCACCGGCATGGAGACGCACACCAAGTTCGCCGACAGCATCTACTTCCGCTCCACCGGCCCGGGGGAGAAGGCGCTGTACGTGAACCTGTTCATCCCCTCGGAGGTGACGTGGCACGAGACGGGCGTGTCACTGCGTCAGGACACGGGTCATCCGGAGACCGACCGCACCCGGCTCACCGTCACCGCCGGCGACGCGCGCTTCGCCCTGAAGGTCCGCGTCCCCGCCTGGCTCGCCGCCAGTGGCAACCGGGCCACGGTGCGGGTCAACGGCCACGCGGTCGGGTCGCCGTCCCGCCCGGGCCGGTACCTCACGATCGAGCGCCGTTGGCGGCGCGGCGACACGGTGGAACTGACCTTGCCCCGCGAGCCCGTCTGGCAGCCGGCTCCCGACAACCCGCAGGTGCGGTCGCTCTCCTACGGTCCCGTCGTCCTCGCCGGGGCCTACGGGGCGACCGGTCTCCGGACCATCCCCGGGATCCGGCCAGCGTCCCTGCGGCCGGTGGCGGGCGTCCCGCTGGAGTTCACCGCGGAGGCCGACGGCCGTGAGGTGCCGTTGCGGCCGTTCTACAAGATCCACCACCAGAACTACAACGTCTACTGGGCCGTCACCCCCCGCCCCGGCCGCGAACGCGACATCGCCCGCTACCCGCTCGACGAGGGCACCGGCTCCACGGCCGCCGACAGCACCGGCACCTTCCCCCGCGCGACCCTGGCCGGGGGTGCGACCTGGTCCACCGACGGCACGCGCACCGCGGTGCTCCTGGACGGTGTGGACGGCCACGTCACGCTTCCCCAGGGGCTCACCGCCGGACTGACCGAACTGACCGTCGGCGTGCGCGTCCGCATCGACTCGCTCGCCAACTCGGCCCGCGTCTTCGACCTCGGCTACCACAAGAGCACGTACCTGTACCTCGCGGCCCGCACCGGCTCCGGCAGGGCACGCGCCGCGCTGAAGATCTCCGGTATGGAGGGCGAGGACGTGATCGACGCCACCGGGCCCCTGCCGCAGGGCCGGTGGACCCACGTCGCCCTCACCCTGGCGGGCGGCACCGGCATCCTCTACGTCGACGGAGCCGAGGCCGGCCGCAACGCCGCCATGGTCACCAGCCCGCTGCTGCTCGGCGCCGGCACCCACAATCACCTGGGCCGTTCACAGAACTCCACGCACCCCTGCCTGCACGGCGCGATCGCCGACTTCCGCCTGCACAACCGTGCCCTGACGGCAGCCGAGGTGGCCGCCCTCGCCGCCGGCTGACGGCCCACCCGGCCACACGCAGCTCATCCCACACGCCTGCCCGGGCACCCCCCTGCCCAGCCGCCGCGCCCGGACACCCCCTGTCCGGTGCGGCAGGGCCAGGGCAGCACCCACCCGACACCCCGCGAACAAGGGAGTTCACGTTGCCCGATTCCGACCTGACCAGACGCCGGTTCGTCGTGGCCGCGGGGGCGGCCGGAGGAGCCGCCTTCGCCGTCGGCCTTCCCGGCACCGGCGCGGCCACCGCCCAGGCCGCGGACGCCGGGGCCGAAGCCGCCCGCACGTCCGGTTACACCCCCGAGGACTTCGCCGACCCGCGCCGGGACAGCCGGCCGACGGTCTACTGGTACTGGAACGGCACCGTCACCCCCGCACTGGTCGAGACCCAGATGGCCGACCTGCGCTCCAAGGGCATGTACGAGGTCGTCCTCTTCCCCTTCGACAACGCCGAGATGCGGCCGGTGTTCTTCAGCGAGGAGTGGTTCGCCGTCGTCGGCCACGTTCTGCGCGTCGCCGAGCGCACCGGCATGCGTGTGTGGATCTTCAACGACGACCACTTCCCCAGCGGCCGTGCCGGCGAGTACATCGTCAACGGCGGCACCGTCGGATCCCGCACCTACGAGCCCCGGCCGGACCTGCGGCTCAAGGCACTGTGGCGGTCCACGACCGTGGTCGAGGGGCCTGCCTCGGTCGACCTCACCGCGACCACCGGCGTGGGCGTCGACACCGGCCGCCTGGTCGCCGACGCCGACGTCCTGGGCGGCGCCGCGGTGCTCAGCCGGGGCGCGCGGTGGACCGACTGCACCGTCACCGGGAGCGCCAAGGCCGAGCACGGCGCGGCCGGGCTCGTGGTCCGCGCCTCACGGACCGGGACCGACGGCTACGCCGTGGAGTTCGACCAGACCGGCGTCGTCACCGTGCTGCGCCTGACCGACGGCGCGGCACCCGCCGAACTCGCCCGCAGCAGCCGTACCGACGGATTCAACAGGACGAAGTACCACACGCTCGTCGTCACCGTCCGCGGCGACAGCATCGGCGTCACCCTCGACGGCAAGGACAAGGGCACCGTCACCGACGCACGCCACACCACCGGCAGCGTGGGCGTGCGGGCCGTCGACGGGCAGCGCGCCCTGTGGGAGAACCTGACCGTCACCGGGGCCGACGGCACCACGCTGTACGAGGAGCCCTTCGACGCGGCCGCCGTCGCCGGCGACTTCCCGGCCCGCCCCCGGCCCGAGGGCACGGCCTCGCCCGCCGCCGCGGCCGCCCGCCCCGTCGGCGCCACCGGCACGGAGCGCCTCGTGGAGCTGACCGCCGACCTCCGGGCCGGGCGCCCCTGGCAGGTCCCCGCGGGGCGCTGGCAGATCGACGTGTTCGGCGGCAGCGCGCTGATCGACGACAGCCAGGGCTACAGCCGCGGCTACGTCGACCTGCTCGACGACGAACCCGTCGACCTGTTCCTCGACATGATCCCGGGGGAGTACCACCGCCGCTTCGCCCGCTACTTCGGCAACGTCATCCCGGGCTTCTGGGACGACGAACCGTACTTCGCCTCCGCCGAGGCCCACTTCAAGCGCCTGCCCTGGTCCCCGGCACTGCAGGACGCGCTGCGCGCCGTCGGCGTCGAACCCGGCACCGCGTACGCCTGCGCCTTCGACGACCTCGGCCGCGACGGCCGGATCGCCCGCGGCCGGTACTGGCAGGCCGTGTCCGACCGCTTCGCCGCGTACTTCCAGAAGCAGTCCCGCTGGTACGGGAAGCGGGACGTCGCCCTGGTCACCAACCCCCTGTACGACGAGACGTCACCGTCCAAGCGCATCGCCTCCACCGGCGACCTGCACAAGGTCCACCAGTGGGCGCAGGTCCCCGGCGGCGACATCATCACCGCCGAGTACGCGGCCGGTGAGCCCACCATGATCCCGCGCAACCCGGTCAGCGTCGCCCACCAGATGGGCCGCGAACGCGCGCTGCTCGAGGCCTTCGGCAACATGGGCTGGCAGGTCGCCCCCGACTTCGCCCGCGCCCTCGTCGGAGCCAACGCCGCCCGGGGCATCAACCTCACCGTGCTGCACGCGCTGTGGACCGACGAGACCCGGGTGTACTTCCCCCCGCCCTTCGGACCCCGCGCCCCGTGGTGGTGGGCCATGGAGCCGCTGGCCGACTGGATCGGCCGGGTGATGGAGGTCGCGCGCGGCACGTCCGCCGCACGGACCGCGCTCGTCCAGCCCCAGCGGGCGGCCGAGCAGTGGCGCGGCACCGCCCGGCAGGGCGCCGTCGACAGCGCGCTGAGCGACGCCGCCTACGCCTTGGAAGCCGCCCAGGTCGACTTCGACCTCGTCCACGACGGAGCGCTGAGCGGCGACGGGGGACTGCTCGCCCACGCCACGACCCGCGGCGGCCGGCTCACCGTCGGCGCGGCCCGCTACGACCTGGCCGTGCTGCCGCTGACCCCGACGCTCGACGCCGCCGTGGTCCGGACCCTCACCGCCTTCGTGCGCGGTGGCGGCACCGTCGTCGCCGTCGGCGAACTCCCCCGGGACGAGGCCAACGGCGGCGACCGCGCCCTGGAGCGGGCGCTGTCCGCGCTGTTCGGCGACCAGGTGCCCGGCAGCCGCCGCACCGGCGCCGGGACCGCCGTACGCGTGGCCGACGCGTCCGGCCTGCGGGAGGCCGCACACGCGGCCGGCGTGGCCGCCGCCGTGCTCGAACCGGCCGCCGACGCGGTCAGGGTCCTGCGCACCACCCGCGGCAAGGACATCGCCTTCCTCGTCAACAACGAGAGCGGACAGGCCGTCGAGACGGTCGCCGCGCTGCCGGCCAGGGGCGTCCCGGAACTCTGGGACCCCGCCACCGGCCTGGCACGGCCCGCCCCCGTCCACCGCCAAGGCCGCGGCAGGGACGGTCTCCGGGTCCCGCTGAGCCTGCGCCCCTACGAGACCCTCGCCGTCGTCGTCCGCTCCTCCACCCGCCCCCGCGCCCACCTCACCGACGCGGCACTGCCCGTCGAGAGCGTCACCGCGCGCGGCAAGGCGCTGCACGTCACCGCCGTCGCCGACGCACCCGGCAGCTACCCGCTCAAGGGCACCGACGACCGGCACTCCTACCGCGGCACCGTCGAGGTCACCGACCCGCTCCACGCCATCGGCCTGGGCGGCGACTGGACCCTGACCCTGGACCGCGACGGTGCCGAGTCCGTGACCCGCCCCCTGGGCAGCTGGACCGACCTCGCCCCGGAGTTCTCCGGCAGCGGCACGTACACCATCACCCTCGACCTGGACCGGGACACCCTCCGGGGGCGGGGCTTCCGCCTCGACCTGGGCGTGGTCCGCGAAGTCGCCGCGGTGACCGTCAACGGGACCGAGCTGCCGCCGCTGCTGTGGAGTCCGTACACGGCCGACGTCACCGACGTCCTGCGCGCCGGGTCCAACACGATCGCCGTCCGCGTCTCCAACACCCTCTCCAACGAACGCAGGAAGCCGCTGCCGTCCGGCCTGCTCGGCCCCGTGACCCTGCGGCCGTACCGCCGCGTCACGGCAGTCCTGGAGCGAGTCTGATCCGGCCGGCGTCCGCCCCACACCCACCCGCAAGGAGCACCACATGAGCAGAGCGCTCACCCGGCGCGCCCACCGGCGTCCGGCCCTCCTCGTCGCCTCCGGCCTCACCGCACTCGTCACCGTGCTGCCGTCCGCCGTCAACGCCGACGCCAAGCCCCTGGCCGGCGTCTCGCCCGTGGAGCTGCGCACCCAGCACCTCGCGCAGGCCCTGGGCATCGACGACACCACGCCCTACCTGAGCTGGAACCTCACCAGCCGGGCCACGGGCACGGTGCAGTCCGCGTACCGGATCCAGGCGGCCGGCTCCCTCAGCAGGCTCAAGCAGGGCAGACCCGACCTGTGGGACTCGGGCAGGGTCCGCTCCGCCGTCCCGCAGGCCACCTACGCCGGCAGCGCACTCGGCTCCCGCACCCGCGTGTACTGGCGGGTCATGCTCTGGTCCGACGGCAGCGGACGGGACTCCGGCTGGAGCGCGCCCTCCGTGTTCGAGACGGGCCTGACGAAGCAGCGGGACTGGGACGCCGACTGGATCACGCACCCGGACTGGCAGCTCGGCAGGCGCACCGTCGAGCCCGTCGTCGTCGACCTGCCGCGCACCACGGCCCGCTACGTCCGCCTGGACGTGACCAGGCTCGGACTACCGCTCGCCGACGACTTCCCCGCCGAGTCCTGGCGCCTCCAGCTCGGCGAGATCGACGTACGCGACTCCGGGACCGGGACCAGCGGCCTCGCCAAGGGCGCCGCCGTGACCGCGTCGCAGACCCACACGGTCCGCAAGACCTGGGAGCCGGCCCTCGCCGTCGACGGCCTGCCCAACAGCGCGCTGCAGACCGCCGCCGGATACTCCAGCCCGCCGCACACCGGCCCCGACGTCTCCGACGCGCCGATCGTCCTCACCCTCGACCTCAAGTCGGCCAAGACCTTCGACCGGATCGCCCTCTACCCGCGCGCCGACGTCCTCACCGCCGACGGCCGGGTGCCGCACTTCCCCGTCGACTACGCCGTGTCCACCGGTGACGCCCCCGACGGCCCCTTCACCCGGGCGGCCGAGGTCACCGGCCAGCAGCCGCCGAGGCCGTACCTCCCCGCCGCGCTGCCCCTGCTCGCGAAGGACTTCGCCCTGCCGAAGAGGGTGCGCAGCGCCCGGCTGTACGTGTCCGGCCTCGGCATCTACGACGCGAGCGTCAACGGTCAACCGGTCGGCGACGCCGTCCTCGAACCGGCCAACACCGACTACGCCGAACGCGTCCAGTACGCCACCTACGACGTGACCGACCGGCTGCGCTCCGGACGCAACACCATCGGCATCGAGCTGGGCAACGGCATGTCGAACGTCGTCAGCACCGCCGACCGGTACCGCAAGCTGTACGGCAACCTGAGCGATCCGAAGGTCGTCGCCCAGCTGGAGATCACGCTCGCAGACGGCACCGTACGCCGCGTCGGCACCGGCGGTGACTGGCGCACCACCCTCGGTGCGACCACCTCGTCGAACTGGTACGGCGGCGAGGACTACGACGCCCGTCGCGAGATCCGGAACTGGAACAAGCCCGGCCAGGACCGCCGTTCCTGGAAGGCGGCGGCCACCGTGCCGGGCCCGGGCACGGCCGACGACCCCGCCGTCCTGAGCGCGCGGGAGACCGAACCGGTCCGCGTCGTCGAGACGCTCCCGGGCAAGGAGGTCGAGGGCGCGGCCGAGGGCAGCCGGATCTTCGACCTGGGCCGCAACATCGCCGGCTGGCCCGAGATCACCGTGACGGCCCCGGCCGGCACCGACATCCGGGTCCTGCCCGCCGAGAGCCTCAAGGACGGCCACGCCTTCCAGTCCATCAGCAACGTCGGCGGCCCGCTGTGGGACACGTACACCACCCGGGGCGACCGCTCCGAGACCTGGCACCCGAGGTTCAGCTACCACGGCTTCCGCTACCTGGAGTTGAAGGGCCTGCCCGAGAACGCGACCGTCACCGTACGCGGCAGGGTCCTGCGTACCGACAACGCCTCGTCCGGTGACTTCACCAGCTCGGACCAGCTCGTCAACGGCATCCACTCGATCATCCGACGGGCGGTCGAGGGCAACATGATGAGCGTCCTCACCGACTGCCCCAGCCGCGAGAAGCTCGGCTGGCTGGAGCAGAACCAGCTGCTCTTCCCCGTCCTCACCGGCAACTACGACATGGAGGCGTACTTCCGCAAGCTCGTGCGCGACATGTCCGACGCCCAGACCGAGGACGGGCTGATCCCGAGCACGGTCCCCGAGTACACCAGCATGCCGGGCGCCTACCGCAACGACGCCAACTGGGGCGGCGCCTTCGTCCTCGTGCCCTGGCAGCTCTACACCACCTACGGCGACCGGGACGCGCTCACCACGTACTACCCGCAGATGAAGCGGTACGTGGCCTTCCTGGAACAGCAGGTGAAGGACGGCATCCTGGACTACGGCCTCGGCGACTGGTTCACCCCCGACCGGACGTTCCCGCGCGCCGTGGCCGGCACCTACGGCTACTGGCGGGTCGTCGACGCCATGAGCCATATCGCCGGGGTCCTCGGCGACGAGGACGGCGCGGCGTCCTACCGCGCCAAGGCCGACACGAGCGCCAAGGCACTGTCCGCCAAGTACTACGACCGGGAAGCCGGGACCTTCGGCGGTGGCGGCCACGGCGCGGAGGCCCTCGCCCTGGACATGGGCGCCGTACCGGACGGCGAACGCGAGCGTCTGCTCGACCACTTCGTCCGGAGCGTCGAGGAGGCCGACCACCACCTGGTGCTGGGCGAGATCTCGCTGCCCGCGGCCTTCCGCGTGCTCACCGGGGCCGGCCGCGACGACGTCGTCCACGAGATCGCCACGCAGACCACCAGCCCCAGCTACGGCTACCAGGTGCTGAAGGGCAACACCACGCTCGGCGAGTCCTGGGACGGGGGCCCCGGCCAGTCCCAGAACCACTTCATGCTCGGCGCCGTCGACTCCTGGTTCACCGACCGGGTCGCCGGCATCGAACAGGCCTTCGGCTCCATCGGCTACCGCGAGCTGCTGATCGACCCGGCCGTCGTCGGCGACCTCACGTCCGCGTCGGGCTCCTACCGGTCCCCGTACGGCACCGTGCGCACCGACTGGAACCGCGACGGCGACCGGTACCGGCTGCGGCTGTCCGTGCCCGCCGGCAGCACGGCCGAGGTCCACGTGCCGTTCACCGAGGGACACGTCAGGGCCCCGAACGGAGCGAGGCTGCTGCGCTCCGGGAAGGGTGAGGCCGTCTACGCCGTCGGTTCCGGTGACTGGACGTTCACGTCGGTGTACGCGCCCGGCACGACCTGAACCCCGGCGGCAGGGGTGCCGCACGGGCGGAGGTGGCGGCCGTGGTGATGAGGGAGCCACGGCGCGCGGCCGGCCCGGCGCAGAGGGCGCGTGCGCGGGGCGTGGGCAGGGCGCGGCAACGACCCATTCGTCGCTCCGCGCGCCCTGCCGAGGCCCGACAGCCGCAGAAATGATGTGCGGACCGCACGCGAACCCGGCGAATCCGCAGACCTGCCCCAGGCAGGTGACATGCAGGGGAAGGATTCCACCTTGCTGCTTCTCATCTCTCCGGACAGTGTCGAAGAGGCCCTCGACTGTGCGAAGGCGGCCGAACACCTCGACATCGTCGACGTCAAGAAGCCCGACGAGGGCTCACTGGGTGCGAACTTCCCCTGGGTCATCAGGGAGATCCGAGCGGCGGTGCCGGCGGACAAGCCGGTGTCCGCCACCGTGGGAGACGTCCCGTACAAGCCCGGCACGGTGGCCCAGGCGGCGCTCGGCGCGGTCGTCTCCGGAGCCACCTACATCAAGGTCGGCCTCTACGGGTGCACGACTCCCGACCAGGCCATCGAGGTCATGCGAGGCGTCGTCCGGGCGGTGAAGGACTACCGGCCGGACGCGTTCGTCGTCGCCTCGGGTTACGCCGACGCCCACCGGGTCGGCTGCGTCAACCCGCTCGCGCTGCCCGACATCGCCCACCGCTCCGGATCCGACGCCGCCATGCTCGACACCGCGGTCAAGGACGGGACACGGCTGTTCGACCACGTTCCGCCCGAATCCTGCGCGGAGTTCGTACGACGTGCCCACGAAGCCGGCCTCCTCGCCGCACTGGCGGGCAGCGTCAGGACCGCCGACCTCGGTGAACTGGCGCGCATCGGGACGGACATCATCGGGGTGCGCGGGGCGGTGTGCGAGGGGGGCGACCGCAACGCCGGCCGGATCCGACCGGAGTTGGTGGCCGCCTTCCGGGCGGAGATGGACCGGCATGTCCAGGAACACGCGGCCGCGGCCGCGGGCTGACCGCCACCATGCCGGCAAGCCCTCCTGTCGTACACCCGGAACCCCGTGGCGGGCTCATCGCCGTCGTCGATCCGGCGACCGGCGAGGCCTTCGACGAGGCTCCCGACCAACAGTCCGGCGAGCTGGACGCCGTCGTCGAGCGGGCCCACGCAGCCTGGCGCGGCTGGCGGGCCGACCCCGCCGCCCGGACGGCCGCGCTGCTCGCGGCGGCCGATGCCGTGGAGGCGGCCGAATCCGTACTCGCCCCGCTGCTCACCCGTGAGCAGGGCAAGCCCGTGGCCGAGTCGTACGCGGAGGTCGCCCGTACCGCCGCGCGCCTGCGCTACTTCGCCGAGCTGGGCCCAGAACCACAGCGGATCACGGACGGCCGACCGGTACGCGGCGAGATCCGCTGGAGATCCCTCGGACCCGTCGCCGGGATCGTCCCGTGGAACTTTCCCCTCCAACTCGCGTCGGCGAAGTTCGCGCCGGCGCTCGCCGCCGGCAACACGATGGTCCTCAAGCCCTCCCCGTTCACGCCGCTCGCCACGCGGCTGCTGGGATCGATCATCGCCGGCGTCCTCCCCGAGGACGTACTGACGGTCGTCACCGGTCGCGAACCCCTTGGCGCCCGTCTCGCGTCGCATCCGGGGATCCGCCACGTGACCTTCACCGGTTCGGTGCCCACCGGACGGGCCGTCGCCGAGAGCGCGGCGGCCTCGCTCGCCCGGGTCACCCTGGAACTGGGCGGCAACGACGCCGCCATCCTGCTGGAGGACGTCGATGTGGAGCGGATCGCGGACCGGCTGTTCTGGGCGGCGTTCCGCAACTGCGGGCAGGTCTGCATGGCGGTCAAGCGCGTCTACGCCCCGGCCCGGCTCCACTCCCGGGTGGTCGAGGCCCTCGCGGACCGGGCGAAGACCACCGTGGTCGGAGCCGGGCTCGACCCGGCCACACAGCTCGGGCCGGTCAACAACGGCGCCCAACTCGCCCGGGTCGAGCGTTACACGGCCCAGGCCCTGGCAGACGGTGCCCGAGCCGCGGCCGGGGGCCACCGCCTGGACCGACCGGGCTACTTCTTCGCCCCGACCATTCTGGCCGACGTCTCCACCGACAGCCCCGTGGTGAAGGAAGAGCAGTTCGGTCCGGTCCTGCCGGTGCTGCCGTACGAGAGCCTCGACGAAGCCGTCGAGGCGGCCAACGGCACCGGGTTCGGACTGGGGGGCTCGGTGTGGGCGACCGACCTCGACCGGGCCGAGGCCGTGGCGGATCGCCTGGAGTGCGGGACGGCGTGGATCAACCACCACGCCGAACTGTCCCTCGCCCAGCCCTTCGCGGGCATCAAGGAGAGCGGTGTCGGCGTCGCGGGCGGCCCGTGGGGTCTCTACGGGAACCTCAGGCCGTTCGTCGTGCACCGCCCGGAGGAGATCACGTGAGATTCGCTGCGGCGGTGCTGCGCTCGTACGAGGACCGGTTCGCCGTGGAGGAGGTGATGCTGCACGAGGGTCCCACCGAGGGGGAGGTCCTGGTCCGGATCGCGGGCTGCGGAATGTGCCGGACCGATCTCGCGGTCCGGCGTTCGGCAGGCCGCTCACCGCTGCCGGCCGTGCTCGGACACGAGGGGTCCGGAGTCGTGGTGGAGACGGGCGGTGCGGGCACCGGCCTGAATGTCGGCGACCATGTCGTGCTGAGCTTCGACTCCTGCGGACACTGCCACAACTGCCTGGACGCGGCCCCCGCCTACTGTGACTCCTTCGCCACACTGAACCTCTTCGGCGGGCGCAAGGAGAACGCCGCGCGGTTCACCGATGCGACCGGGAGCGCCTTGGCCCCTCGTTGGTTCGGCCAGTCCTCGTTCGCCGAGTACGCGATGGTGCCGGCCCGCAACGCCGTGCGGGTCGATCCCTCGCTGCCCGTCGAACTGCTCGGACCACTCGGCTGCGGCTTCCTCACCGGCGCCGGGGCGGTCTTCAACTCCTTCCGCGTCGGCCCCGGTGACACCCTCGCGGTCTTCGGCGCGGGAGCGGTGGGCCTCGCCGCGGTGATGGCGGCCACCGCGGCCGGGGCGGTGACCGTCGCCGTCGACCGGCACCCCGAACGCCTGGCCCTCGCCGAGCGCTTCCACGCCGTCCCGCTGCCTGCCGCATCGACCGACCTCCCCGCCCGCATCCAGCGACTGACCGGCGGCGGAGCACGGTACGCACTCGACACCACGGGCTCCGCCCAACTGATCAACGACGCGCTCCGGTCCCTGCGCCCAACGGGTCACCTCGGCCTGGTGGCACGGCTCCACACCGCGCTGCCGCTCGAACCCGGAGCTCTCGACCGGGGCCGCGGGATCTCCCACATCTGCGAGGGCGACGCGGTCCCCGGGCTCCTGATCCCACGGCTCACTGCACTGTGGCAGGCCGGGCGGTTCCCCTTCGACCAGCTGATCCGTACCTATCCGCTCGCCGACATCAACGAGGCCGAACAGGACTGCGACGCGGGCCGGGTCGTCAAACCCGTCCTGATGCCGGGGCCACCACCCGACAGACGACGTTCAAGCCCTCTACGCACACCAAGGGAGAACACATGGTCGACACCGCACGCCGAGACACCGGTGTGGAAGGCGTGGAAGGAGGCGTCGGCCTGACCGCTCTCCTGGTGGCCGCGGCACGGGCGATCGAGACCCACCGCCCGGACAGCCTGGCACAGGACAGCTACGCGGAGCACTTCGTACGTGCCGCACCGGCGTCCGCGGCCTGGCCCGTCCGGATCCGAGAGGTTCCGGACGGGGACTCGAACCCGCTGTGGGGGCGATTCGCGCGCTACTTCGGTCTGCGGACCCGGGTCCTCGACGACTTCGTCCTCCAGTCGGTGCACACGGGTGGTGCCCGGCAAGTGGTGCTGCTCGGGGCGGGGCTGGACTCGCGGGCGTTCCGACTCGACTGGCCTCCTGGATGCGTGGTCTTCGAGGTGGACAGGGAAGGTGTACTGGCGTTCAAGCACCAGGTGCTCGGCGAGTTGTCGGCCACACCGAAGACGACACGCATACCGATCTCGACCGATCTGCGCGCCGACTGGGCCGGCGCACTGACGAACGCCGGCTTCGACACAGCGGCACCCACCGTCTGGCTGGTCGAGGGGCTGCTGTTCTACCTGCCCCACGCGGCCGAGACGTACCTCATCAGCACGGTGGACCGATTGAGTGCGCAGGGAAGCGCGCTGGCGTTCGAGGTCAAGCTGGACAAGGACCTCCTGGAATACCGTGACAGCCCGCTCTACACCTCGACGCACCGCCAGTTGGGCATCGACCTGCTCAGTCTCTTCAGTCGAGAACCGCGGCCCGACTCCGCAACTGCTCTGGCGGGCAAGGGCTGGTCCACCTCGGTCCGCACACCCTTCGACTTCACCCGCCGGCACGGGCGCGGCCCCCTGCCCGAGGCGAACGACGCGCTGGCGGGCAATCGGTGGGTGTTCGCGAACAAGCCGCAGCCGTAAGGCTGCCATCCGGTGATCGAGGGCCGGATCGAGGGCGGCACGAGCGGGCGTGCCGCCTTCCCCGCCCGCGGCCGGTCGGGAACGCGGGTGGGTGCCGGCGGGCAGACCGCGACGACAGGCCCTCACCAAGCCCTGCCACGGTCACTACGAGCGACGAGTTGTCGACGACACGAGTCCGCGTTGCAGGCCGGCAGCGGTGGTGGTGCGGCGAAAGTTCCGAGGACACCACGTTTTGAGGGTCAGTAGGCTGCAACGATGGCACGCGTGACCGACATGCCCGAGAGTCTCGCCCAGCCCGCGGTTCCGGCCCGGGTGAACGACTACGACAGCTTCGCCGAGGCGTACTCCGCGGAAACCGAGAACAACCTGGTGAACGCGTACTACGCGCGGCCCGCGATGGTGGCCCTCGCAGGAGACGTGGCCGACCGCAGGGTCCTGGACGCCGGCTGCGGCTCGGGCCCCCTGTCCGCCGCACTGCGCGACCGCGGCGCCCTCGTCACCGGGATCGACGCCAGCGCCGGAATGCTGGCGCTGGCCAGGCGGCGGCTGGGCGACGACGCGGACCTGCACGTGGTCGACCTGGGCGACCGCCTGCCGTTCGCCGACCGTGCGTTCGACGACGTGGTCGCGTCGCTGGTCCTGCACTACCTGGAGGACTGGGGGCCGACCCTGGCCGAGATACGGCGAGTGCTCCGGCCCGGCGGCCGGCTGATCGCGTCCGTGGACCACCCCGTCGTGGCCTACACCTTCCAGGATCCCCGGCCCGACTATTTCGCGACCACCAGCTACACCTTCGACTGGAAGTTCAACGGGCAGCCCTGCCCGATGAGGTTCTGGCGCAAGCCCTTGCACGCGATGATCGACGCGTTCACCACCGCGGGCTTCCGTATCTCCGCCGTCAGCGAGCCGCAGCCCGACCCGGCCGCCCGCGAGCTGTTCCCCGACGGCTTCCGTGATCTTTCGACCAAACCCTGCTTCCTGTTCTTCGTCGTCGAGGTACCGCCCCCGGCTGCGGGCTCGGACGACTGACCAGGCGCGGATCACGAGCGGTCGGCAGGACAGGTGTGACGACCAGCCAGACCTGGGGTGGGCCGAATGTCAAGCAGCGGCGCGCCGACAATTCCCGGCGCTCTGGGGTCGCGGGGGGTGAGTACGTGTCAGGAAACCACTCCGAAGGGCTAATTGTCAGTCAATAGGTAAAGCATTGTGGATAATTGACGTACCGTCAGTTTCCTGAGAACGGGCGCGAGAGGCCCGCGGGTACCCCGTTCGGCTCCCTGTCACCACATCTTCCGATTTGCCCGAAATGACAGTTATCGGGGGTGTGAGTACGTTCAGTCACGCACGGCCTTTCACAGCCGAGCTCTCTGACTCTGAGACAGGAGAGAAACGACATGATCATGTCCCGTTCTTCCGGGATCACCGCGGCTGTCGCGGCCGCCGCGGCGCTGACCGCGACCGGCATCACCTACGCCACCGCTGCCCCCGATTCCCAGGCGGTCCCGGCCGTCGTCCAGCAGGCGCCCGCTCAGGCGCCGACGGGCGGTGACCCCGGAACCAACAACAACAGCAACAACAGCAAGGGCAACGAGGGCAACAACCAGGGCGGACGTGACCACGACAAACGCGACGATCACGACCGCGACGACCGCGACCGCGGCTGGGTCCAGATCAACGAGCGGTCCTACTCCGCTCAGTCGAGTGGCTGCGTGGTCATCGCCAGTGGCCTGGGCTCGCGCAGCCTGAACATCCGTAACGACAGCCGCAAGACCATCGAGGTCTTCAACGGACTGACCTGCGACAACGGCGCTCCCATCGCTACCGTCGGACCGCACAGCTCCGCAAACGGCGTAGTCCCCGACTGCGTCGAAGGCGTCTTCGTGAAGGACGGCGTGATCGGCAGCTTCCGCGTCATCGAGCACGGCAAGGGCGACAAGGGCGACTACTGAGCCCACCGCACCCGCACGAAGCGCACGGAGCGGAACCCCGGCCCGCCGTAATCGGGCCGGAGCTCCACCACCAGGCGCATGACCCAGAATCCCGGCCCGCCGTAATCGGGCCGGGGTTCTCATCCGGCCGTCGGCCGGGAACACCCCACCCGGGGGTGCCCGTCGGCCGCCATCACCCGACGTACCACGTGCCTGCCACGCCATCCTAAGCCGCACGGCAGGCGCTGCGCGGCTGCCCGGGTGGGCCGTCCTCCTGCTTCGCCGGCCCACCTGCCAGGCGACTCCCGCCGGAACATCTTCCGTTGAGCTCTGTCCCCGAGGAACGACCGCCGTTCCTCTTCGGCCTTCGGATGCCCCCGAACGGGTGGTCGCCCCGTGCCGCACATCTGATGCGGCTCCTTCGTCCCGGCTCGTGGCCGCAGGCGACGCATGCCCAGGAGGGTGGGCGGCGGTGGGCGAGGGTGCACGTGACGGCACGGCGGCTTCCCCACCCACGACACGACGGGAGGAGCGAGATGAGCATGTGTCTGGTCGAGGACGCGAGCGACGACACCTACGTCCTGGACATCCTCGACATCGCCCTGGCCCCCGCGCTGCCACGCCTCGGCGACCAGGTCCGCTGGGACATGGACACCCGCCTCAAGGAAGCCGTCGACCTGGCCCGGGTCACCTGCAGGGTGATCATGAAAATCGGCCCCGTGAAGATGCTGGACAGGACCTACCCGCTGCCCGATCTGCTGGCACGCATGGGCGCGCGCATCTCCGGTGACTTGCGGCCGCCCGTCGGGCCGTGGAAGCAGACGTGGCACCTTCGAATCCCCAGGGCCGTGCCGGTGGCCAGGCACCGCATCCACCTGCATGCGCGGACTGTGGACGGCAAGGACTTCTTCGCGCTGAACATCCCCCTCGACTTCAGCCACCGGTACCACCTCGCGGCCCCGGCCCCGGCCCACCTTCCCGGTTTCGACGGGCACCTCAGCTGGTCGCTGTGACCTACGGCGGCCTCGTGCGGTCGCCGGGCCTGTCGCGGGCCGTCTCGGCCACCCGTGAGAACATCGTGTCCGCGGCGGGGCGGACTGCAGTACCTGGGGGGAAATGGGGCACAGCGGGACAACAGGAGTGCCCGAGGAGCGCACACGCGCCGAACGGCTGACCGAAGGGCTGATCCTCATCATCGCGTCGGTCCTCTCGCTCGTGCTGCTCGTCGGCCCGGCAGTCGTTTTCGGCACGACTGCCTGGCATCTGGTCACCGACGCCGGCGCCACCGTGTTCAGTCGGCTCTCGGTGCCGGTGATCTCCCTCGCCCTCATGGCGCTGCCGTTCGTCCTGGCCCGCACGGCGTTCCGCTCCGGCCGACGAAAGGGCAAGGAGCCGTTGACGGCGGCGGTCCCTGCAACGCTGACGCTGCTCGGCTTGTCCGTCGTGCCGTTCGCGGCCGTGTGCCTGATCTTCGTGTACGCGGGCTGACCACCGACGACGACAGTCCGCCGTTCACCCAGCGGATCGGGCCCGGGGCCGGTGTTCCACGTGGCTGGAGCGGACGAGTCGGCCGCGGCCCTCCCCGTGTGTCAATGGCCTGGGCCGACGGATCTCGGACCGGATCGGGCAGAGGTGGGACGGAGATCGGCCCATGCGGGGGCACTCTCGGCCTGCCTGTGCGGGCACAATGACCGCTTCGGTTTGCTGTACTGCAAGTAACAAGATCAAAGTTGGTGTGTGCGCCTCACGTGACCGTCTGAGGCAGCAGCGTTCCCTTTGTGTGCCCGCGATCGTGGCGCCCGGACGACCAACAGGAAGCCGAATGAACCCGTCGGATGACCGCCTTGAGCAGGCGCGCGAGGACTACGACCACCACCTGAGGACATGCCGTCAGTGCGACGCTGACGGTGTGGACTGCCCTGTGGCCAAACACCTGAGACGCCTTCACAACAACCTTCTCAGAACGACCCGTGCCCGCTCGGGCGCGTGATCAGTGGTGTTCCCGCAGACCGCCTGACGGCGCTGCTCGCCGACCTCGACACCATGGCCGAAGCCCTCGGTGACTGACCGGCCAACAGGGAACGCGCCCGCCCGCCCGATCCGGTGCCGCTCTCGGCGTGCCAGTGGTAGCTGTCGGCGGTGTCGATGCGCGGTCCGTCCTTCCTCAGGCGTGGCGTCGGATGCGTCGAGAGCTTCGGCGACGGCACCGGGAAGCCAGTCGATGGTGCGGGAGAAGGAGAAGCCGAGGGCCTTCGCGCGGGCGTTGCTCATGGCGTCATGGCGGTCGAAGGAGAACGGCGACGCCGACTCGCCCGCGGTGACGCTCCGGTACACGGCCTTCCGTCCGGTCTGCGCGGCGATCACGGCACTCAGGCCGTGGACGTCGACTCCTCCTGCCCGGTGCACTCACCCGCCTCACTGCGGCCCATCCCGGCACCGTGGTCCACATCCGGGAGGCCGAGCCGGAAGACAGCCTGCCGTTGGTCCGCCTGGGCGCCGTGGACCTTGCCCTCGCCTACCACTTCGACGGCCCGCTGCCCGGCCGGCCGGGCCAGAGCTCCAGCCTGGAATGGACGGCGCTCATGGACGATCCCCTGTACATCGCCCCGCCCGAGGCGCATCCCCTGGCAGGCCGCGAGGTGCTCGACATCGTCGAACTGCCCGCCGAGCCCTGGGTACTCGGCTGCCTGAAGACCGAGGCCTACCTGCGCCGCCATGCCGAACGCGCCGGATTCGACCCGGAGGTGCGCGGCACGACGACCGACTACTTCTTCGCCCGCCCGCTCGTCGCCGCGGGCATGGGAATCTCGCTGATCCCCTCCCTTGCGCAGACCCCGCAGACACCGGGACTGCGCACTGTCCCGATCGCACCGCCGTCTCCGACCCGGCACCTCGGCGTTGCCACGATCCGCCGCCGCCACGACCCCGAGGTCAGCACACTGATACAGGCCCTCCAGGAAAAGGCAGCGGCGCTGACGAAAGCTGACCCTGCGACGTACCCGCACCGCTCCCAGCGCGACGAGCCGGTCGCACTCGGAGCCACAGCCACACCGACTCTGCTGCTGAGGGGGGCAAGACATCAGAGCATGAACAGTAGCCGCGTGTTCGGTATGAGCTTCCGGTTCACGCTGGTGCTCTGCACGAAGATCGTGAAGTCGGCGTTGTGGTCCGGCTTGACCCGAACCTCAACGTCCGGCAGACCGAGCAGCGCTCGGGCCTCGGGCCCCGTGTACACCCGGTCCGTCTTCTTCTCCAGCACCGCAATCTGCTTCCGCGCCTGGATCTTCTCCGACTTGCTCAACTGGTAGAACGCCCCACCGGTACGGTAGGTGTGCCCGCATTCGACGACCCAGTCCCGGATCGCCACCTCACGAGCCACCGGGATCAGCCGGTACTTCGACGGCTTCACCGGGGTGAGGCCGACCGCCTTGATGGTGTCCTTGTTGACCACCTCGGCACCCGTGGAGAACACCGCCCGCGATCCCCGGATGCCCTGAGCGCGACCCACCATGAACTTCTCGGTGGCCTGCTGGATGACCTGCCCGGCCTCCTCAAGACCCTGTGTGCTCGTGGCGTCCCAGATGGCGACGTTGTCCCTCGGGAAGCCGCACTGCATGGCCTCGCGCTTGCCCATCTGGTCCGGCACAAGGACGGCCAGCGTCCAGTTGTCCCCCTGCGTCTCGATCATCCTGGCCACGGCCTCGACCAGTTCACGCGGATCCCGGGCAGGAGCATCCGGGCAGCGATGACTCACATTCTCCTGCCCGTCGGTGAGCACGAACGTCAGGAAGCTGTGGTCGCCGTACAGTTGAGCTGTCTGCGCCAGCTCCCTCTGTGACTTCAGCGCAGCCGCCAGCAGAGCCGTCATTCCACCGACCCGATACATCTGCTTCAGCGACGGCATCCGCAGGACGTCCTTGTCGTAGATGACGCACTCCACCTTGTCCGCGAAGACGTACACCGTGACGCGAGTCTCCTGGTCCAGTTCCCTCGATCGGCGGGCAAGATACGCAATCTGCTGGTCGGCGACTTCGACGACCTTACGGCTCAGGCGCGCCATGGACGAACTGGCATCCAGCACGAGAGCAACGTGATTGATGTAGTTCTGGGTTCCCGACATGACAGCTCCCCCTCGTTCCGACTTGATGCTCCCAGCCTCTCACCCACCACTGACAATCGATCCACGACGAGGCGGTCGAGTCCGACGACGAGAGGGAGCCCGTGGTCGTCAGGCTCGGCGTACAAATCTCCAACCCGGCGCGGCCGCCCGGTGAAGGCCCGGGTGCCAGATCGGAGCCGTGCGTGACGGCGGCCGTCATGTCCAGCGCATGCCGATGGCGGAGAGTTGCTCCACTCGTTCGGGCGTCAGTGCTGAGGCCCGGGAGCGCTGGTTCCCGATCCATGCCCCCAGCTTCAGCTCCCGGACCTCTTGGTCCTCGCCACCGTCCGCATCGCCGCCGATGGCGACCTGCTCGATGTGTTTCCTCGGCACCCGAAGGTGCCCCTCACGTTCATAGAACTGGCGGGCCGCGGTGTAGTTGATTGCCCACTTGTCGGCGTGTGTGCGGCGCGGCCGGGGCTTCTCCTCCTCGCCGGCGGGTTCGATGCCGAGGATGTGCTGACACATCCACTGCTGCACGGTCGTGAGCCGGTCCCACCCGAGCCGGACCGAGCGCACCCATCGCCCGAGGTCCTCACCCTGGTGCACGACGGCGCCCGGCGCGGTCGGCAGTGTGCCGCCGGCGTCCAGGTGCTGCCGGACGAAGTGGAAGGCGCGCTGCCATTCCACCGGCCAGGCCGGGCACCACGAGGGATCGATGTCCTCCAACTGTTCGCGCCGTTCCTGCGACAGGGCCCCGGCCGACTGAACCGGCAGCCCTTCGGCACGCTGCTGCTCGCTGTGCTGCGCCTTCCGGGCGGCGGCCCGCTGGTTCTTCAGCCAGATGCCCACCCGATAGCCCCGGAAGGTGGCGTCCAGCGGCGCCAGCAGGTGCCCGTTCTCCTCGGCCCACCCGCTCGCCGCTGCGAGGCCCTCCTCCCATGCGACGTCGAAGTGCGACCACACCATGCCGAGCTTCTCCAGTTGCTCGATGCGGTCGGCGTCCATGTCCCCGCGGGCGTGGAACCGCCGGGCGTCGGCGATCCACTGTCCCAGCGGAAACGCGACGAGCGAGGCCGGCCACCCCTCGGCTTCCGCCTCCTGGTCACCGCGCTCGGGCACGCGATACGTGAACGGCACCTTCAGGTCCCCGTGGAAACGGTGGTAGAGGGCGGCGGCCTCGATGCCGCGCCTCCAGTGCGCGTGTTCGGGGTTGAGGACACGCAGGTCGATGAACGCGGCCAGTTGTGCGGGGTCGCGTGGGGTGCTGAACTTCAGCAGTTCCCGGGCGGGCAGGGACAGTCGGTCGCTTCGGTCGCCGGCGGCTTCCTCACCCTCCGGCCCTCCGCCTCGGCTCTGCACGCCCCTGACGCTGCTCCGGGCCTGCTGTTCGGCGAGCTGCTCCACGACGCGGGCGTCGTGCGCCCGGAGCGCTTCCAGCAGCTTCGCCAGGCCGCCGTAGGCCCGGGAGGTGAGCATGTTGTCGGCCGTCTCGCCCGGTCCGAGCAGGACCGGTACGACCAGGGAGGCGACCTTGCCTTCGCCGGGCTGCATCCGCAGCGCCCGGCCCACGGCCTGGACGAGGTCGGGCATGGAGCCGCGTACGTCGGCCCAGTAGACGGAGTCGCAGTTCTTGGTGTCGACGCCCTCGCCCAGCACCTTCACGGACCCCAGGAAGCCTTTCTCCACGACCGTGCCGTCCGTGGCGATCCCGTCGGCGAACTCCCAGAGGACCCGCCGCCGGTGGCCCGGCTTGTGGTCGCCGCACAGCCAGTCCGCCCAGATCGTCCCGGGATACAGCTCCGGGTCGGCGGCGTGCAGGTGCGCGGCGACGTCCGGAAGGCCGGCCGCGAATGCCTCGGCCTCCTTGACGGCATGGTGGAAGACCAGCGTCCGGCGGAAGTCCTCCTCGGCCGACGCCTTCACCAGCGCGGTCTGCAACGCCGCCAGCCGGGCCCCGCGGACCTGGTCCGAGCGGCCTTCCACGCCCAGGAGCTGGGCGGCCTGGAGCTGGGTGTCGGTGATGTCCACGCACACCACCTGGTAAGGCGCACAGATCCCCCGGTCGATCGCCTCGGACAGCGTCAGCGTGTAGCAACGGCTGCCGAAAGGCGAGCCGGCGTCGTCCTCCATGCTCGCCACCAGCTCACCCGGCGCGCCGTGCACGGGGTCCTCGTCCAGCTGCCACAGCCGGGGTGTGGCGGTCATGTAGAGGCGGCGCAGTGCGGGGATGCGGCTGTTGTCGTGGACGACCGCCCACGGCTTCCCGATACGGCCCGACGTGCGGTGTGCCTCGTCGACCACGACGAGGTCCCAGCCGGGCAGGCCGGCCTTGTGGGCGCGCTCCAGAGTGCCGAGCCCGAGCGAGGCGTAGGTGGCGAACACGGTGACCTTGTCGAACGGGCGCACCCAGTCGACCAGCTCCTCCACGTCCGTGGTGTTCGGGAAGCCCGCCTCCTCCCCGCGCAGGGACGAGACGCCGATCACCGGGCCCGCGCGGCCGCCCTCGCGCCATGCGGCCTCGGTCTGGGCGAGCAGGTCCAGGGAGGGGACGAGCACCAGCACGCGGCCCGCCCGGAGCCCCTCGGCGCTCCGGGCGGCCACGAGGCTCTTGCCCGATCCGGTCGCCATGATCACCTGAGTCCGGAGCCCACGAGGAGGCACGATCGATCGCGCAGGCAGTTCGAGCGCCCGCAGCACCGCGTCCACCGCTTCTCGCTGGTGGGGACGGAGTTCCTTCACTGCCATTCCGATCTGCCTTCTCCTGCGGGCCGTGCACGGGGAACACGCGAAGGAAACGGTAAACCCACTCTCCATCGGATCGCAGCCGGCACGGAACCGCCGCCCTCCACGACGTCCACGCTCTCAGCGGCACCGACCGAGGCACCCGGCCGCCCCGGACTCGGTTGCCGTGGTCACAAAGAGCCTCCAGGAATGACGCCGAGCTGTCGCATCTGCGTGAGAACGTCGACGACCCCCCAGATCTCGGCGATCCGGCCGCCCGCGAAGCGGAAGATGAAGATCTCGTTGTACCGGACGGACTTACCGGTGGGCGGGAGGTCCTTGTAGTCGCCCAGATGGGTCCCCGTAACCGTGTTCCTGGCAACGACCTTGTCCCCCTCGGCGATCACGTCCTCAGCCGCAACATGAAGGTCGGGGAACGCGCGAAGGAGCACCGCCCACACCTGCTTGAGTGCCTGCGCCCCCGTCGCGCCGGTCGGTACCGGCGCGTGGAACAGCACGTTCGGCGCGACGACCTCGTCGATGGTCTTCGAGATGACGTCGGCGTCGCCGGTGTTCATGGCGTCGTGCAAGCGACTGAACGTCGTGATGTTGACCGCTGCCCGCGCTGTCGACATGTGGATCCTCCTCGGCGCCTGCACATTGAGGCGATCATCGCTGCTCAGAGGGCTGACTTGCTCGGATTCGGTGATGACGGCGTGGTCGCGGGTGTTCCGGGTGGTGCCCACCGCCCGGAACACCCACGTCTCAGGAACTGCGGCCGGCTCACCTCGAGGGTTCAGCCGGTTCGTCCAGCCGCCACGACTTCCGAGGGTTCGCCGTCGTGTGGGTCCGGGTGACGCCTGGAAGCAGCCGACGTCGAGGCACCCGCTGCGGCCGGCCTGGGCAGCGACCGCCATGTGCGCGAACGGCTTGAGGCCCGAGTCGGCCGCGTCCCATCCGCTGAGCTTGGCCGAGAACTCCAGATGGGACGTGGCGACCTCGGGGCTGTGCCACACCACCTCGGCGGGTTCGGGCACCTCGCCGAGCTGCTGGATCATGTGTTCCTTGAGTTCCGCGGGGAGCTCGGCCTTCGGTACGCGAAGTGACACGGTGTCCTCCATGGGCGGTCGCCTGGGTGGCTGTTCGACACGAGGACACCGCCGGGCCCGCGAATGTGACACCTCCGCCGTCCGTCCGGATCGTCAGCGGGCGCAGGCCCGTGACCGCTCTCCGGTTACGACCACATCATGATGATTCCTCAGCCCGGAAAGGCAGTCGGCCTGACTGAACTCGGTCAGTCCGAGGCGCCGCTGCGCCGGGCGTAGGCGCGGGCGGCGCGAGCGCGATCGCCGCAGCGGGTGGAGCACCAGTGGCGCCGGCCGTGGGTGCGCAGGAGGAAGCGGTCGCAGGGAGCGGAGCCGCAGGCCGCGAGGAGGCCCGCGTCCGGGCCGGTGAGCAGGTCGGCCGCGTCGGCGGCAAGGGTGGCCAGTGCGTGGTTGACGGCCTGGTCGGTGGGGTGGGCCTGGACGCGGCGCAGTCCCTGGGCACCGTCCCAGGCGAGCAGGGGTGCGGTGGGTACGGCGGTGAGGGCTTCGTTCACCGCACGCAGGGATGCCTCGGGCGGAACGGCGTTGTCGACGCGGGCAGCGAACAGGGCGCGCACGTGTGCCCGCAGCGTGCGCATCCGCTGGGCGCACACCTCGTACAGCTGCACACCCGGGGTGGTGAGGTCGCGGGCGGCGAGCCAGCGCATCGCGGATTCAGGGGCGGCGAGCAGGTCGTAGCTCTGGCCGGCGGGCAGGGCCGCGGCGGTGTCGGCGAAGTCCAGGCAGCGGTATCGCTCAGAGCCCGGAGCCGGGGGCAGGGCCGTCCGGGTGATCTCGGTGGCCAGGGTCTCGTCCATGCCTCTCATGGTAGCTCTTGCGGTTTTCCGTGACGCCTGCCTACTCTGGCATCACGGAAAGCTTCAAATTTATCCGTTAGGAATGAGGGTATGGGTATGTCCCGGCACGACACCGCGCAGTTCCCGGTCCGCACGTTCGGCGGCCCGACCGCCCTGTTCGAGTACGGCGGTCTGCGCTTCCTGACCGACCCGACCTTCGACGGCCCCGGGGACTACCCCTCCCTCGGGCCGACCCTGACCAAGACGGCCCCTTCCGCCGCCGCCCCGGCCGACCTCGGCCCCGTCGACGTGGTCCTGCTCTCCCACGACGAGCACGCCGACAACCTCGACACCTCCGGCCGGGCCCTGCTCGCCGACGTCCCCCTCACCCTGACCACCCCCGGCGGCGGACAGCGCCTCGGGGAGAAGGCCAGGGGCCTGGCGGACTGGGAGTCCGTCGAGCTGGAACGCCCGGGTGGCGGCACCATCACCGTCACCGGCGTTCCCGCCGTCCACGGCCCCGGGACGCGCGAGGAGGTCGAGCCCCTCGCCGGCCAGGTCGTCGGCTTCGTCCTGACCGGCGAGGGCCTGCCGACCGTCTACGTCAGCGGCGACAACGCCTCCCTCGACGCCGTCCAGGAGATCGCCGAGCGCTTCGCCCCGGTGGACACCGCCGTGCTGTTCGCCGGAGCCCCTCGCTTCCCGATGCTCTTCGACGGCGGGCTGATCGTCCTGGACAGTGCCCAGGCCGCCGAGGCCGCCCGGATCCTCGGCGCACGCCGTGTCGTGCCCGTTCACCACGACAGCTGGGCCCACTTCACCGAGGGCCGCGACGAGTTGCAGGCCGCCTTCACCGCCGCGGGCCTGGCCGACCGGCTGGACCAGGACTGGGTCCAGCGCGCCTGACAGCTGGACCTGACCCGCCGTCCAGCAAGCGAGACCTCGCTGCCGGGGTCGGAACCCGTCACGCCGGGCCCCGACCCCGGCAGCGATCCCCACAGCGCCCCAGCGCTGTACCCGTATGTGCTTCCCCGTATGACAGACGGGCCCCGCCCTGCCCCGGACGAAACCCGAAGGAGCCCGCTCACGTGGGGGAGAGACCCCTCCGGCGTGCTGTTCGCCACTTTGCTGGACGGGTGCATGTGTCCCGCGTGGCCTGCCGGGGGCGGTTGTCCGCCTGCGGGCGCCCCCCGTTGCGCGACCTGTGATCCCGGTTCATCCCATCAGGGCTGACTGGGCCGTTTCACGGCGCATTGGTGCCTCACCTCTTCCATGATCGGTCTGCGGCAGGCCAGGCGGGACAGCGGCATCGCTCCGTCTCACTCAGCGTTGCTTGCCGCGCCGCGAAGCGACGAGCAGGAGAGGGCTACGGCGTGCATCTGACCCCGCATGAGCAGGAGCGCTTGTTGGTCCACGTGGCGGCCGATGTCGCCCGGCGGCGCCGTGAGCGCGGACTGCTGCTGAACTACCCGGAAGTGATGGCGCTGCTGACCGCGCACGTCTATGAGGAGGCGAGGGCCGGGGCGACGGTCGACGCGGTGATGGAGTCCGGCCGTCACGTGCTGCGGCGCAGCGAGGTGATGGACGGTGTGCCGGAGATGATCGACAACGTCCAGGTCGAGGCGACGTTCCCGGACGGCACGAAGCTGGTGACCATCGACGACCCGTTCGACGAAGCGGCCACCAAGGTGGACGTCCATCCCGGCAAGCCGGAACTGCTGCCGGACGACGATGAGCATCGGGTGGTGTTCAACGAAGGCGCGAAAACTGTGTCGTTGGAGGTCTTCAATCCCAAGGACCGCCCGATCCAGGTGGGGTCCCACTTCCACTTCGCCGAGGCCAACGAGGGACTCGAGTTCCGTCGCGAGGCGGCCCACGGAATGCGGCTGCACATTCCGTCCGGCACGTCCGAGCGGTTCGAGCCCGGTGACAAGCGCACCGTGATGCTCGTGCCGATCGCCGGCGAGCGGATCGTCCACGGGCTCCAGGCCGACAAGAGCGAAGGGGAGAAGTATCTCGATGCCGAACAGGACTGAGAAGGACAAGCCCTGGTACCCGCTGCTGCGTTCCCGGTACGCCGACCTGTACGGGCCGACCACAGGCGACCGGGTCCGGCTGGCCGACACCAATCTCGTCCTGCGCATCGAAGCGGACTGGTGCGGTGGGCCGGGGCGCAGCGGTGACGAGATGGTCTTCGGCGGCGGGAAGGTGATCCGTGAGTCGATGGGCCAGTCGCACATCCCCCGCGACGACCCCCGCGAGCCGGTGGACACCGTGATCACCGGTGCGCTGATCCTGGATCACTGGGGCGTCGTCAAGGCCGACGTCGGGCTGCGTGACGGCCGTATCCGGGCCATCGGCAAGGCGTACAACCCGGAGACCATGACGCCGCGTCCCAACGACGACCCGCGCGCCTCGGACTTCGTCGTGGGCCCCGAGACGGAGGTGATCGCCGGCAAGGGACGCATCCTGACCGCGGGCGGCGTCGACACCCACGTGCACTTCCTGTGCCCGGGCCAGATCCACGAGGCGGTCGCGTCAGGCGTGACGACACTGATCGGCGGCGGCACCGGTCCCGCCGAGGGCAGCACGGCCACCACCGTGACGCCCGGCGAGTGGCACATCCAGCGGACCTTCGAGGCGCTGGACGCCTTCCCGGTCAACGTCGGCCTGCTCGCCAAGGGCAGCACCGTCTCGAAGAAGGCGCTGCACGACCAGGTCACGGCAGGCGCCCTCGGCTTCAAGATCCACGAGGACTGGGGTGCGACCCCGGCCGTGATCGACGCCGCCCTGTCGGTGTGCGAGGAGACCGGTGTCCAGGTCGCGCTGCACGCCGACTCGCTGAACGAGTCCGGCTTCGTGCACAACACCTACGCCGCGACCATGGAACGCGGCAAGACCAAGGACGCCAGGTACCGCAGTCTGCACATCTTCCACATCGAGGGCGCCGGCGGCGGTCACGCCCCCGACATGATCAGCCTCGCCGGCAAACCCAACGTGCTCCCCGCGTCGACGAACCCCACCCGGCCCTTCACGGTCAACACCGTCAAGGAGCACGTCGACATGATGATCGTGTGCCATCACCTCAATCCGGAGATCGAGGCGGACATGGCGTTCGCCGACTCTCGGATCCGGCCCTCCACCATGGCCGCCGAGGACCTGCTGCACGACATGGGCGCCATCTCGATGATGTCCTCCGACGCCCAGGCCATGGGCCGCATCGGCGAAATGATCATGCGGACCTGGCAGACCGCGCACGTCATGAAGTCCCGTTACGGCCACCTGCGCGAGGACGACGCGCACGCGGACAACTTCCGTGCCCGCCGCTACGTCGCCAAGTACACGATCAACCCGGCCATCACCCACGGCATCGACCACGAGGTCGGTTCCGTCGAGACCGGCAAACTCGCCGACCTGGTGCTGTGGGAGCCGAAGTTCTTCGGCGTCAAGCCGCACATGGTCATCAAGGGCGGCCAGATCTCCTATGCCCAGATCGGCGACGCCAACGCCTCCATCCCCACCCCGCAGCCCTACCTCCCGCGCCCTGTCTGGGGCTTTGAGGGCCGAGCCCCGGCGGCGAACTCCTTCAACTTCGTGGCCGAGGCCGCCCTCGACGGCGAACTCTCCTCGATCGGGCTGCTCAAGCCTCTGCGCGCGATCCGCTCCACCCGGGAGGTCACCAAGGCCGACATGGTCCACAACAACGGCGTCCCGAAGATCGACATCGACCCCGACACCTTCGACGTCACCATCGGCGGCGCCACCACCTCCGACGTCCGCACCACGGTCGACGGGCAGGAAGTCGGACGGAACTACGCCACCGAGCTGCCCCTGGCACAGCGGTACTTCCTTTTCTGACCACCACGGCCGCGGCCGGTCACGCCCGCGCGGCCGGCCCGGCACCTCCTCGCGAAAGGCGGTCCCGCCACCCCATGAGCCGCACTGCCCTGCTCGTCCTGGCCGACGGCCGCTTCCCCGCCGGCGGGCACGCCCATTCCGGCGGAATGGAGGCCGCCGTCGCCTCCGGCCGGGTCCACGACCCCGCGACCCTGGAGGTGTTCTGCCGGGGGCGGCTGCACACCGCAGGACTGGTCGCGGCCGGCCTCGCCGCAGCCGCCGCCGACGGCTACGACGCCCTCGCCCTGGACGAGGCCGCCGACACCCGCACGCCCGTACAGGCGCTGCGCCACATCGCACGCCGCCTGGGCCGGCAGCTGATGCGCGCGGCCCGGGCCACCTGGCCCAGCGCCGACCTCGACCACCTCGCCCGCCACCGGCCCCAGGGCGCCCACCAGCCGGTCGTGCTCGGCGTCACCGCCCGCGCCGCCGGACTCGCTCCGCTCGACGCGGCCCAGGCCGCCGCCTACGAGAGCGTGGGGGGTCCGGCAACCGCCGCGGTGCGCCTGCTGAGCCTGGACCCGTTCGACGCCACCGCCGTCCTGGCGCGGCTCGCCGCCGATCTCGACACCGTCGCCGACACCGCGGCCGACGCGGCGAGGCGGGCTGCGGCGGAGGGGGTCGGGGCCCTGCCCGCCGCGTCCGCTCCCTTACTGGACATCACCGGTGAGCAGCACGCCGCCTGGACCGTCCGGCTCTTCGCCTCCTGACCAGCCCTGACCGTTGCCTGGAGCATCCCTGTGCATCTCGACCACCCCGTGACCATGCCGCACCGCCACACCCACAGAGCCGACCCGCTGCGCGCCGACGGCAGCCGCCGCGCCCTGCGCATCGGCTTCGGCGGACCCGTCGGCTCGGGCAAGACCGCGACGGTGGCCGCCCTGTGCCGCACCCTGCGCGACCGGTTCTCCATCGCCGTGGTCACCAACGACATCTACACCCAGGAGGACGCCGCCTTCCTGCGCCGCGAAGCCGTCCTGCCGCCCGAGCGGATCACCGCCGTCGAGACCGGAGCCTGCCCCCACACCGCCATCCGCGACGACATCTCCGCCAACCTCGAAGCGGTCGAGGAACTCGAGCAGACCCTGCACCCGCTCGAGCTGATCCTCATCGAGTCCGGCGGAGACAACCTCACCGCGACCTTCTCCCGCGGACTCGTCGACACCCAGGTCTTCGTGATCGACGTGGCCAGCGGCGACGACATCCCCCGCAAGGGCGGCCCCGGCATCACCACCGCCGACCTCCTCGTGGTCAACAAGACCGACCTGGCCCCGTACGTCGGCGTCGACCTGGACACCATGCGGGCCGACACCCGCAAGCAGCGCAAGGACCTGCCGTACGCCTTCACCAGTCTCACCACCACCGACGGCGTCCAACCGGTCGCCGACTGGGTCACCGGCTGTCTCGCGGCCTGGCACGCCGGACCCTCCCGGTGAACGGCACCGCACCGACGTCGAGGACCCACCGGGCACCGGTCGGTGAACCGCCTCGAGCCGACGGCGGAACAGTCGAACGGCGGCTCGCCGAGGCCGCTCCACCGCCGAACGCGTCGCCCACCGCCCAACCCGCCGTGCCGCATCCTTACGGAATCCACGCGACCGCCCGTATCAGGGCCGCCCACAACGGCCGCACCACGACGGTCCCCCTCCTGCACCACGACGGCCCCTTCCACCTGCGCCGGCTACGGGCCCGCGGAGAACGGGCGCGAGTCCGCGTACTCGGCGCGATGAGCGCGCCGCTCGGTGGAGACCGACTCGCCCTCGACATCACCGCCGGGACAGGCGCCCAGCTGGAGGTGACCACCGCGGCCGCCACCATCGCCCTGCGCGGCTCCACCACCGACCCCGCCACCTACCACGTACGGATCGGTGTGGGCGAGCACGCGTCCCTGCAGTGGCTGCCCGAGCCGCTGATCAGCACACGGGGCAGCACCCTGCACCAGACGTTCGACGTGGACCTCGCCGCCACCTCCCACCTGCTGATGCGGGAGGAACAGCTTCTGGGCCGCTCCGGCGAGCCACCGGGCCACCTCACCACCCGCCTGACCGTACGCCGCGACGGGCGAGCGCTCCTCGACCAGCACACCGCCTACGGCGACCCGGCACCGGCCTGGGACGGCCCCGCCGTGCTGGGAAGCCACCGTGCGACCGGGCAACTCCTCCTGGTCGACCCGGGGCTGGAGTCCCATCAGGAGCCGCGCGTCATCGGTGACGACCCGGCGGAGGGACAGGCGGTACTGACCCCTCTCGCCGATGCCCCGGCTCTGGCCGTCACCGCGGTCGCCCCGACACCGGCCCTGCTGCGCCACCTCCTCGACACGGCGCTCGCGTACGTTCACGAGACGCCGGTGCGCAAGGGAGCCCGAGCGCACGAGATCCGTGAGTGAACGCCGGCCTGGAGGACCGGAACACGGGAAGGGTGCGTCACCCGTTCGGCTCCCTTGCCCGCCTCCCGTCGCGGGGAGCCTAGCTGTGCGTCGGCGTCCGGGCCGAGCCGGCCCGGCCCACGCCGGCGGACGAGCGGAGAGGGCGCATGGACCTGACAGCGGTGCGCGAGGTCATCGATGGGCGAGACGTCTTGACCTGGCAGCCGGGCGACGCCTGGCTGGCGGGCGGCACCGTGCTGTTCGCCGAGCCCCAGCCCGGTCTGCGGCGGTTGCGTGATCTCGGCACCTGGGGGTGGGAGCCGCTGACGGTGACCGAGGACGGCGTCGAGGTGTCGGCGACCTGCACCGTCGCCGAGCTGCTGACGTTCGCCGAGGCACCACACGGTCCGTGGCCGACGGGGCGCGCCCTCATCTCCGGGTGCTGCCGGGCCTTCTCGTCCTCTTTCAAGGTGTGGAATACGGCGACGGTGGGCGGCAACCTGTGTGCCGCCCTGCCCGTCGGACCCGTGATCTCTCTGGCCGTGGCCCTGCGCGGGGTGTGCCGGCTGGCCGGCCTCGACGGACGGAAGCGGGAGGTGCCCGCAGAGCAGTTCGTGACCGGCTCCGGCACCACGGTGCTGCTGCCCGGCGAGCTGCTGCGCTCCGTCTGGCTGCCCGCCGCCGCGCTCGCGGAGCGCAGCACGGTGCGCAGGGTGAGTACGCATCCGTGGGGCAGGTCGCTCGCCCTGGTGACCGGCACCCACGTTCCGGGGGCCGGGCGGCTGACCGTCGCCGTCACCGCCGCGACGATCCGCCCGGTGACCGTCTCCTTCAGCTACCCACCGGCCGCTGCGGAGCTGCGGCAGGCGCTGGAGGAGACGTTCACGCCGGACTTGCTCCTCGACGACGCGCACGGCCGGGCGGACTGGCGCCGGCACCTGGCACTGCACCTGGCGGAGGAAGTGTGCGGCGAGCTGGCGGGGCGGGGGTAGCCGTGTCCTTCTCCGTGCGCATCGATGACGACGAGAGCCGCGAGCCGCCGAGGCCGGGGCAGTGTCTGCGTACGTACCTGCGCGAGCGTGACCGTACGGGGGTGAAGAAGGGCTGTGACACGGGCGACTGCGGCGCGTGCACCGTATACGTCGACGGACTGGCCGTGCACAGCTGCGTGTATCCCGCGCACCGCGTCGACGGACGCACCGTCACGACCGTGACAGGCCTCGGCGCGATCGACCGGATGCACCCGGTACAGGACGCTTTCGCTCGGACGCAGGCATTCCAATGCGGCTACTGCACACCCGGATACGTCATGACAGCCGCCGCCCTGACTCCCGAACAGCTCGCCGACCTGCCGCAGGCCTTGAAGGGCAACCTGTGCCGGTGCACCGGCTACCGGCCCATCGGCGAGGCGGTACGAACCGCACACGCCCACCCCGGCGAACCCGCCTCCCACGACGCCGACGACGTAGACCTGGCCACCCGTGAGGTCGTCACCGGCACCGCACGCTTCACCCTGGATCAACCCGAACCGGACGGCCTGCTGCACATCGCACTGGTGCGCTCCCCGCACCGGCATGCCAGGGTCGTGGACATCGACGCCACCGACGCGCTCGCCATGCCGGGCGTCCACGCCGTGCTCACCCACCATGACGCGCCCGGCACCCGGTTCTCCACGGCCCTGCACGAGAACGCCGAGGACGACCCCGCCGACACCCGCGTCCTGGACGACATCGTGCGCCACGTCGGACAGCGCGTCGCAGCGGTCGTGGCCGACAGCCCCGCCACCGCCGTACAGGCGTCCCGCCTCGTCCAGGTCACATACCAGGTCCGGCCCGCCGTCACCGAGCCCGAACAGGCCCTGCGCCCCCAAGCGGTGCGGGTACACGAGAACGGCAACGTCGCCGGTGAGTTCCACCAGACCGTGGGAGAGATCGAGCGGGGCTTGGCCGAGGCGGACATCGTCCACGAAGAGGTGTTCCACACCCAGCGGGTGCAGCACGCCGCCATGGAATGCCACGCCAGCCGGGCATGGACCGGCTCCGACGGCCGACTCCACCTCCACTGCGCCACCCAGGCACCCCACTTGGTCCGGCGGCGCCTGTGCGAAGTGTTCGGACTCACCCCGGACCGCCTTCGCGTCACCGCCGGACGCCTGGGCGGCTCGTTCGGGCGCGGGCAGGACCTGCAGACCGAGGACCTCACCCTGCTCGCCGCCCTGCACACCGGCCGTCCCGTGCAGCTGGAGCACACCCGCACCGACGAACTCACCGCCACCACCACACGTCACCCCTTTCACGTGAAGGTCACCCTCGGGGCACGCCGCGACGGCACGCTCACGGCCCTCAAGCTGCGTGTCGTCACCGACACCGGCGCCTACGGCAACCAGGGCCCCTCCGTCCTCGACGTCGCCTGCACCGAAGCCGTCGCCCTCTACCGCTGCGCGAACCTCTCCATCGAGGGCTACTGCGTGCGCACCCACAACGTGCCCGCAGGGGCCTTCCGTGGCTACGGCGTCGGCCAGCTCACCTTCGCCGTCGAGTCCGCCCTCGACGACCTCGCCCGCCGCCTCCGTCTCGATCCGCTGACCCTGCGGAGGCGCGCCTACCTCCGCCCGGGGGACAAGGCACACTTCCCCGGGGTCGCCGGACGGCATCCGGTCATGGACTCCGGCCTGGGTCGCTGCATGGACACCCTCGGCGAGGCCCGCGCCCGCCGCCTGCACGCCCGCCCCAGGCCGACAGGGCAGCGCCACCTGGCCGGCGAGGGCCTGGCGATCGCCACCCAGCACACCGTCCCCGCCGACGGGCACATCGCCCAGGCAGCCGTCACCCTACGCCCCGACGGCCACTACGACCTGGCCACCTCCGTCCCGGAATTCGGCAGCGGCACCGGCAGCGTTCTGCGCCGCATCGCCGCACAGGCCCTCGCCACCGCCCCGGACCGGGTCCACCTGTGCGACGCCGACACCGATCTGCTCGACCACCACAGCGGCGGTTTCGCTTCCACGGGCGTCATCCTCACCGGCCGCGCCGTCGCCCGGGCATGCCGGGAGCTCGCCGGACGCCTGAGGATTCTTGCGGCCACCCGCGCCGCCACCAGCTCCGCCGCATGCCGACTGGGCCCCGACGCCGTCCACTGCGACGGCACCCCGCTCGCCCTCACCACCCTGCACACCCACGCGCACACCACCCACACCCCGCTCCGCGCCCACGCAGCCGCCTACGCGGACGACGCCGTCCCGTCCCTGGCGTTCAGCGCGCAGTGGTTCCGCGTCGAAGTCGACCCCGCGACCGGACTCGTGCACATCACCGACAGCGTGCACGTCGCCGACGCCGGCACCGTGCTCGACGCCGCCCAGTGCCGAGGGCAGATCGAGGGAGCCATCGTGCAAGGTGTCGGCACCACACTCCGGGAAGACCTCCCCACCGACTCCACGGGACATGTCACCGCTCCCGACCTGCGCACCTACACCATCCCCCATTTCGGCGAAGTACCACCGCCCGAAATCCACTTCGTACAACCCGAAGACCGGGACCAGGCCCCGCCCAAGCCGATGAGCGAACTGCCCTTCAACCCCGTCGCTCCCGCCCTCGCCAACGCCGTCCGCGACGCCACCGGCATCCGCTTCACCACCTTGCCCCTGCGCCCCGACACCGTATGGTCAGCCCTGGCCGAAGCCCACCGGACGGTGACACCCTTCGCGGGACCGTGACACGCCCGAGGAGGCGAGACCCGTGAGGCGGGCGCGACTCGCCCGCGGCCGGGTCTCCTGCACGGCCGGCCGTTCGTCTTGCGGCCGGCCACGACGACCGCGTGGCCGGCCAGAAGTCCGCCGCGTCGCCGCAGACCCCTTCGATCCACTTGGTGTTCTCGGGCTGGCACACGTCGTGGCCGACGCTGGGGGAGTAGACGTGGACGTAGCGGTCACCGAAACGAACTGACGTTGCTGATGGTGCGGTTCAGGGGCGGCAGGACATCGTCGCGGAGCCAGTCGACGTCGGCGGCGCTGATCGGGCCGAGCTGCGTCAGGTCGGCGCGGTTGCAGTCGCTGCCGTTCAACCCGATCGAGCTACTGAGGTTTTCACGGCGAGGTCGGTGGGGTGAGAGCCAGACCTGTGGCGGTCAGGCAGCCGTCGACCAGGTGGGGGCGGAGCTGGATCCTGCGTAACTCGCGGCGAAGGGTGCGGTCGAGGTCTTCG
>NZ_JAVRFH010000109.1:0-9331 GCF_031845825.1 Streptomyces lancefieldiae | reverse complement strand
TGTGGTGGGATCTGCCGACGTATCCGTTCCAGCGGCGGCGGTACTGGCTGGAGCGGTCCGGTCCGGATGCCGGGGTCGCCCGGTCCGGGCAGGACCCCGCCGGCCACCCCCTCCTCGCCGCCGTCCTCGACCAGGTGGACTCCGACGGCGTGACCTTCACCGGCAGCCTCTCGCTCGCCCGCCAGCCCTGGCTCGCCGAGCACGCCGTGCACGGGACCGTGCTGTTGCCGGGCACCGCCTTCGCGGAGCTGGCACGGCATGCGGGCCGGCACGTCGGCTGCCCGACCGTGGAGGAACTGACGCTCCACGCCCCGCTGGTGGTGCCGGAGACCGGCGAGGTACGGCTGCGCGTGACGGTGGGCGAGGCGGACGCGGACGGCGTACGGGCGATCGCCCTTCACGGCAGGCTTTCGGACGGGCCGTGGACCGAGCACGCCGGTGGCACCGTCGGCCCGAGGGAACCGGTGCTGCCGTCGCTGCGGGAGTGGCCGCCACCGGGTGCGCGCGAGGTGGACCCGGCCGAGGTGTACGAACGGCTGGTGGACGCCGGGGTGGACCACGGTCCGCTCTTCACCGGGTTGCGCGCCGTCTGGCTCTCCGACGCCGCGGACGGAACCCCGGACGGGCGGTCGCGCGGGACGGTGACCTCCGCGGACGTCGTCCACGCGGAGGTCGCTCTCCCCGAGGACGCCGTCGGCGAGGGCTTCGGTGTGCATCCGGCGCTGCTGGACGCCGCCCTGCACGCCGGCGTCCTCCTGGAGTCCGGCACGGTGACGCTGCCGTTCGCCTGGCGTGGTGTCTCGGTGGTCCGCGAGGGTGCCGAGCAGCTGCGGGTACGGCTGACCAGGCACGGCCGGGACGGGATGTCCGTCGCGCTGGCCGACGCCGACGGGGAGCCCGTCGCGGTCGTGGAGTCGCTCGCGACCCGGCCGGTGACGGCCGGGCAACTGCCGGGCGGCGGCGCGCTGCACCGTACGGAGTGGAAGGACGCCCCGCACTCCGCCGACTTCGACGGCCCCCTGACCGTGGTCGACGACCTCGTCGAGGGCCTGGCCGGGCCGGACGTCGCGGACGGCGCCCTCCCGGACGTCGTGGTGGTGCGGATCTCCGCGCCGGACACGCCGGGAGGGACCGTGCCCGAGGCCGCCCGCGCGGCCACCGCGGACGTGCTGTCCGCGCTGCACACCTGGCTGGCGGAGGCCCGCTTCGCCCGGGCGCGCCTCGTCCTCCTCACCCGGGGCGCCGCCCCGGGGGCGGGGGAGCCGGGGCTGTCCGTGTCGCCGGTCTGGGGCCTGGTCCGCGCCGCGCAGGGGGAGCACCCCGGCCGCTTCGTCCTCGTCGACGTCCCCGCCGGCACCGACCCCGCCGCCGAGGAGCGGGCGGTACGGCGCGCGCTGGGTACGGGCGAGCCGGAGACGGCCCTGGTGGACGGTGTCCTGCGGGTGCCGCGATGGGTCCGCGTGAGCCCGGCGGGCACGGCGCGGGTGCCGGAGTCGGTACTGGTCACCGGAGGCATCGGCGGACTGGGCGCCGCCGTCGCCCGGCACCTGGCGGCCCGGCACGGGGTACGCCGACTGGTGCTGGTCGGCCGGCGCGGCGAACAGACGCCCGGAGCAGGTGAGTTGCGCGCCGAACTCGCCGCGCTCGGCGCGGAGGCGGTGCTGGTCGCCGCCGACGTCTCGGAGCGGGAGGCGGTACGGGAGCTGCTGGCCGCGCACCCGGTCGACGGAGTGGTGCACGCCGCCGGCGTCCTGGACGACGGACTGGTGGAGTCGCTCGCCCCCGAGCGCCTGGGCACCGTCTTCGGTCCGAAGGCGGACGCCGCCTGGCACCTGCACGAACTCGCCGGCGACGTCCCGATGTTCGTCCTCTTCTCCTCCGCGACCGGGGCGCTGGACGCCGCCGGCCAGGGGAGCTACGCGGCCGCCAACCTCTTCCTGGACGCCCTCGCACGGCACCGGCACTCCCAGGGCCTGCCGGCCCTCTCCATGGCCTGGGGTCTGTGGGGCGAGGACGGCATGGCGGCGGGACTGAGCGGGACGGACCGGGCCCGGATCGAGCGCACCGGCGTCGGCGCGCTGACCACCGAGGAGGGACTGGCGCTGTTCGACGCCGCCCTGGCCGCCGACGGACCGGTCCTCGCCCCGCTGCGGCTGGACCCGGCCGCGCTGCGCGCCCGGGCCGCCGACGAGCAGCTCCCGTCCGTCCTGCGTGACCTGGTGCGCCGTCCCGCCGCGCGCCGTACGGCGGGACACGGCCCGGTGCCGTTCGCCGCGAAGCTGGCCGGGCTGCCCGCCGACCAGCGGGTGCCGTACGTCCTGCGCGTGGTGTGCGCCGAGGTCGCCGCGGTGCTCGGGCACGAGAGCGCCGCGGACGTCGAACCGCGCCGCGCCTTCAGTGACTTCGGCTTCGACTCGCTCACCGCGGTCGAGTTCCGCAACCGGCTCGCAGCGGTCACCGGAGGCCGGCTCCCGGCCACACTGGTCTTCGACCACCCCACACCGCAGGCGCTCGCCGCCCACCTGGTGGCCCGGGCGGACACCGCGCCGGCACCGGCCGCGCCCGCCCGTCCCGCCACCGCGGTCCCCGCCGACGACGACCCGGTGGTCATCGTCGGGATGAGCTGCCGCTACCCCGGCGAGGTCGCCTCTCCGGAGGACCTGTGGAGGCTGGTCCGCGAGGGCTCCGACGCCATCACGGCCTTCCCCGACGACCGGAACTGGGACCTGGAGGCGCTGCACGGCACCGAACCGGGCCAGAGCTACACCGCCCACGGCGGCTTCCTGCGGGGCGCCGCCGACTTCGACGCCGAGTTCTTCGGGATCTCGCCGCGCGAGGCGCTGGCGATGGACCCGCAGCAGCGGCTGCTCCTGGAGGCGTCCTGGGAGGCGTTCGAGCGCGCCGGGATCGACCCCGCCTCGCTGCACGGCACCGACACCGGGATCTTCGCCGGTGTGATGTACCGGGACTACGGCAGCAACCTGACGACGGTCCCCGACGACCTCATCGGCTACTTCGGCAACGGCACCCTCAACAGCGTCGTCTCCGGCCGGGTCGCCTACAGCCTCGGGCTGGAGGGCCCGGCGGTCACCGTGGACACCGCCTGCTCCTCCTCACTGGTCGCCCTGCACTGGGCGGCCCAGGCGCTGCGCTCCGGCGAGTGCTCCCTGGCGCTGGCCGGCGGTGTGACGGTGATGTCCACCCCGGGCACCTTCGTGGAGTTCGCCCGGCAGAACGGGCTCGCCGCCGACGGCCGGTGCAAGTCCTTCTCCGACACCGCCGACGGGACCGGCTGGTCGGAAGGGGTCGGCCTGCTCGTCCTGGAACGGCTCTCGGACGCCCGCCGCAACGGCCACCGCGTCCTCGCCGTGGTCCGCGGCTCGGCGGTCAACCAGGACGGCGCGTCCAACGGCCTCACCGCCCCCAACGGCCCCTCCCAGCAGCGGGTCATCCGGGCCGCGCTGGCCAACGCCGGGCTCACCGCCGCCGACGTGGACGCGGTCGAGGCCCACGGCACCGGCACCCGCCTCGGCGATCCGATCGAGGCCCAGGCGCTGCTGGCGACCTACGGCCAGGACCGGGACGCGGACCGCCCGCTGTGGCTCGGCTCGGTGAAGTCGAACATCGGCCACACCCAGGCCGCCGCCGGGGTCGCCGGCGTCATCAAAACCGTGATGGCACTGCACCACCGCACCCTGCCCGCGACCCTGCACGTGGAGCGGCCCAGCGACCAGGTCGACTGGTCGTCGGGCGCGGTGGAACTGCTCACCGAGACCCGGCCGTGGCCGCGGACGGACCGGCCGCTGCGCGCCGCGGTGTCGTCCTTCGGTATCAGCGGCACCAACGCGCACGTCGTACTGGAGCAGGCACCCGCCGACGGACCGCCGGCCGCGCCACGGACCCCGCACGCCGAGGACGACGGAGCGGTGCTGCCGCTGCTGCTCTCCGCCCGGACCCCCGACGCCCTGGCCGAACAGGCCGCCCGTCTGCTCCCGGTGCTGACCGCCGCCGCTTCGGACGACGCCGGCGCCCCGGCCGACGTCCCCGCCGTGGCCCGGGCGCTGGCCACCACCCGGACCGGGTTCGCCCACCGCGCGGTGGTCGTGGTGCCCGCCCACGAGGCCGCCACCGCCGCGGCGCCCGCGCTCTCCGCGCTCGCCACCGGACGTACCGCCGCCGGGACGGTCACCGGCGCCGTCACCGCCGGCGGGCTCGGTCTGCTCTTCTCCGGACAGGGCTCCCAGTGGCTGGGCATGGGCCGCGAACTGCACCGCACCCGGCCGGAGTTCGCCGCCGCGCTGGACGAGGTGTGCGCGGTGTTCGACAAGGAGCTGGACCGTCCGCTGACCGACGTGATGTGGGCCGACCCGGACACCCCGGAGGCCGCGCTGCTGCACCGCACCCGCTACACCCAGCCGGCCCTGTTCGCCGTCGAGGTGGCGCTCTTCCGGCTGCTGGAGTCCTGGGGCGTACGGCCGGACTGCGTCGGCGGGCACTCCGTCGGCGAGCTGGCCGCCGCCCACGCGGCCGGGGTGCTCTCCCTGGAGCACGCCTGCTCCCTGGTCGCCGCGCGCGGCGCCCTGATGGAGGCGCTCCCCGAGGGCGGCGCGATGATCGCCGTACAGGCGACCGAGGAGGAGGTACTGCCCCTGCTGGGCGACGGCGTCTCCCTCGCCGCGGTCAACGGGGCGCGCTCGCTGGTGGTCTCCGGCGAGGAGGACGCGGTCACCGCGCTCGCCGCGCGGCTGGCCGAGCAGGGGCGCAGGACCTCCCGGCTGACCGTCTCGCACGCCTTCCACTCCCCGCTGATGGAGCCCATGCTCGACGCCTTCCGCCAGGTGGTGGCCGGGGTGGAGCTGCGCGAACCGCGGCTGCCGGTGATGGCCGCCGGGGACGTGTGCGACCCCGAGTTCTGGGTGGCGCACGTGCGGGAAACGGTCCGCTTCACCGACACCGTCCGGCGGATGGAGGAGGCGGGCGCCGCCACCTTCCTGGAGGTCGGCCCGGACGCGGTGCTCACCGCCCTGGGCCGGGAGTGCGGGGCGTCCGGTTCCGCGTTCGCCGCGGTGCAGCGCCGTGACCGGGAGCCGATCACCACCCTGCTCACCGGCCTCGCCCGGGCCTGGACCCGCGGCGTCCCGGTGGACTGGTCGGCGGTGCTGCCGCCGGCCGGCCGCGCGGAGCTGCCCACCTACCCCTTCCAGCACCGGCGCTACTGGCTGGAGGCGGCCCCGCACGCCGGTGACGTGACCGCCGCCGGGCAGGAGGTCGCCGACCACCCGCTGCTGGCGGCCGTCGTCCCGGCCCCCGAGGGCGACTCGGTCGCCCTCACCGGGCAGCTGTCCCTGCGCGCCCAGCCCTGGCTGGCCGACCACGCCGTCCACGACCAGGTGCTGCTGCCCGGCACCGCGCTGGTCGAACTCGCCCTCCGGGCGGGCCGGGAGGCGGGCACACCGGTGATCCGCGAGCTGATGCTGGAGGCGCCGCTCGTCCTCCCCCCGGCGGGCTCCGCGTCCGCCGCCGTAGCGGTCCGGGTGGACGTCGGCGAGCGGGAGGACGACGGCGGCCGCACGGTGCGCATCCACTCCCGTGACGGCCGGGACTGGCAGCGCCATGCCACCGGCCGGCTCGTCGAGGAGGACGCCGGGCCCACCGCCGACGACGCGGCGGACCTGACCACGTGGCCGCCGCCGGGTGCCGAGGCCCTGCCGGTCGTCGGCGCGTACGACGAGCTCGCCGACCGCGGCTACGCCTACGGCCCCGCCTTCCAGGGGCTGCGGGCCGCCTGGCGGCGCGGCGAAGAGGTCTTCGCCGAGGTCGAACTGCCCGAGGGGGTCGACCCGTCCCGCTACGGGATGCACCCCGCGCTGCTGGACGCCTGCTGGCACGCGCTGCTGCTGGGCGCGCCGGACGAGAGCCCGGTCCTGCCGTTCGCCTGGACCGGCGTACGACTGCTCGGCGAGGGCGCCCCGCGGGTACGGGTGCGGATCGCGCCGGCCGGTGCGGACACCACCGCCCTGCAGGTCGCCGACATGACGGGCCGGCCGCTGGCCTCGGTGGCCGGGCTGGTCGCCCGGCCGGTCTCCGCCGAGGCGTTCGCGGCCGCGCCCCGTTGGCTCCACCGGATCACCCGAAAGGAGCTCCCCGCCCCCGCCGCCCCGGCCGACCCCACCGGCCTGGCCGTCCTCGGCACGGACCACCTGGGCCTCGGCGCCACCGCGTCCGGCACGGGCCTGCCGGTGTACGCCGAGCCGGCCGCGGTCCCGGACGACCCGGCGCCCACGGTGCTGGTCCACCACTGCCCCGGCCACGCGGGGCCGGTGCCCGACGCGGTGCGCGCCGCGGCGCTCGACCTGCTCGCCGTGCTGACCGGCTGGCTGGGCGACACACGGCTGTCGGCCACCCGCCTGGTCGTCACCCTCGGCACCGGACTGAGCCAGGCCCCGCTGGCCGGGCTGGTCCGTGCCGCGCAGGCCGAGCACCCCGGCCGCCTCGCCCTGGTGCACCTCGACGAAGGGGCACCGTCCGGTGCCCGGCTGGCCGCCCGGCTGACCGCCGCGGTCGGCACCGGCGAGCCCGAGACGACGCTCGGCGCCGACTCCCTCAGCGCGCCCCGGCTGGCCCGGGTCACCGAGATCCGACCGGGCGGAATGGAGGGCCCGGTGCTGATCACCGGCGGCACCGGAGGACTCGGCGCGGTCGTCGCCCGCCATCTGGTCACCCGCCACCAGGTACGCGAACTGGTGCTGGTCAGCCGGCGGGGCCCGCAGGCCCCGGGGGCCGACACACTGCGCGCCGAACTGGCCGGCCTGGGCGCCGCCGTGACGGTCACCGCCTGCGACACCGCCGACCGCGACGCCCTCGCGAAGCTGCTGGAGCGGCACCCGGTGCGCTCGGTGGTGCACGCCGCCGGGGTGGTCGACAACGGACTGCTCGACACGCTCACCCCCGAGCGGTTCGCCGCGGTCCTGCGGCCCAAGGTGGACGCCGCCTGGAACCTCCACGAACTCGCCGGCGACCTCGACGCGTTCGTCCTCTTCGGCTCCTCGGCCGGCACCCTCCTCGGTGCGGGACAGTCCAGCTACGCCACCGCCAACGTCTTCCTGGACGCCCTGGCGGAGCACCGCCGAAGGGAAGGGCTGCCCGCCCTCTCGCTCGGCTGGGGACTGTGGGACGAGGACGCCGGGATGTCCGGCGACCTGGACGAGGCCGGCCGGCAGCGGATGCGACGGCTCGGCATGCCGGCGCTGAAACGGCGGGAGGCCCTCGACCTCCTCGACGCCGCGCTCGGCACGCCGGACGCCGCGCTGCTGCCGATCCGCTTCGACACCGCGGCCCTCCGCGCCCGCGGCGGCGAACTCCCCCCGATCCTCGGGGACCTGGTGCCCCACGCGGCCCGGACCACGGCGGAAACCGCCGCGGGCCAGGACACGCCGGAGGACCTGCGCCGCCGACTGGCCCCGCTGCGGCAGGAGGAGCGGACGGAACTGCTGGTCGACCTGGTGCGCGGCCGGGTCGCCACCGTCCTCGGTCATCAGGACCCCGAGACCGTCGACGACCGGCGGGCGCTGCGCGAGATGGGCTTCGACTCCCTCGCCGCGGTGGAGCTGCGCAACATCCTGGCCGCGGCCACCGGACTGACGCTGCCCGCCACTCTGGTCTTCGACCATCCGACGGTGATCGCGCTCGCCGCCCACCTGGACGAGGCGCTCGTGGACCGGGGACCCGACCCGACACGGCTCGCGCTCACCGAGATCGACCGGCTCGCCGAGACGCTGAAGCGGACGGACGCCGACCGCGGCGCCGTCGCCACCCGGCTGGAGGCCCTGGTGCGCAGCCTGCTGACGGCGGACGGCGACGCTTTGGAGACCTCCGACTACGACTACGGGACGGCGAGCGACGACGAACTCTTCGCCGTCCTCGACAACGAACTGGCGGACTGAGCCATGGAACAGAACCGACACGAAGGGAACGCGCCGATGAGCGAGTCGGAGAACGGCGTCCGCCCGCAGGAGCCCGCCGCACCGGAGCAGTTCGTCACCGCCCTCGCGGCCCTTCCGCCCGCCGACGCGCGGGACAGGCTGCGCCTGCTCGTCCGGGGCCACCTGGAGGCCGTGCTCGGCCAGGCGCACCCGCACGGCGTGCCCGCCGCAGGCTCCAAACTCGCCACCGACCGCTCGTTCCGCGACCTCGGCCTCGACTCGCTCGCCATGGTCGGCCTGGTCAAGGCGCTCTCCGAGGCCACCGGCGCCCGGCTGCCCGCCTCCGTCCTCTTCGACCACCCCACACCGGAGGCGCTCACCGGTCACCTGGCCGAGGTCCTGCTGGGCCTGGGCGGACCGGCCGACGAGGCCCCGCACGTGGTGGCCCACGACGGCGACCCGATCGTGCTGGTGGGCATGGGCTGCCGCTTCCCGGGCGACGTCTCCTCACCCGAGGAGCTGTGGCGGCTGGTCCGCGACGAGGTGCACACCCAGTCGCCGTTCCCCACCGACCGCGGCTGGGACCTCGCCGGGCTCTTCGACCCCGACCCGGGCAAGGCCGGCACGACCTACGCACGCGAGGCCGGCTTCCTCGGCGGAGCGATGGACTTCGACGCGGACTTCTTCGGGATCTCGCCCCGCGAGGCGCTGGCGATGGACCCGCAGCAGCGACTGCTCCTGGAGGTCGCCTGGGAGGCCCTGGAGCGCTCCGGCATCGACCCCTCCTCACTGCGCTCCAGCGCCACCGGTGTCTTCGTCGGCTCCGAACAGCAGGAGTACGGCCCGCGGCTGCACGAGGCGCCGGACGGCATCGACGGCTACCTGGTCACCGGCAACGCGCTGAGCGTGATGGCCGGCCGGATCTCCTACACCCTGGGCCTCAACGGCCCCGCGCTCAGCGTCGACACGGCCTGCTCCGGCTCGTTGGTCGCCCTGCACCTGGCGATGCGCTCACTGCGGGCGGGCGAGTGCTCGCTGGCACTGGCCGGCGGTGCCGCCGTCCTGAGCACCCCCGGTGTGCACACCGCCTACAGCCGGCAGCGCGCCCTGGCCCCCGACGGCCGCTGCAAGGCCTTCGCCGACGGCGCGGACGGCACCGGTTTCGCCGAGGGCGTCGGCCTGGTCGTACTGGAACGGCTGTCGGACGCCCGGCGCAACGGTCACCGGGTGCTGGCGGTGTTGCGGGGCTCGGCGGTCAACCAGGACGGCGCGTCCAACGGGCTGACGGCGCCCAGTGGGGTGGCGCAGCAGCGGGTGATCCGGGCGGCGCTGGCGGACGCGGGGTTGTCCGCGGCGGATGTGGACGTGGTGGAGGCGCACGGTACGGGGACGAAGCTGGGTGACCCGAT
>NZ_JAVRFH010000108.1:0-9729 GCF_031845825.1 Streptomyces lancefieldiae | reverse complement strand
TACAGAAACTGCTGCTCCACTACGGCGTAGCGGGGAAGCACTCCGACTACCTCGTCCGGAGCCTGCCGCCGCAGGACTACATCCGGAGCGAGCGCGAAGAGCGGGGGCACGCCAAACGCGCCCCGTTCGACCACTGGGCGGACGTGGCGGGTGAGGAGGCGATGGCGCGCTACATCGCGGTGATGCGGACTGCGAGTGAGTCCATCCAATTCTCCATGCAGGTCCCCGCGGGCCTGCGCACACAGGAGTATCAGGAGGCGGTGCTGGACCCCGCGGTTTGCTTCAACGCGGATGAACCGGTGCTGGGGCTGCCCCGGTGGGTGCACGACCATACGTGGGCCGAGGACCAGCGGCGGACGGTCTTGCTGGACGAGACCGTGCTGACCAGAACGGTCGGCGACTGCAAGGTGATGGCCGACCAACTGCGGCACCTTGCCAGCCTGGTGAAGGGCGAGGAATCGGCCGCCGGGGGTGCGGTTGTCCGCATCCTGCCGATGAGCCCGGTGCTCTCCATTCACACGGCCCACTGGCCCGCTGAAGTAACCCTGCACGGCCACCGCCTGGTGACGAGCCTCGGCCTGTTTCCCAGCTATGAGACCGGCTCTCGCGCTGCGAGGACCGTGAGTGCCGGCCTGCGCGAGGCCCTGCCCGCCGCCTGCAGCCGTGAGGAGACGTACGAGCTGCTCGCGCGCGCCGCGGACGCGATGGAGCGGAGGACCGCCTCGTGAACGCCGCCCGGCTCCTCGCCCGCCTGCTCGGGTCGCCTCACGACGTGCCCATGACCGGACTGCTCGACCTCGACCAACGAGAGTTCAACCGCCGTGTCGGCGTCCTGCTCCACACCGACGTCGCCCCTGTCCAACCGGGCGTCGCGCGGTGCGCCGTGCGCGCCCGACTGAGGAAGGGGATCGACGCGTGACGGGCCTCTCGATTCCCCCAGACCACTACCTCATGCCGAAGGTCGCTCGGGTGCAGGACTATCTCGACGGCGGGACGGACAACTACATCGTCGACCGCGAATTCGCCCAGCACCTGCTTGCCGTCGCCACGTGGCTGCCGCCCAGTGTGCGCATCAACCGCGCCCACGGCCCGAGAATCCTGGACTGCTTCACACGGGAGCTGGGCATCGACCAGGTCATCGACCTGGGCTGCGGCCTGCCACACGACGACAACCTGCGCCTGCCGGGCGCCGTACGCCGCATCGTTTACGTCGACAGCGACTCGGTGGTGGAAGGCCACGCACGGATGCTCCTGGCCGAGCGCGCCGGCACGGCCTCGCTCCTGGGTGACCTGGCGGACCTGTCCGCCCTGCTCGCTGCTGCGCCGATCGAGCGGCTGGACCGTGACCGACCGATCGGGGTGCTGCTACACGACGTCCTGCCATGGGTCGACGACGACATGGCCCGCACCGCCGTGGCAAGGCTGCACGAGTGGCTCCCGCCGGGGTCCGTGCTCTCGCTCACCCACGCCACCGGCGACTTTGCCCCCGCGAGGCAGCTGGCGCGACTGAGCGAGATCTACGAGGAGGCCGGCATCGGCTTCTGGCCCCGGACCGAGGACGCCCTCGATGCGCTGCTCGGCTCGTGGTCGCTGCTGGACGATCGCGGGCTCGTCAGCACTGCCACCTGGCGGCCTCCCAGCACCAGCGCCGCCCGGCTGCCCAGCATGGACGCCCGTTTCGACCATTCCCATGCCTACGCCGTACTCGTCACGACCGGAGACCGGACTACATGAATAGGCCGCCAACCTTGGACAGCCGACTGCCCTCCAAGGATTACGCGCGCATCAGCGACATGCAGACCGCTGCTCCGCTCGGCCGGGACGGAACCGTCGACTGGCTGTGCCTGCCCCGCTTCGACTCGGCCGCCGCGTACACACAGGGCCAGCAGTCTGTCCGCCACCGATTCTGGGCCGCACCGCCCGGTCCGCCGGGCTGTGCGACCACGGAAGCAGTGGTGGTGCACTCGAGCCTCAGCTTGACGGGCGCACGGATGCGGGACGTCTTCCTGCAGTCAATGGGACTTCACGTTCGGGGGATGCGCCGTGTCTGAGTTCGCAAGCCAGGTGCCGGCTCAGGCTCGGCGACGCCACCGGGCGCCTGCAGGCGGCGCCCTGCACCTTCCGCCTGCTCTCACCTCCTCGGTGCTGACCGGAGCAGCCGTCGGTGGTGGCTGGATGCTCGACGACTTCGAGATGCTGCCACCTCCCGCTGGCATCGCTACCGCTGTCGTCGCGTCAGCGTGCGTTCTGTGGTGGACCGGAACGCGTGTCCTGCGCGCCCGCAAGGGCCTGGCTCGTGAAGAACAGGTCCGCGCGGAGCGGGATGAGGCGTACGGAGCTCTTGAGGCCGTCATCGCGGCTGTCGGCAAGGGCCAGCAGGGCCTTCGCTGGGCAGCCGCACAGGCCGAGCAGGGCAACGCGCACACCAACTTCTCGCCGTCCCCCGCCCCGCCTCGCACCGGAAACATCTGCACCGACGCCATCGCTCTCCTGGACCAGGCCTTCGATGAGGCGTGGAAGACGGTGATGGTGGCAGCGACTCGCCAGCACCAGCAGCTGAACGCGCAGGCAGAGCTCGCCGAGATCTTCAAGTCGATCTCTCCGCGTCTGCAGAGTCTGGTCAACCGCAGTATCACCGTCATCTCCGAGGTCGAGAGGGACATCGAAGACCCGGAGCTGATGGCGGAGCTCTTCCGCGTCGATCACCTGCTGACCCAGATCCGGCGCGCGGTCGAAAGCCTTGCGGTCCTGGGCGGCAATACCCCTCCCCGGGACAGTGCTCCGGTGATGCTGGCCACGGCGATCCGGCGCGCCGTCGCGGAGATTCCCGAGTATCAGCGTGTCCGCGTGGCACCGGCCCCGCACACGGCTGCCGCACTACCGGGATACGTCAGCCCCAACGTGGTGCACCTGCTCGCCGCCCTGATGGAGAACGCAACCGGCTTCTCGAGAGAGCGGGTGGAGGTCCACACCCACGAAACCGAGGGCGGGATAGCCATCGAACTGCTTGACCGCGGGACCGGCATGTCTCAGCGGAAACGGGAATCGCTCAACCGCCTGCTTGCCGCTCCAGAGAGCGAGGACCCTCGCGCCCGTCTGCGTGACGGCAAGATCGGCCTGCTGGTCGCCGCCCTGCTCGCGCAGCGGCACAAGATCACCATTCGTCTAGGGCCGAACATCGTCGGCGGGACCCAGGCCGTTGTGCTCATCCCCAAGGATCTGCTCGTCTCTGCCGACCAGCAGGTTTCGTCCAAGTCTCCGGCCGAGAAACCGCTTCCATCGGCGCCCATGTCATCCGGTCCCGTGCGACGGGAACCGGCGTCGCCTAGCCCGGACGACACCACTGAGCTGCCCCGACGCATCCCGCTTCAACTGCCAGGCGGGACGGGACCCACATCCTCGTCCGGTCCGGAGCCGGGCCGACCTCCATTGCCCCGGCGTGGCGAGGCTGAAAGGCGCCTCCCGCCGGTGGTGCAGCAGGCACCCGCGGGACGCGCCACCGGTGGACTGATGGCGAACTTCCGCTCCCGTCGGCCGTCTGACGACTCCCCCCAGGCGCAGCCGCCCGGCGACTGAGTCACCACTCGTCCAGCCACCCCCCTCACTTGACCAGGAGAAACCCATGCAGAATGACGGCACTGCCCCCCGTATCACGGCCGCGCGCGACCAGCTGAGCGGACTGCTCGCGGGGCTTCTCGACAAGGCACCCGGGACGACCCGCGCCCTCCTTGCTTCTGGTGACGGTCTGAAGCTGGCCTGGACCGAACAGCCGACCGACGACGCCGACAACCTCGCGGCCGTCATCTCCGGGCTGTACTCGCTCGGGCGTCAGCAGTTCAAGGACACGCCGGGCGGGATCCGCCAGGTCGTTGTCGAGCACGACGGCGGCAGCCTCTTCGTGATGAGCGCCGGCGCCGCATTCAGCGACAACAAGGCAGTGAACACCGTCCTGGCCGTCGTGGCCAGGCCCGACGCAGACCCGGGCCAGGTCGGCTACGTGATGGAGACCTTCATCGGGGGACTGGACGAGCACCTCGTCGTGGCGGCCCGAGCCAACTCGTTCAGCGGGCAGGGGCTGTGACATGGGGGCCAGCGGATGGGCCGACAGCTCATTAGGCGACGTCCGCCCCTACACGATCACCGGAGGCCGCACCCGCTCCAAGCACACGCTGCATCTCACCACCTGCCTGATCACCCGACCGATCGCCCCCGGGACGGCTCACCTCAGTGCCGAGGGTGAGGCGCTGCTGCTCCACTGCAGCGGCGTCCCCCGCTCCGTTGCCGAACTCGCCGCCCGGACGCACCAGCCCGTGCAAGTCGTGAAAGTCCTGATCGGGGATCTCCTCGACTGCGATGCGCTGGCCCGGGCCAACCCCGTCGGCGCCGGAGCCGATCCCGACGTACACCTACTGGAGGCACTCCTTCATGGCCTACACAATCGGCTCTGAACCTGGGGACGCGGCGCTCCCTGTGGCGGAGCTGAAGATCGTGGTGGCCGGCGGCTTCGGCGTCGGCAAGACCACGATGGTCGCCACGCTAAGCGAGATACCGCCGCTGATGACGGAGGAAGTCCTCACCGACGCCGGCCGGGACATCGACGACCTGACCGGCGTGGCGGAGAAGTCCACGACCACCGTGGCCATGGACTTCGGCCGGATCACGTTCACCGAACCGAACCGCCCGATGATTCTCTTCCTGTTCGGCACGCCAGGACAGGAGCGCTTCTGGTTCGCCTGGCCCGACCTCTCCTACGGCGCGGTCGGCGCGGTCGTCCTGGCCGACACCCGGCGCCTACAGGACTCCTTCGCCGCGGTCAGCTACTTCGAACAGCTCAAGACGCCATTCGTCGTGGCCGTCAACGAGTTCGACGGCGCGTACCGCTACACCCCCGACGAAGTACGCCACGCCCTCGAACTGGACTCGCATGTCCCGGTCCTCACCTGCGATGTCCGACAGCGCACCTCCGCCATGACCGTTCTCATCCGGCTCGTCGAGCACAGCCTCCGGCGCCGCCGTCAGCTCACCTCTGGAGCCCTCGCATGACCTTCCCCATCGACGCCCCCCACCACCCTCACGCGGCGACAGCCGAACGGGACGCCGTACTGCGTGCTTTCGGCCTGACGGGCCCCGAACCGGACCTCGACGCGTTCGCCACGCAGCTGGCTCAGGAAGCCTGCGTCCCCTACGCCATGGTCAACATCTTCGGGAGCCAGCAGCAGTTCTTCGGACTCCACACGCCCGCAGGCGACAGCGACCTGCCGACGGTCGGCCGCAGCATGCCCCTCGACCACGGGTTCTGCCCCGAGGTCGTCGACCGCAAGAAGGCCCTGGTCCTGCCCGACGTCTTCTCCTCCCCGCGATTCGCCGGGAACACCGTCGTCGACCTGATCGGAATCCGCACCTACGCCGGCGCCCCCCTCCTCCACGGCGACACGGTGCTCGGCACCGTGTGCTTCGTGGGCCCTGAGGAGCGGGCCCTGAGCACCGGACGGGACTCCCTCGCGCTGATCAAACAGCGCCGCGACGACGTCATGAACTTCCTCTACCAGCGCGCCGGCATCCAGCCCTAGCCCGTACCCGCGCCGCCGCACGTCACGAGCGATCACCAGGGAGGGGAGCCCACAGTGTCCGATGCCTATCTCGAAGAGCACCACCACCAGCTCCGCGCACGCGTCCGTGCCTTCGCGGAGTCCAAGGTCGCACCGCGCGTGGCGGAGATGGAGCGCACCGCAGCGGTGGAAACAGAGCTCGCGGTGGCCATCGCCCGGCAGGGATGGATCGGCGTCACCATCGATGAGGCCTACGGTGGCATGGGGGCCGGTCACCTCGCCAAGACCCTCATCATCGAGGAGCTGTCCCGGGTGAGCGCCGCCATGGGCGCCTTCGTCCAGGCCTCCCAGCTCGGCGTCGCGAAGATCATCCACTTCGGCAGCGACCAGCAAAAGCGCGACTGGCTCCCCCGGATCGCCGACGGATCGTGCCTGCCCACCATCGCCGTCACCGAACGCGAAGCCGGCAGCCACGTACTGGGCATGCAGATGACCGCACGCCGTGAGGGACGCCACTACGTCCTCAACGGGCGCAAGATCTACGTCGGCAACTCGCACGTCGGGGACCTCCACGGAGTTGTCGCCCGCACCGGCGAGGGCTCCCAAGGGCTCACCGCCTTCCTCGTCGAAGCAGGCAGCCCCGGCCTGACTCTGCCCGCCGTGGACCAGACCCTCGGACTGCACGGCTTCAGCTTCGGCGAGCTGCACTTCGACGACTGCCGGATACCAGTCACAAACCGCCTCGGCCGGGAGGGAGACGGCCTGGACGTCGCCTACTCGTCCAGCGTCCTGTACGGGCGTCCCAACCTCACCGCGGTCGCCCTGGGCATCCATCAGGCGATCCTCGAACAGACCGTCGCCTTCGCCAGCGAACGAGTCCGCTACGACAACCCGCTGCACCAGCTGCCCAACATCAAGATCAAAATTGGGCAGATCCAGTCCCGTGTCATGACGGCCCGCCTCGCCGCCTACCACGCCGCCCATCTCCTGGACACCGGTGTGCCCTGTGACGCCGAGCTGATGAACGCCAAGCTGATCAACGTTGAGCTGGCCCTGGACTCCGCCCGGGCCGCGATGGAAATCCACGCCGCAGCCGGATTGATGGCCGACATGCCCATCGGTCGCTATCTGCGCGATGCGCACCACATCTTCGCTCCCGCAGGCACGTCCGACATCCAGATGCTGCGCCTGGCCGAGGTCGCCCTCGATCAGAGCAAGGGCCAGTGGTCACAACGGATTGCCACTGCGCTCTCCCCCGCCAGGCTCCCACTGCCCTGACTTGACCCCTCGGACGTGATCAGTCCCCGCAGCACGGCTGTCCAACAGACGGCCATCACCCGCCAGCAGCAAGCCGCCCCAACGTGACCTCAGGACGCTGTCCGAGCTCCCGCAGGACACACCCCCGCCCATCCGGCGTCACCTGTCAGCACGCTCGGCCCGCCCGCGGCCCGCGTGCCCCCGCACCGAACGGATCTTCTTCTATGTTGGCCACCCGGCGTATCGAGGACTTCGCACTCGTCAGCGACATGCAGACCGCTGCCCTGATCGGCCGCGACGGGACAGTCGAGTGGGCGTGCCTGCCCCGCTTCGACTCCCCCGCGATCTTCGCGAACCTGCTGGGCGACGAGAGCAACGGCTTCTGGCGTGTCAGCCCGGCCGTAGACGCGAACCTTGTCTCCACCGACCGTCACTACCGCGAGGACACCCTCGTACTCGAAACCCGATGGGTCACCACCTCGGGCATCGTGAAGGTCATCGACTTCATGCCCCCGCGAGAGGATGGATCCCCCCAACTCGTCCGCATCGTCGAGGGCGTCAGCGGTCGCGTGCCCATGGCCTCCCGGCTCCGGATGCGCATGGATTACGGCTCCGTCGTCCCCTGGGTGGAAACCTGGGGCGAGCGCACCCAGGCCGTCGCCGGTCCGAACAGCCTGTGGCTGGACACCACCGCCCCGACGTACGGCGAAGCCCTGACGACCTGCTCCGACGTCACCGTCACCGAGGGAGAACGCGTCACCTTCACCCTCACCTGGCACCCCTCCCACCAGGACCCACCCGCCCTACCGGACGCCGAAGAGGCACTGCAGGCGACAGAGAAATTCTGGACGGCCTGGGTCAGCCACTGCACCTACGACGGTCCGTACCGGGAGGCGGTAGTCCGCTCGCTGATAACACTGAAGGCGCTCACTTACGCCCCGACCGGCGGGATCGTCGCCGCCCCCACCACCTCCCTGCCCGAGGATCTGGGAGGCGAACGCAACTGGGACTACCGGTTCTGCTGGCTGCGCGACGCCGCCATCACGCTCTCCTCGCTGTTGCGTACCGGCTACCGGTCCGAAGCCCGCGACTGGGCGGGCTGGCTCTTACGCGCGGTAGCCGGCGACCCGGAAAAGCTGCAGATCATGTACGGAATCGCCGGTGAACGGCAACTGCCGGAGAGCGAGCTGGACTGGCTGGGCGGCTACGAAGCTTCCCGCCCGGTACGGATCGGCAACGACGCCGCAGGCCAGCTCCAGCTTGACGTGTACGGCGAAGTCGCCGAAACCCTCCACCGCGCCCGCCAGGCCGGGCTACCCGCCGGCCCCGCCGACCACCTCCAGGTCAAGCTGATCCACTTCCTGGAGAAGCACTGGATGGAGCCGGACGACGGAATCTGGGAGAGCCGGGGTCCGCGCCGCCACTACGTGCACTCCAAGGTCATGGCCTGGGTGGCTGTCGACCGCACGGTCCAACTGCTCGAGTCTGGTGCCGTCGACGGCCCGCTGGAGCGCTGGAAAGCCCTGCGCGAGACAATTCACCGCGACGTCTGTGAGCGCGGATTCGACCCGGAGCGCCGCACATTCACCCAGTCCTACGGCTCGAAGGAACTAGACGCCGCCACTCTGCTCATCCCGCAGGTGGGCTTCCTCCCCCCGGACGACCCCCGGGTCATCGGCACGATCGAAGCCATCCAGCGTGACCTGATGACCCCCGACGGCTTCGTCATGCGCTACCCCACCGCCGGCGACAAGGTAGGCATCGACGGCCTGAGCGGCGATGAGGGTGCCTTCCTCGCCTGCAGCTTCTGGCTCGCTGACGACCTCGCCATGATCGGTCGAATCGACGAGGCACGCGAACTCTTCGAAAGGCTCTTGGAACTACGCAACGACCTGGGGCTGCTCGCGGAGGAGTGGGACTCCAAGCGCAGGCGCCTGGTCGGCAATTTTCCGCAAGCGTTCTCACACGTCGGGGTACTGGATACGGCCCTCACACTCTCACGGGCATTCGCCTCGGTGGGGGTGCCTGCGTGAAGACTTGGCCTTCGCCGACCGGTGTCCTCGCGCTCCGCATACCGGTGACCCTGGCGCGTCTCCTGCACGCAGGCCCGGCGCAGCCATCTCCTGCTCGCCCCGCTGGCCACGTACGAAGCCGAAGCCGCGCTCCCGGTCCTGCCCTAGCGATTCCCCCAGATCGCGTGTGCCGGCGAGAGCGAGGACCGCGATTCGCAGGCCTCCTTCTTCCGCACCGACGTCTGCCCCGCTGCCGTCGTGCTGCGGGGTGAGCGTGGGTACGGCAACGTTCACGCGCCGCCAAGGACAGCGGCCCAGCGCACCTCGTCCCCTCCTCTGCCAAAACTCCATCGACCTGGGGAACCACATGACCACCGCCCCGCCGCCCACCCGCCTCACGGAACTCCAGCGGCGCGCCGTCGCGCCCCTCGTCTACGGCGCTTCCAACGAAGCAATCGGTGCCCGGATCCACCTGTCCGCAGCAGGAGTCGCCAGTCATCTCCGTACAGCACGCAGGCGCCTCAACCAGCCTGGCTGCTCCCGGCCCGTCCTCGTCCACACCCTGCTCAGCATCCGGGAGGTACCACCGCCGACGTGCCAGCGGGCCTGCCCCGACTTCACCACACCGGAACTGCAACTCATACGGGCGATAGCCAAGTACTCCCGCAACGAGGACATTGCACGAGCCGTCAGCGTCCGGGCCGACGACGTACTGGCCGAGATCAATGCCGTCGTGGCCAAGGCATGCGCGGACAACGCGACGCACCTGATCGGACTCGCACACGCCTGGGGCCTCTTCAGCCCCGCGCGAGACGCCAGGCCGGCCGCACCGACGGTCACCGCAGACCAGGACAACGGGAATCTCGCGTACCGCATCCGGTGCTCCGAACGCCTCACGGCCGAGACGGCCT
>NZ_JAVRFH010000107.1:0-9965 GCF_031845825.1 Streptomyces lancefieldiae | reverse complement strand
GTCCTGGAACGGTACGGCTGCCAACTGCCCTGACTCCGCCGAGCCCGCCCGGCCACCGGCCCCGTCCGAAGGCGGCCGGACGGGGCCCGCGGGCCCTCCTCACCGAAGGGACGTCACATCGTGGTGGACTATGACCGGTTCGTCGTCGACGACGGGCGGCATGAGCCGCAGATCGTCATCTACGAGGACGCCTCCGCGGCTGCCGGCGAGGCCCAGCACCGGGCACTGTGCTCGTGCGGCCGACTGCCTCCCCACCGCCCAGGTACACCGCAGCAGGCGTGGGCGGCGTATGCCGCTCACGCCCGGCGCTGCCTCGGGCCCGCGTCGCAGCCCGCGTCCCGGGTATCGCTCGGCATGCGGGTCACCCTGCTGTTCCTGGGCTGCATGGTGCTGTGGGGTGCCGGATGGACCGCCGCCGTCTCGGTCGCGAACACCCTGGACCTTGCCGGTGGGGCGGACCTGGCGGTGCGTGCGGCCGGGCTGCTGGTCGGCTTCGCATCTGCCGGCCTGCTCATGCTCGCGATGCGCCGGTTCATCGCGCCGATGCGTGCCGATGGCTGACGCGGCCGCTCCCTACGACGGCACCGCGGCCAGCTGGGCGTCACCGGTCTCCCACGCCGCCTCGCTGACCACGATCGGCCCGTGCTTGCGCTCCAGGTCGTTGTAGGCGCTCCGTCCCGACCCTTCGTTCTGGTATCCGGCCCACCGGGTCAGGTCCTTGCGGGTGAGCTCGACGCCCGCCTTCTGGTGCGCCAGGTATATCCGCTCGGCCCGCTGCCTCTTGCTCTCGTTCGCCGGAGCAGGCCCCAGCTCAATCGTCGGCGGCGGAGCAGCGGCATCATCACCCTCGTCGGGGCCCTCCTCATCTTCTTCGGGGCCCTCCTCGTCTTCGGCCTCGTCCACGTTGGCCTGGCCCCCGGCCGGGTGGCCGGCCTGCCCCGTGTCGGGCTCGCGCCGCTCGAGGGGGTCTTCATCTTCGGCTGCTTCGACTTCCTGATCCGCGGGGGTGTCGCCGGCAAAGAGGTCCTCACGCGGGTGCTCGAGCAGCGTCTCCTCCGCGGACTCGGCGCCGGCTCGCGCGTCCGCCGGCGGGCACTGCGCACGCTCGTGCTCGGCGGCATCCTCCGGCTCGGGCGACGCCGAGGCGAAGGCCGGCGACAGGGCAGGCGGATGGCCGGCCGGCACCTTCTCCAGCACGACCCCCGGCGTGGTAGGCGTGGTAGGCGTGGTGGGCGCGGACTGCTCGGCCAGGTCCTCCCGCTCCGGACGGCGCAGCTCTGCTGCCGGGCGGACGGCGTATCCCAGACGGCTGCGGCGCAACGGCCGCAGCTCCTCGCGCGTGGCCTTCCTCCGCCAACGCCAGCCGTAGGCGTCCCGCAACTCCCGGCGGTAGTCCAGCTTCTCCTGGTACAGCGCCAGCGCCACCTCGTACGAGGAGATCGTGCTCGGCCACAGCTTCCTGCTGCGCCAGATCAACCAGGTCGACCAGGGGGCGAGAAGCCACCGGCCCAGTGAGAGCGCATAATCCTCCCGCCCTTCCTCGCGCGCCGTCGCGATGGCGATCGCATGCCGGACCGCCTCGGTGATCGCGATGAACAGCAAGGGAATCGCCGCATGCATAAATGATGCAAGTATGTCCGGGTAAGACGAGAACGCGTTGAATGCAACCGTTGCCACGGTCAGCAGCCAGGCGATGTGCCGCAGCAGCGGATACCGCAAGTCGACCCAGGTCAGGGCAAGATCGAGGGCGAGCATCGTGATGATGCCAATATCGATCCCAAGGGGAAAAATCGCGGCAAACCAGCCGAAACCCTTCTCCTCGGCGAGGTCGCGTACGGCCGTGTAGGAGCCGACGAAGCCGGTCAGGGCGATCAGCAGGGACCCGAACCCGATAATCCCGAAGGTGATGCGGCGGCCACGTGTCCACACGACTCGGCGGCGGCCGCCCCCGACCGCCCCCGCCTTCCCGAGATCGGCGGTGATCGTCATGGACCCATGCCCCCTTCGTCGTGCCCGTGCGCTCGGCGCTGTCGCCTATAGAGGTGCGATCAGCCGCCGCCGTGTGACATTCCGCCCTCCGCGGTTCGGTGATCGCGCTTCTGAATCTGAACGGTAGGAGCGCCTGGCCCGGCTCATCCACCGTGATCAGGGCCCTTGCTCGCGCCGTGACCTGGTCGTTGCTTTCGACCTGCTCCCCGATACCTCATCGAACCGAGGGGGCGACTCGCATAGGCTCCAAGATCCCGACATATGCCGGGGCAGAACGACACCGGGAGCTGCCGTGATGACCGTGCTGACCACGACCGTCGCCCTTCTCGCCGGCGCCCTGGCCGGCACCGCCACCCGCCCGCTGCTGTTCACCAGGACCGTGCCCACCGGCGCACCGCTCCGGCACGCCTGCCCCTCGTGTGACGCACCAGCCCCAACGGCCATCCGGCTCCTCGCACCGCCCCGAGGCCGCTGTGCGTCATGCCGCACGCCTTGGTACCCGGCCCGCGGCCTCCCCGAGGCCATGACCGCGCTCGCCTTCGCCCTCGTCGCCGCCACCGGCCTGACGGGCTGGCTGGCCGCCGCGCATTACTGGGTCGCCGCCTGCGGCACCGCGCTCATCCTGATCGACGCCAAAGTGCACAGGCTCCCCACCCTCCTCACCGTTCCCGCCTTCGCCGGAACGATCACCCTGCTGGCAGCCGCAGGAGTGGCCGGAGAACCCGGCAGCTTCGCCCGTTGTCTTGCAGCCGCCGCCGCGCTCGGCTCCGCGTTCGCCCTCATGACCTTCGGCGGCATCGGACTCGGCGATGTGAAGCTCGCCCCCACCCTCGGGGCCCTGCTCGGCTGGCACAACTGGGCCACCGTGCTCGTCGGCACCTTCGCGATGTTCGCCCTCGGCGCCACAGTGAACCTGCTCCAGGGACGCACCCGCGGTCGCATCGCCTTCGGCCCGTACATGATCATTGGTGCGCTCGGTGTGTCGGTCTGCGTGTCGTAGTCCTCCGTCCACGGGCAGAACGTCACTCGGTTCGTGACCCGGCCCGCCGGGTCGCCGCTCCCGTAGCCAGCGGGACAGCCGATCGTTAACCGGCCGCGGCCACCTGACCGCGCGCGAGATTAGGCAGCTGCATGAGCACCACCGAACCGAAGACCGGGGCATGGTCTGCCGGTATGTCGCAGGACAAGTTGGCCTGGTACGCCCTTCAGGATTCGCACGAGGAAGTACGCCTCGGCCCGAACGGCCCACTGATGCCCAAGCTGCTGGCCGTACTCCTCGCCGCTGGCCTCCCCCTGGTCAAGGCCGGGTACCCCATGCGCATCCGCGAAGCACACGGCTGGCGGATGCCCCTGCACCAGGACGCCCGAACGGTCGAAGTCCACATGCCGGACGAAGACGAACCCCTGCTCACACTGGCGGGCAACGTGCCACCGCGCTGGAACTACCTCGCGAACAAGGTGGGATACGTCGTCTTGTAAGTGTCCGACGACCTCGGGCTGCCGCTCCGCGGCGGCGCAGGAACTTCAGCGTCAGCTGATGGCTGCGGCCGAACGAGACCGGTTCGTGGCGGCCTCGATCGCCTACAGCACCCTCTGACTGCGGCGCTCGCGACCGGGATACTCAACTACGGAGCGACTTCTGACGCAGCGGGAAGCGGGTCGGCATCGCCTACTTGCGGACTATTTGGGCTTCATTCAGCGGCATCCACTTCTCGCATGCAGACAGGAGAGGTACGCTCCACTGGACCTGTGGGTAACCCGTACGACAGTGGCCCGCCTCCCCCTGTTATGGGCGGGGGGAGACGGGCCATTCGTCGTGTCGGGACAGGATCAGAAAAGGTCGAACTCAGCCCTCTTTACAGCAGTGATGAACCCGCCGAAGGCTCCGGGGCTGAGTAGTAGCACGGCCCCTTCAGGATTCTTCGAGTCACGGACGGCGATGCCGGAGTGTGTCGGGGTTACGTCGGCGCACTCGACGCACTGCCCCTCGCTGCTTCCGCTGTAGGTCGACTTCTGCCACACAGCTTCCTTGAGCTGGCTCGCAGAGAGACCGGTGTTTGTGGTCACGCGTACAGTCCTTCCAGGTACTTTTCCAGACGTTCCCGTGATTCGTCCACGGGAAGGGCGATGGAGGAGATCAGGTCGAATTCCTCTTCCATCCAGGAGACCGCCTCCGGCTCCTCGGTGTGGGTGCCACCCATGGGGTTGTCCAGACTTCCAACAGGCACCCAGGGGTGGCGGAACGACAGCAGCGTGAGGGGGCCTTTGGTTACGAACGCCGGATGCGCTGTGAGAGGGACGAGCTGCAATGTCACGTTCGGCATCTCAGTGGCATCGATGAGCTTGCGGATCTGATCGCGCATGACCGCCGGGCCGCTGTCGAATTTCGCATGCAGGGCAGGTTCCGGAACCAGCGCGTGCAGCTTCGCCGGCCTCTCGTCACGAGTCAGGATCCCCTGGCGAGCCATGCGGATGGAGACCAGCATCTCGGCTCGCTCAGCGGTGAGGTTATTGGCTGCTCGGGTCAGAATCTCTCGCACGTAGCCAGCCGATTGAAGTGGCGCTGGCACCACAACAGGGTGGTGGATGCGGATGGATTCTGCCTCTGCTTCCAGCTCAATGAAGTCATGGTAGGCCTGGCCAATCCTCCCGGCGTACGGCGCCCACCAGCCACCGCCCAGTGGTTTCTCGGCAACGCGAGCCACCTCCTCAACGGCGGGTTCATCGTCAACTCCGATCAACCGGCACAGCTTGCGTACGTTGTCCGCAGAGATGCGGTACTGGCCTCGCTGCACCCGGCTCAGGTGGGTCTGGTCCCACCCCATGGCTCTCGCCGCGTCGGCGGCGGACATCATGGGCTCCCCCCAGCGGAGGAGCTGACCGCCAACTCTGCGCCGCCAGACGGTCGATGTCGCGCGCTTCTGCTTCATGGACGCAGTTTCGCACGTCGTCGACGGCGCTGACGATGGGCACCCCAGTTCTATCTCTTTGTGAATCCGACGCGCAGTCTTGCGCTTGGACCGCCAAAAGGAGCAAGCTAAGCGCAACGGGCGTGACCGAGTGTCAGGTCGCCGTTGCCGTACGACGTCACGCCTTAGTGCCGGCACCGGGGCTTCTCTCCCGACCGGCTGGACGGGCGGCTGTCTGCATCCCCCCTCGCGGACTGCCGTCCTTCGCCCCACCGAGGAAGCCGAGGCCCGCCATGCGCCAGAGCACCACCCGAAGGACGCAGACCTGGACGCACCGGGAGCGCGTTATCGACTCGCAGCTGCATCCCGACCAGATCCGTGTCCAGCCAGACCCGTTCGCGCCCCTCGCAGGTGCGCGGCGCGAGCACCTTGGACGGGTCGTCACGCAGATCCAGGCCAAGGGCCGGCTGCCGCGCGTATGCCTGTACGCGCTCTCTGTCAGAGGGCAGGAGCCGCAGCACTCCGTTCGCGCGGCAGCGGCCTACGCAGTGCGCCACTCCTGGCAGGTGGTGACGAGACAGCCCTATACGGACCGCCAGGGCCTGGCTGAACCCGCGTTACGCCCAGGTTGGCGCCTCGTGCGGCAGCAGATCCGAGCCGGGTACGCCGACGGAGTTGTGACGGTCACACCCTCCGTCATCAGCTCCCGGGTCGACGAGGTCCGGCAGGAAATCGACTGGTTCGGGCAGCACTTCGGGTTCATCGCCTTGGTCGTCCCTGAGATGACAAGGGCGCAGGTATGAGGACTTCAGCCTCCGGAACAGGGCACGCCGATGTCTCGGTACGCAGCAGCGATACAGCGGGCGCCAAGCTCGGTCACGCCAAGCTCGGCCGCAGCTTCCCCGAAACGGATGGCCAGTGCGCACTGGGACAGGCTCAGCGCCTGGATGACAGCTTCCAACTAAGACTTGCGCGTGCCCCCCTGTCCTGTGCGCCGCTGCCGGGATACTTGCTTGTCTGCGAACGCCGTCGTTCCATCACGGTGTCCCGCCAGCCCCGGCAGGATCCGCAGGCGCGGGCCCTGGCCTGTGCGGTAGGGAGTGCCGGCACCCTTCTACGTGGAAACGACGCAGCGGAACCCTGTGTCGTTGTCTTTCATGGTCGCATTGGCGGCGTTCTGAAGGGACGGAGCGGCGCGTTCGAACGGGGAGGTGAAGGCACTTCCCTTCAGGTGGTACCGGCCAGCGCCGGGCTCCTCCTCAGTGGAGCACCACTCCCACACGTTGCCGCACATGTCGAAGGCGCCGTATGGGCTGACGCCGGACTGGTAGCGGGACACGGGGGTCGTTGCGTCGATGCCAGCCTCGGCGGTATTCGCTTTAGCGGCGGTCGGCTCGTTGCCCCACGGGTAGACACGCCCTCGCGGGCCGCGTGCGGCCTTCTCCCACTGGCGCGCAGTGGGCAGCGATTTGCCAGCCCACTGCGCATACGCGTTGGCGTCGTGCCACGTCACCCACACCACGGGGTGGGTAGCCAAGACGACCGGGCAGTGCCCTCCGGGCCAGTGCTGCGGCGGCCGATGCCCAGTGGCCAGCACGAACTTCGCGTAGTCCTCATTCGATGTCGGGTAGATGTCGATGTGGAACGACTCCAGCCATACCGAACGGTTTTCGGGTCCGGCCAGGTAGATGCCTTCTTCGACGAGGGTCATCACCTTCCCGTCGACATGATGCCGGCGAGTACGCGGGTCTGTCCGCAGGAGTTCCTCGGCGCGTTCGTCGTGCTCGGCAGCGGCCCGCTCAGTCAGCAATGCGGCGAAGCGCTGCTGCACGACGGGCTGGGCCTGGGCGAGAAGCGTGTCGAGAGCCGCTTGATTGTCGAGTTCCAGCACGATGGTCTCGCCCCGTCCCTTCCATCGGGCGATCTGGCGGGAGTTGACGCCGACCAGCTCGGCGAACTCCTTCTGCTTCTTGCGCATGGCCTGGCACAGCAACTGGGCTTCGCGTCCGGTCCACCTGGTCACCCCCGTCATGGCCGCGTCCTACAGGCTCTCGCCGGGGATCGACAGGTACGTCTCTTGGAGTTGCCGCAGGGAAGGGTGTTCCACCGGGAACTCTGTGTCGTCGATCGCGGACAAGGGGCGGACGCCGACGGACGTATTCGTGGCGAAGGCGGCGGCCATGCCCTTGGCCTGATCCAAGGTGATGGTGGCGACGCGATGCTCGGCGTGCTGCCGAAGCAGGGCCATGGTGACGCCCGGCAGTACAGGGGCTGCCGGCCACACGACCGTGCTGTCCTGGTCTACGAACGCGACGTTCCACGTGCCGCCTTCCGACACGAGACCGTCCCGGCCAACGAAGAGGGCGTCGTCGAAGTCGGCACGTTGGGCCGCCCCGCGTGCGTGCAGGGCGCCGAACAGGCCGACGTGCTTCACCTCCGGCAGGTCCCGCTCGTACACGATGCTCTTGGCGCGCAGCGGTGGCGGGGGCAGAGCGCCAGCCTTGCGCACCGACACCAGGACGTGCGGGTCGTCGGCCGCTGCAGGGTGCCCCATCCCCGTCTTCGGGTCGAAGATCGTGACGCGGACGACGCACGGGCGCTGCTGGCTTTCCAGGGCGTGGCGGACGCACCACCGGACATGGTCAGTGTCCAGGTCCGCGTTCCAGACGATCTTGCAGTCACGTGCGAGGCGCTCCATATGCAGCGACAGGCCGCGGATGCTGCCGTCGTCGGAGACACGCATGGACGTGAAGTGCCCGATGTTCGTCAGTGCGAGGCCGAGCAAGTCGTCTGCGGCTACGGGCTTTCCATCAAGAGTTGCCATGCCGCCCAGCATGTCAGGGCCGGTCACCTCGGCGGCACCCCGGAGGGTGTTACTGACGGGTCAACGTCGTTTGAAAGTCATTCCCAAGTCATCACCGTCCGGTGTTCGCTGTTCACTGTGCGGACACGCATGGTGGTCCGCGCCACACAGCCTGTCCGGCGAAGCAACACCATTGCCAGCCGTACGAACCCCCACAGCATCGGCCTGGGAGGCCCCCCAGATGAGCTCCGCTATCGCTCACGCATCGGCCGTAGCGAAGCCGCTGCAACCCAGGTGCGGAGCGCCTGCAACGGCCCCAAGCCCGGTAGGCGCCGCCTGCTTGCCTCAGACGGCACACACAGCGCCACCGCGGCAGTTGGGGCAGGTGTGAAATGGTGATCAAGACCTGCCAAGCCAAGCTCCATGAAGCGAAGCCAGCTCCCCCAGCAACACAAAGCCTCGCCGCCATCGTCCAGACTTATCCAGTCCAGTTGCCTGGGCACCGCGCTGAGCGGCTCGCCAGGGTCAAGGGGCGCACAGCCCTGACGATGCTGAACTGGTCGGGCAGCGTGCCAACCGCAGTGCACGTCTTCACGGTGCTGGTGCACAACGCCATGCAGTATGGACAGCACGACACCTGCGCGTCGCCGCCAGTCCTGTACGGGTGCCTCAGCACCACAGAGGCGAAGCAACTGCTGATCGACGTCACGGACCCCAATCCGCGATTCCCCGACTTCGACAACGTCCGCGCGGGGGAGGGCGGCGGCTCCTTAGCCAGTCTGCTCCAGCAACAGCTGATCGTGGACCTCATCTGCGTCGTCGACAGCGAACGGCGCGGCAAGACGGTTAGGACAGTCCTCAGCGCCGAGGCGGTGTCTCCGTGACGACGCTGCGCCCTTCGCACCCGACACAATCCACCTCCTTCACGCACGACACCCCGGACGAACTGCCAGCACAGATCCCGGATGTGCGTCGCTTCCAATCCGCACTTGCGTTCCCCGCTGCACTGCAAGCTCTCCAGCCGGCGCGACACGAACTGCACAAACTGCTCTGCGACTCGGGCCTTGCACGGATCGCGGACACCGTTGCCCTGGCCGCCCATGAGCTGATGGCCAACGCGGTGACCCACGGATGCGCTGGCCTCCCGCCGGACACCACCCTCGGCGTGACGGCCACCTGCGACGGCCGACGTGTGCAGGTCAGGGTTCAGGACCCGTCGAACGGCCTACCCTGCGTTCGCCCCGAGACCAACGACCAGGAGGGCGGACGAGGCATGCTCCTCGTCGAGGCATTCGCCGACCGCTGGGGAGTCGACAAGCCGCCCAACGGAGACGCTGGGAAGAGCGTGTGGATGGAGCTCGACCTCTCACCGTCCGAGTGCGCGGAGATCTCATGAGCCTCATCGCCCCGGCGGCCGCGCGAATGTCCGCCACCGACTGTGACACGTGTGGCACCGTTCGAGTGCCGTCCCCCGAGTCCCCGCAGCTCTGCCTTTTGCCCCCGCAGGAGGCAGTCGACTACGAGTACTGGGCAAGACGGCTCGTGCACCCTGGGCTTCTTCGCGACGCGGTAGCTGTGGCACTGCACCGCCTCCCCCTTCTCGCGGTGCCCGCGGGCAAGGGCCGCCGCGGTGGCTACGTGAATCTGATCGATGCCAGCCTGGCCGAACTGGCCGCCCAGGCCCTCAACAGCCGTCCGGGCTTCAGCGACGTCGGCGTCGGCGGCTCGCACGTCACCTGGGGGGGAACCGGTGCCGAGAGGCCTTAGCCCCGACGACCGTCGTCGGTTCTTCGGTCTGCGCAAGCAGCCTCAGGACTTGCCCGGCCCCGTGCCGTCCACCACCGCCCCCATGCCGAGGCTGCTGTGACGGTCACCGGCTGGCTGATCACCCTCCCGATCCTGACTGCCATGGCCGCGCTCGTCCTGGTGGGCCCGAGAGCCAGTCACTGCATGCGGCAAGCACGTCAGCCTTCTTCGACTCCCACCAAGCCGAACCACTCCAGTCCGCCTCCGCCGAGAGAACCGTCGTGAACCCGCCCCCACCCTCGATGGGAAGCCACGCCATGCTGCAAGTCGTCTCGCCACCACCGCCCACAGAACTACCGCAGGCGCCTGCCCGGATCGTGCTGGGCGTCTACCTGCGTGGCCTGCGTAAGGCGAAAGGCGAAACGCTGGAGGCTGCGGCCCGCGTCGTAGGTCAGTCGGTCTCGGCCGTCAGCCGGTGGGAGCGCTCCGAGTCACCGATCTCCCCGTCCGCGTTACAG
>NZ_JAVRFH010000106.1:0-10007 GCF_031845825.1 Streptomyces lancefieldiae | reverse complement strand
CGGACCGCAGTGATGACCCCGCCCCCCGCCCCCGCCGAAGAAGGTCGCGCCACGCCAGTACATCAATCCCTACACCTTCCTCCCCGCCACCCCCCGGAACACCGCCGACCCCCACCTGGGCGACCGCACGCCGGCGGGCCACGACCGCCTCCGCCCTGGACACTGGACGGGCACCCTGCGGGTACGCCTCACCACCGTCACCCCCCTGCTCCTGCTCGACCCCTCCCGCGCCGAACCGGTCCCGGGGACGAACGACCACTTCAGCCACCCCGTCCTGCTGCGCTCCGGCACCGTCCACCTCCCCGCCACCTCGGTCAAGGGCATGCTTCGCGCCGCCTACGAGGCCGTAACCAACTCCCGTATGGGCGTCTTCACCGGCCACCGCGACCGCCTCGGCTACCGCATGCCGGCCAGTGCGAGCCAGAAGATGGTGCCCGCCCGGATCTCCGACGACGGCGACCAGGTGATCCTGCTGCCGGGCGACACACCGCCCGGCAGCGGGGGCAGGCTGGTCGCGGGTCCGCTCCACGCGGCCTGGCTGCCCCGCTACCTCATGCCAGCGGTCTCCTACCCCGACGGGACAGCACCGTGCCACGGCGACGAGGTCACCGCCCTGGTCGAACGCGTAGAGCATTTCACCAAGGACGGGCGCCACAACTTCGACTTCTGGCAGGTCCGCATGATCGCCCGCGTCGGCACCTCGCTCCCGCAGACCCGGCCGTCGGCGTCCGCCGGGCGGGAAACGGCCCGGCACAAGCCCACCGGCGAGACGAAGACAATCCGCGGCTGGGTGTACGTCACCAACCAGAACATCAACAACAAGCACGACGAACGCGTCTTCTTCACTGACCGCGAGGCCCCCCGCCCCCACCCTCTCACCCCCGAACTCGCCGACCAGTGGCGCCAGGTCGTCGCCGACTACCGCGCCGCCCACCGGCACGCCGACATCAACGAGCGACGCAACAAGCGCGGCGACAAGGCGGAACCGTACGAGTATTTCGGCCCGAAGATTGGTGAGACGGCCTGGAGCCCCCACCAGTACGACGACACCTACCTCGAACTGGGTCCGAACGCCCTGTGCTACGCCTGGGTGGAAAACGGCACGACGATCAAGGGCCTCTACCCCGTACAGATCGCCCGTGACCTCTTCGCCGCCGACCCCGAACAGCTCCTCCACCCCACTCTGCGCCCCGCCCCCGCGCGAGACGCACTCTCCCCGGCCGACCGCGTCTTCGGCTGGGTCGCCCCCGCTGGCCCCGGAGCCCACCGAGGCCAGCTGCGCATCGGCCCGGTCACCCCCGAAGGCGATGTGACCTCTGAGGACTTCGGCGACCCCGGCCTCCCCCTGCCGATCCTCGGCCAGCCCAAACCCCAGCAGGGCCGCTTCTACCTCGGCACCCACAAGGATGCCCCTGCCGTGCTGCAGGACCGTCTGGAACGCGCCCTCTGGTACGCCCCCGGGCAGGCGTTGCGCGGCCGCAAGGCGTACTGGCACCACCACGGCCTCCCGGACACCTACTGGAACGACCCCCTCACGGACGCCACCCAGACCCCAGACCCGACCGGCCGCTTCCGGGAGTACCGCCGCCCCGACAAGGACGGCAAACCGCAGCGCGACAGCCAGAACCGCAGCGTCCGCGGCTGGATCCCGCCCGGCTCCGCCTTTACCTTCAGCATCGGCGTCACCAACCTCACCGACACCGAACTCGGCGCCCTTCTCTGGCTTCTCCGCCTCCCCGAAGGCCACCACCATCGCCTCGGCTACGGCAAACCTCTCGGCTTCGGCAGTGTCCGCCTGGAACTCGCCGGACCCGACGCCACCGACCTGCGCACCGGCGACCAGTGGAGCGAGACCTACCGCGACCTCGACCCCAGTGCCGACGTCACCCCCGATGGACAGGACGAGGCCCTGCAACGGGCGCTCCACGCCTTCGAGGACGCCGTGGCACAGATCGACACCGGCGAACACCTCAGGGCGTTCCGCACGGTCGCCCAGGGAAACGAGCAGGCTGCCGTGCACTACCCGAGGGTGTACGACGAGGACGGCGACAGTGACGCCACGCGTGTGCCCCCGGACCCTGAGGGGAAGTCCTACGCCTGGTTCGTCTCCAACGAACAGGTGGAAGACCGGAAGATCAAGCCCGGCCGGGGACGCAGCCTCCCTCTATGGAACGACCCGCTGCTCCCCCTCCACCCAGAGAAGAAGGGCCGGGGCCGCCCTACGCAGCAGCCCCCGCGCGGAAAGGGCACACGCCGATGACGGCCGCCGCCGAACCGTCCCCCACCCCGTCACTCATTCCTCGGCGGCAGGACGAGGAAGACCTCGTCGAACTGCGCGCGGCAGCTCGCATCGCCCACAACCGGGCTGACGCCACCCGCCTGAACCGCACCATTGGGACGATCGGCCTCGCCGTCCTGGCCCCGGTGTTCAGCCTTCTCCTCCCCGGCGCAGGCGTGTACCTTGCCGTTGCCGCCGCCGCTTGGCTCATCGTCGCGCGTGTCTACCTCAAGGGTCGGGAGAAGTCCCAGCGCATGAAGGCGACCGCCTACCAGGAGTTGTACGACACCCAGCTCTTTGACCTCCCCTGGGACACGGTCCTGGCCGGAGACCGGCAAGCGGTCCAGCAGGAGATCGACGCCGCCGCCCCCCGCCCCCGCATCGACCGCGACTACAAGTGGTACGAGAACGTCCCCGCCGTCCCCTGGCCGGTCGACGCCCTCTCCTGTCAGGCCCAGAACCTCCTCTGGGGACGCAAGAACCACCAGGGCTACGCGCGCTTCCTCACCGGGCTGCTCATCGCCCTGATCGCCCTTGCACTCCTGCAGGGCTACCTGATGGACCTCTCGCTCACCGACTTCGCCCTCCAACTGTTCGCCCCCCTGGTCCCCGCCTTCCTGGACTTGGCCGAACTACCACAGGCACACCGCGCCGCACGGAAGGACAAGAACGAGCTGGAACACACCATCCAGATACTCATCCGGAGCCACGTGACCGGCCACCCGGCCACCCGGGACGACTGCCGAAGCGTCCAGGACAAGATCTTCGAACTCCGCAACAACGACCCGACCGTCCCCACCTGGTTTCACACGATCCGCCGCAGTGCGACCTCCCACCAGAGCGCGGAGGCGATGGAGGATCTGAAGGCCACCGTCAACGCCCTTCCCCGCCCCCGCTCCCCGAAGGACCAGGACACGTAACCCCCGATGCCCACGCTCTGGCACCTCACCCTCCACGCCGCGCACCCCGCCCGGCGCGAGGTCACCCCCGCCCAACTCCACGGCCTGGCCTGCACTCTGCTGGAAGAACCGAGACACGACCACCACGCGGCGAACAAACCCTGGTCGGTCTCCCCGCTCTTTGCAGCCCCCGAACCACAGACCGCCGTCCTGCGCATCGGCTGGCTCGACGACACACGCCACCTAGGAGACGTCTTCAAGGAAGGTCGCGAACTCCCCCTCGGCTCCCAGCGCTTCACCCTCACCGAAGCCGCAGCCGAACACGCCCCCTACGAAGCCCTCCTCGCCGCTGGCCCCGCCACCCACGCCGAGTTCCAGGCCGTCACTCCTACCTACTTCTCCCGCAACGGCACCCAGTACCCCCTCCCCGACCCCCAGCTCCTCTACGGCAGCCTCGCCCGCCGCTGGAACACCCACGCCCCCCTCGACCTGAACATCCCGGACACCGCCCTACGCGAACTGCGCGCCCACCTCGCCCTCAGCGCCCACGACATCGCCACCCGCCCCGTCCACCTCACCGCCACAGCCCCCCGCACCGGCTACACAGGCCACTGCACCTTCACCCTCACCGGCACCCCACCCTCGGCCGTCACCGCCACCTTCACGGCCCTCAGCCTCTACGCCCACACAGCCGGCATTGGCGCACAGACCACCCACGGCTGCGGCCACACCCAGGTGACCGTGACCGCCCTCACCCGCGAACCTCCCCAGGCCACGATTCCTGCGCGACGCGTTTCCCCAGATCAGCGACGAGGCGAGGTGTCTGAGTGACCTGCGACACGCTACCCCCGAACCGCTGTTGCTCGATCTGCGCAACGGGCATCATCACGGCAGGTCAGGAATGCTGGAGCGAAGGACGGGTTCCGACGGAAAGCCCGAAGCGAGGGCATGGAAACATTTGCTTGCAAAGCAAGCTTCTACGGACTGTATGTTCGACGGAAAGCCCGACGCAAGGGCATGGAAACTCACAGCCGATCAGGCAGCGATCGAGTGGTGATCACGGTTCCGACGGAAAGCCCGACGTGAGGGCATGGAAACAGTCGGTACGTCTTGGGGTCGGCGATCCGGAACTGGCTGTTTCCGGCAGAAAGCCCGAGGTGAGGGCATGGAAACATCCAGAAGGTATAAGCCGTTCCATAGATGTCGATGTGTTCCGACGGAAAGCTCGACGCGAGGGCATGAAAACGAGATCGCCGGTGCCGAGCACGCAGATCAGCATGCGTTCTACCGAAAAAGCCCGACGCGAGGGCATGGAAACCTCCTGGTCGACGTGACACTTGAGTTACTACTTTTTCCGGCAAAAAGCCCGACACGAGGACATGGAAACTGCTTGGCGATCTGGCGATCTGGCGGTCAAAGGTGGAGGCTCGAACGTTCCACTGAAAAGCCCGATGCGAGGGCATGGAAACGTCACGAGGGACTCCTTCTTATCGATGGTGCGTTCCGACGGAAAGCCCGACGTGAGGGCATGGAAACCCTCGGGGTTTGGGTGCATACGCACACGGTCGATCAGTTCCAGTGAAAAGCCCGGCGCGAGGGCATAGAAACGACACGAGGAGCGGTGGTCGGTTTGCACGCGCTACGGTCGTCACGACTGCTTCTGAGCTGCGCGAACTTCAAACGCATACCTGTGGCGCCCTGAAAGAGGCCCGGCCGTCATTGGCGAGTGGACGGAAGACGCCACGGCCCTGCGCTCCGTCTCCGCCATGTCGGAGTCGATGCCCTCACCTACCCCTGGCCAGGCACCGCCGACGGGCTCGCCGCGGTACGCCGCCTCGTCGGCCTGCCAGCCGCTACATCCCCCGATCCCGGCTGGCTGTTGGCTCGCCAGGGGTTCAGCCCGCTCTTCACCAGCCGGGAATGCGGACAGCCCGAAGCAGCCCAGTAGCGTCGTGAGCGCCGCGCGGCAGGCAATCCCACCGGGCGTGGATCTGCCGCCAGCGGAGCACGTCTGAGCCGATCTCGCGTGCCATGCTGTTCAAGCACTCGTCCGTGAAGATGACGGCTGTCCACACGAAGTTGGCGTCCCGGAGGTCGTTGTACTCCTCGTCCACTCGGGCGAAAAGAACAAAGATGTGCAGATCATTCAGGGGAGCCGTCTCGCCACGGACATCCTTGAAACTCGCGGCTTCCAGGGAACCCTCGTCTGGTGCGTGAGGAGCGAAGCGAGCCCTGACTCGTAGCCTGGCCAGCCCGGAGTACCGGTCCGCCAGTGGTCCCTCTGCAACTGCTAACGGAGCTGTGCCGGCGTTGGCGTTCCACGCCCACCGCTCGCCGCGGCGCTGGCGTGCGAACGCAGAAAGGGCTGGCACTCGCTGAGCGATGGAGGCCCAAGGCAGGGCCAAGTCGATGCCCAGCGAGCTCGTGGTGCCGTTCCATCCGCCTACGGCCGGACCGAACTCCCCGGACTCGTCGAACCCCGTACGCACCGCTCTGGCTCGGCCGTAGGCCGAAGCCACCGACTCGCGCGGCCAGAGGGCTGCGGCGGTGAGCGACTGTGCCAGGCCGCCGATCGGGTCGCCCCTGTCTGTCGCCAGTCCTGCTTTCAGGAGCCGGTCCCGGGCGGACCACATCCCGAGTAGGACGTCGCCCAACATGAGCACATCATCAGAGGTGTCCATTACGGAACGCTGGCCTCCTGCTGCCAGAAGTGGGAACCGGATACGCTCGCGGTGCGAAACTCGACAAGTCAAAACTCGACATGCGACTTGCCTAGTGAAGAGGGGAAGTGCCAGTGCCCTGCGGCGTAGACGGTGCCGGCCCGCCGCGACAGCAGCACCTCCGGCCCCTTCTCCCCCTCTCGGACGGCGATCAAGTGCACGTCCACCGGCACCATATGCCGCTCGCCGCCGCTCACCGGGCACCTCCCGGCCGGCGGGCGAGCAGGACGTCGAACACCCCGTCCTCGACCAGCCCGCCCTCCTGGGTCGCGCGCTGTTCCAACAGGGCTCGGACCTCGCTCTCGAACCGGCGATGCCGGTCGCCGAAGAGTTCGGGGCGGGCGAAGCTGGTGCTGCGCAGGTAGCCGATCACCTGGTCCCGGGTCCACACGCGGCGGAGCGGGAAGTGGTGCTCCTCAAAGTCACTGAACGCCGACTCGGCCAGGTCGTCTTCGTACCGGCGGCCCGGCTCCGCATAGGCCCCGGTGGTTCCGGCGCGGCGTTCGGCGCCGAGGTAGGACTGGATCAGCTCTCGCAGCGCGACGGTCCATGGCGCCGGGTGGGTCCAGAGGCTGCCGTCGCCCATGATCGCCAGGGTGGCGCCGGGGGAGGTGACACGGTCGGCCATGGCCAGGACGGCCGGGCGGTCCATCCAGTTTCTCTGAACTAACAAACTCGGCTCCAACTACTTGGTGGCGATGAGATGAGGGACGGTTCATCCGCCGGCTTTCAGCGGCAAGAACCCAGTCGGCTACTCTGCTCACTCATCAGAGTGGGGGGGGCGACCCGCTGGGACGAGCGGTGCAAGCGGCTGAGGGGGCGACGTATGACGATAAGAGATGGATTGCTCTCTGAGCTCTCGATCCATGGCTACGCGGTGCTCGACGGAGTTGACCCGACGGATGTGGCCGTCAGCTTGGGCCGTGCGGGCAGCGGTGAACTCCTAGTGCCGCAGGAGGCAGGTAGCGCTCGTCGTTCCTGGTCCCTCTCCGGCGTATACGGCCTGGGAGCGTTCCCCTGGCATACCGATGCTGCGATCTCGGTGAACCCTCCACGGTGGCTGGTACTTACGGCCCGGGAGCTCTCCGAACCAACCTGGACAGAGGTCTTGCGGCCTGCTGAGAATCTTGTCTCGGCTCTGCGGCGCACGGTGCTGCGGTGTACGGACGGAAAAGGACGCACTCGGTACCTGCCCGCGGCGGTCCCCGAATCAGATGAATGGTTTCGAATCAGGTGGGATCCGCGAACCTGCAAGCCACTCTCAGATTTGGCTGTTGCCGATGTCGAAGCTGTAACACCCACGGCACGGGTGACTTGGCAGAAGGATCGCGTGCTGGTTCTCGACAACACCATCGTGATGCATAGGAGACCAGCCGTCCCTTCGGGAACGCGGCGATCGATCGAGCGCGTATATGTCTGGAGTCGTTGATGTGGTCTTATGATGCGCTTCTCGGGAAAGCTGGCGCATATTTCAATCGCGCAGAGGAACACCCCAGGGCTGACGGAGAGGTATTCGCTCTTTGGCTCCTTCTCGGACTTGAATTCCTGCTGCGGGCGCCGCTGGCGAGGGTTCACCCTACCCTGCTCGCCGATCCCGATGGCACGGCCATTCTCCACGCTGCAGGATTTCCTCCGAAGCCTGCGCAGCCTGGGGCTAAGCCTCCCAAGGATCCGAAGTCGATTGCCACGCACACGGTAATCTCTAGGCTCGGTGTAGTGATCGAGGAATTCACGAAGGAGCGCCAAGATGAGGCGACCTTCCTCACGAACTTGCGCAATCGGGAGCTGCATACCGCCGATGCGGCACTGTCCCTCGATTCGTCGGTTTGGTTGCCACGCTTCACTCGGGTGACGACGGTGGTGTGTGAGCATTTGGGCCTCGAACCTTCCGACTTGCTCGGCGCGGAGATCGTACAGCTCGGTCAACAGCTGGTCGACGATGAGGACAAGCGTCTGGAACATGAAGTAAAGAAGCGAATTGAAGCCTGCGCCGCCGCCTTCGCCGACCTGACCGATGACCTCGTATCCGCTCGTCGAGCAGCTGCTCGCCCTGGCGACAAGGGAATCTTGGATCACGTCGTGGAATGCCCCGCCTGCCAGTCAAGGGTGTGGCCCTCCTTGGAGGCGGTTCGGCGAACGAATGAGCGCATCGAGTCCTACGGCATCTACGCAGATGTCATCTCGGTTGCGACAGGGCTCTCGTGCCAGGTGTGTGGTCTCGTGTTGAACGGAACAGCAGAGATCAAAAGCGCGGGCCTGCCTCAGCAATACACACATGAAGAGGAGGAGACTTTCGAAGAGCGGTTCCTCGACACATACGAACCTGACTACGGAAATGACTGAGTGCTCGCACTTCGACTCCTTCAGGACGGGTCTGGATGGCGTCGGGGCGGGATCACGGGCATGCCGAGGTTGATCTGGCGGGTCATGCTGGCGAGCTTCTGCTCGGCCGCGGCGATGGTGATCTCCAGCCCTTCGACCTCGCCGAGCCAGCCGCGTTCGTGGGCCTCGGCCAGGCGTTCGCGGAGGTTGACGATGATCTCGTCGAGCCGACGCTTCTGGGCTGGATCCGGTTGCAGGAGCGGGCACCGCAGGCAGGCGTGCTCGTGCGCGCAGGGAGTTCCGTAGCCGCGGCCGCAGGTACCGAGCTCGACCTTGCGCTTGGCGAAGTGCTGGTGGAACTCCTCCCATTCATCCGTTGTGGGGTTGCGGTACTCCTCGCTCGGCCGGAGCTGGCGGCGCCGGGCGAGGAAGGCGCGATAGTGCCGGAGCATGTCCTCGGGATAGACCGCCATGTAGTGCTCGGTGGTGGACAGATGTTCGTGACCGAGGATCTTGGCGACGATGTGCGGGGGCAGTCCGCTGCTGACGGCCTCGCTCGCGAATAGCCTCCGGAAGTCGTGTGGGGTCAGCCTCAGTTCTCCGTGTCCGAGTGCGGTCAGGGCTTCGTTGACCAGCCGCTGTACGTAGGTGTCGGTGAGCACGCGGCGCTCGAGACCATGGCTGCGCTGGAAGAGGAACGGTAGTGGTGGGCTGAGCACACGGTCGTGGGGGTCCCACCGCTGGAGTACGGGGACGGTCTCGTGGCCGTCCCGGACTCTCTGCTTGACCTTGGCCAAGACGTGGGCGAGCTCTGGCGGGACGAGCAGGACGCGCTCGGCGTCGGTCTTGGACGGGACGATTTGCAGCAGAGGTACCGTCTCACCGGAATCGGGTAGTCGCAGGGTGGTGAGCGCGGTTTGTGTGATCTCCAGCAGTTCTTCGACGCGGACACCGGTGTAGAAGAAGGTGTTGACCGTCGCCCAGGTCCAAAAGGCCCGCTCTTCGGCGCGGAGCAGGTCGACGTGCGTGCCGGTGGCCGGGTCGGTGGCGTGCAGGCGGCGCAGCCCTTCCGGGTCATGGTCCCTGACGGCCGGGTAGCGGCGGCGTTGGTAGGTGCGTCCGCCGTGGACGAACTCCTCACCCGGGGCGGCGGTACGGGCCCGGTTGATGAACTCCTGCTGGAAGCGGAGTCGCTCCTCGACACTGGACATCAGCTGTGGCAGCAGGGGGGCCAGCTGGCGGACCTTGTGGTGCATTCGGGCGGTGACGTTCTTGCGGTGCTTGGCGACTCCCTTGGTGTCCTGCAGTGAGACCGGACACGGGGCCGCCCACCGGGCCCAGTAGGCGTCGTGGAGAGCCCACTGGGAGATGTCGAGGTAGAACGCGCGGACGGCGAAGAGCACCGAGTAGCCCTCGTATGGGCGATCCGGGTTGTCGTGTCCCATGCGCTTCTTCCACGCCTGGGCGACGTCGCGGGCCAGATGCAGGCTGTCGATGCCGGGGTGATGCTCCTCCAGGTCCTTCCAGAAGCGCTTCGCGAGCTTCCAGATCAGCTGGCGCGTGGTGCTGTAGTCGATGGCCGGGGCACGTTCACTGACGTAGCGGATGATCAGGTTGCGGACATCGGGGCAGGACAGGCCGTAGAAGTCGACCATCTCGGGGATGTCGGGCCGCTGCCTGCGCTGGGCATCGTGCAGGGTCGGCGTTCCCGGCGGCAGGACACCGAGCTGCCGCAGAAGATCCCAGGCCAGCGTGAGGCCGGGCGGACGCTGCCCTCTCCGGGAAGAC
>NZ_JAVRFH010000105.1:0-10431 GCF_031845825.1 Streptomyces lancefieldiae | reverse complement strand
GGTGCAGCGAGACCAGCAGGCTCCACTCGTCGTCCGGCTCGATCCAGATCAGCGCGCCCTCGGGTCCCTCAGGCCGCGGCAGACGGCCGGCCGGCTTGTAGAACGTGGTCACCAGCACCAGCGGGACGGGAGCGTCCCAGCGGCTGACAACCGGCGGCGTGTCCCGCGGGGCGAGGATTGCCTGCTGCTGCTCGGGGGAGCACTGCCCGAACTCCTCCGATGCCGCGAGCACAGCCTGCAGCTGGACCTGAAGACGCAAGGCGAGCCGGATTCGGGCAGCCGCCTTCTCCTTCGGGCTCACCAGCTCGGGGTACTCCGGGATCAGGCCTTCCATGAGCTCGGTCGGGGTATCGGCGTAACCGCGCCAGCTCCCGCCGTCGTAGATCATCTCGAAGACGTAGTTGCTGCCGTCGTCCTTGGTCGGAGGGTCGAGAGGCGTAGCAGCCGAGGAGGCATTGCGGGTGCGGATGAACGTCATGACATCTCCAAGGGGTTAGCGGCGCTGCCAGCGGGTTTCGTGGAATAGAGCGGTGGCCTGAGCCTTATCCTCAGGGCGCTGGAACAGCGAGTCGACCAGTTGCCGGAAGTTAGCGGTAGTCGAACGCCAATCGTCACCGGACAGCCGCCGCCGCTGCCCGAGTCCGGCCTGACGTCGCTGCTCACGGTGGCTACCCAACTCCATACGCGGACCAGAGACGGCGGTGTCCTGCCGCACGGCCGCGGCGGCCATGCCCAGGGAGAGCTTCACCTGCGTCTGGATCACGGACGGGTTGAGGGAGCCGTCCCACAGCCGGAACTCGCCGTGGGCGCTCTGCCCGCCGCGCCGAGCCCCGCTGAGATTCACCGCCTGCCCATGGAACGAACTGATCTCCGAGATCGCCGAATATCCCTCGGACGGCACGGGGTTAGGGCTGCACCAGCGCGTGCCCCGGTGCTGGTTCCCCTCGGAGGCGGGGTTCTGCGCGAGCCGGTACAGCACATCCTCATGGGCCTTGTACATCTGCATGAGGCGCGTGTGGTTGGCGACGTCGTGGTCGAAGTCGTGCATGCCCACGTGCACGTGACCGCCGGTTCCGAACGATGCGCGGCCGCCGTTACGCTCGATGATCTCACAGGCCGTGGCGAGGTTCTGCCAGGTCTGCGGCTCGTCGTACAGGATCGGCGAGACCAGCTCGCCGGCCACGGTGCAGTCCGACTCAAGCCGCCATGCGTTCGGCTCGTCGGTGTATCCCGCGCTCTGCTGCGAGTGGTAGCCGTACTGCCGGGCCGTGCGGGACAGGCCGGCGTCGCGCAGTTCACGGGCGATGTTCTGGATCGCCTGCTGCCTGTCGACGCCGGGCTCGATGTCGAACTCGATCTCCACTCCGAAGCCGCGGCCGCCCTCGCGGGCGCCGAGACCGCCAGTGGCGTTCTCCGTCATGTAGGGGACGACCTGCTCACCGCGTTCGGCGCGGTCGCGGGCGGCGTCGTAGTCGCGCTGGAAGGCGTCGAAGTCCTCCGTGTAGCTGACCTCGTCGGGCGGCCACTGTTCGCGGGCCTGCTCCTGGAGCGAGGTGGCGGCCTGGTGCTCGGCGGCGACCTCGTCCAGGACCTGCTGCGCCGCGGCCCGCTGGACAGCCCGCTCCTCCGCACTGCCCCATTCCGGCGGGAGGTCCCGCTGCTGGGGTACGGACACGCCTGTGCCGGCGGCCTGCACGATCTGCTCGTCGAGCGAGTCCTCGGCATGCCCGAACTCATCCTGTAGACGCTGGCGGAGCTCGTAGAACTCGGCGAGCTCCTCCGGGTTCTCGCGGCGCTCGGCTACGGCCGTGCCGAGCTGCAGCACGCGGCTGACCAACTGCTGGAGTTCGTCCTCGGGGGACAGGCTGACTCCCTGGCTGGGAGCGCTGATGGTGGTGCCTGCCGCGGTGGTGGCGACGAGGTGGTGCTGATGATCGATTCTGCTGCCGGATCCCATGGGTACGGCCCCCTTTCAGTGATCTGGCCGACCGAGGCGGTACAGGTCGGCGGCGTGATGTGCGGACGTGACGGCGGGCGCTACCAGCCCTGGTACTCGGGTTGTTGCCAGCGGGTGACCGCGTAGAGCGAAGCCGCCTGCTGCATCTGTGCGCGCCGGTGGAAGATCTCGTCGGCGAACTGGCGGAAGTGGAGGCTGTTGGTCTCCAGCTCCCCGACGCTGAGGCGGTGATCGGGCCCCCAGTCCTGCCGGTGGCGGCCGAGCGGCATCCGCTCCCCGCGCCGGGTTTGCGCAGCACTGCCGCGCACGGCCGCGTTCACCATGCCCAGGGAGAGGTTGATCTGCGTCTGGATGACGGCGGGGTCCACCGAGCCGTCCCACAGCCGGAACTCGCCGTGGTCGCTGCGCCGGCCGTGTGCTGCTGAGAGGTTGACCGCGAGGCCGTGGCCGTTGCGCTGCACCTCGCTCAGTGAGCGGTATCCGCCTGTGGGCACGAAGTTGGGCTCGCACCATTCGGTCCCGCGGTGTGCGGAGTCGGGGGCGATGCGATTGGCGGCGAGCCGGAACAGGACGTCCTCGTAGTGGTCGTACATCTGCATGAGGCGGGTGTGGTTGGCGACGTCGTGGTCGTAGTCGTGCAGGCCGACGTGCACGTGGCCGCCGGTACGTTCGCTGGCGCCGCCACCGTGCCGGCGGACGATCTCGCAGACGGTGGCGAGGTTCTGCCAGGTCTGCGGCTCGTCGTACAGGATCGGCGAGACGATCTCGCCGGCCACGGTGCAGTCGTCCTCCAGCCGCCAGGCGTTGGGGGCGTCGGTGTAGCCGGCCGCCGCCTGTGAGTGATAACCGTGTTGCCGGCTGTCCCGCGCCAGACCGGCTTCGTGCAGGTCCCTGCCGATGGCGCGCAGTGCCTCCGCCTGGTCGTCGTAGTCGCCGTCGGTGACGAACTCGATCTCCACGCCGAAGCCGCGCCCGCCTTCGCGGGCGCCGAGGCCGCCGGTGGCGTCTTCGAGCAGGTAGGGCACTGCTTCTTCGCCGCGGAGCTCCCGGTCCCACGCGGCGTCGTGGACCTGGCGGAAGGCCTCGAAGTCCTCAACGAAGCTGACTTCCCGCTCGTCGGGCCACCGGTCACGGGCCTGCACCTGGAGCGCCGCGGCAGCGCTGTGCTCGGCGGCGACCTCGTCCAGGACCTGCTGAGCGGCAGCGCGCTGGACGGGGATGTCGGCCGGTGGCTCGGTGGCCCGGGGCGGGAAACCGGGGCTGTCTTGGTCCTGGACGTCTTCGCGCTCGGCGTCCTCAATGAGGCCGTGTCCGTTCCACAGGTCATGCTCCAACCGGAGCCGGTCGCGCAGGCCCCAGTACTCCATCGCTTCCTCGAGCGAGGCCCGTCCGTTGTTCGCCTCCCACCGGGCCTGGATCGCCAGAGCTTGGTCGATGAGTTCACGCTGGCCCTCGGGCATGAGGTCGACCCGCTCGGCCAGGGCCTCGATGGTCAGCCCCGCCGCGGTGGTGGCGACGAGGTGGTGCTGGTGGTCGATCCGGCTGCCCGAGCCCATAATCAGGCCTCGTTCCGTGGGGTGATGGTGCCGTCGGCGAGGCCGGCGTAGAAGCGGACGTTGGCGGTGAACAGGTCCTCGGTGCGCGCGTGGGTGTCGACGCGTCCTTCCTCGGTCATGACGGCGCCGTGACGGGCGTACTGCAGCGGGTTCTGGCTGATGAGGTAGAGCCGGCCGGGGAAGAGGGCCTTGAGGGTGGCGATCCGGTCGGCGCGGCTGGCTCCGGTCAGGACCATGGGCAGGTCCGGCGGGAGGGTGGCGGCCAGGTAGGTAAGACCTGGGACCGCCATCTCCTCCCAGTCGGCCTGCGTGCGGAACGTCTGCAGGTTCATGGCCAGGGCGGGCGGCAGAGCGGGGGTCTCGTCGAGCCAGTCGAGGTAGCGGTCGAGGTCTTCGAGGCGGAGCCAGTAGATGTTGGGGACTGCAGTGACGCCGGCGGCGGAGAGTTCGGCGGCGAGCATCAGGTTGCGCCGCATGTTGATCAGGTTCTCGGCGCGGGGCTGGTTGAAGTACATCGACGCGTTCGGGGTGAGTACGAGGTCCCACTTTTGGGCGGCGAGCATCTCGGCGAAGCCGTCGGCCTTGCGGCGCGTCCAGTACGCCTCGACGAGAGGGTCTTCCGCGTAGCCGCTGAGGATGGCCTTCTGCTCGGGCCGCAGGTTCAGGAACTGATGCGCGGTCTGGCCCTCCCAGCGGGGGAACAGCTTGTGCGTCTTGGGGCTGATGACGCGGCGCAGCCCGAGGGCGTACGCGGGCCAGCGGAGCTGGGCGTCGAGGGTCGGCACGTCGTGTCCGTCGACCTGGGGAGTGAACAGGGGCAGGTCGGGGAGGGTGCCGGGCGCCCGCAGGCCGGTGAAATGCATCGTGCCGCCGATGTCCTTCATCCAGGCCTCGCGGTCGGGTCGGGTGCCGCAGCGGATCGGGCAGCGAGTGCAGGCCAGTCCCGGCTCGCTGCCGGGGAGCGGGTCCTCGGCGCGGGCGCAGCCGCAGTACTCGCAGCTGGAGGTGCAGCCGGAGCACACGGGTTCGACGGCCCTGGGGTTGTCCATGAAGAAGGGGCAGTTGTTGCAGTCGCAGCCGGAGGCGGGTGCCGGAACGGGCTTGCCGACTCCGGGCATGGGCAGGGGGACAGTCATGCGGCAGCGGTCCTTTCGGCGCCGGCGCTGGTGTGGCGCTGGAGGTCGGTCAGGAGCATGCGGAGTGAGCCCGCGTCGAATCGGTGGAGGGCGCGGCCTTCTGCGAGTTGGGTGTTGAGCGCGCGCAGCGCCTCAAGGGCGGCGGTCACGACGGGCGGATCGACGGGCTCGGCAGGCTCGAGCGGCTCGTCAGCGCGCGGATGTTGCTCGCCCCCCGACCCTGCGGTTACCGGTTCCTCGGAGATGTCGTCGAAGGCCGTCGTTTCGCCGCCCTGTCGCGGCTGTTCAGCATCCGCGCTGTCAGCCAGGGGGGCCGCTGTGGTCTCGTCCGGAGCTGCGGCATCGTCCTCGTCGTCGTGCCCGCCGGCCGGCGCCGGCGGCCGGGCAAGTGCCGCGGCTCGTTCGGCGTTGGCTCGCTCGTATGCGGTGACCGCGGCACTGGCGGCGGTGTCGGCCGGCATGTCCGGGTTGGTGGCCTGTGCCCGGGTAGCGGCCGACAGCAGGTCCGTGCGGCCGAGACGCTTGACGGCCTGCCACAGTTCGGCGGCGGCCTCGCGACGTCCGCGGCTGAGGCGGGCGAGATTCGTCCGTGCGGCGAGCGCGACCTGGTGCTGGTCCATGTCCGCGGACAGTTCGCGCGGCAGGGTCCGGAACGCGGCAACGACCTCGCGAGCTCGGCGTGGGGTAATCTGCAGGCCCAGCCGGCGCAGCACCAGGTTCCACGGCGCGGCGAGGTTGGCGTCGCTGCCGCGCAACTTCTCCAGGGCCTCGAAGCGGGCGACGGGGTCTTCCAGCCGCTGGACGTCCTCGCTCACCTCGATGCCGGCGTTGTCGAGCTGGGCACGCAGGATCGCGCTGCGCTCCAGGAGCAGAGCCTTGGCGAGCTCGCCGGGCTGGAGGTCCTCGCGAGCCAGGTTCTCCACCAGCTGCCAGGTCCGGCGGTCCTCGTCACTCAGCGGTCCGGGGCAGATGACGGCGGGCAGCTTGTCGAACCGCGGGTTATCGGGCTGGTTGACCGCGCCCCAGCGGCAGGCCCGGTAGCGGCGTTCGCCGATCACCAGGCGCCGCTGGATGTGGTTGTCCGGACCGGGCAGTTCCTCCACCAGGACGGGATGGAGCACGCCGACGGTCGAGATCGAGGTGATCAGATCGGCGAGGCCTTCAGGGCTGGTGCTCGGGCCTGGCCCGCGGCCCTGCACGTCGGTGTAGACCGAGCCGCGCATCGGGAGCATCTCGACACGACGCTGGCGCAGTTGCTCCGAACTCTCCAGAGCCTCGGCCAGTCCCAGCACGGCAGGCGCAGGGGCCGGGGATTCCTCAACGGCGACGGTCATCGGCAGAGCCTCCTTTCACAGGTAGTCGTCAGGCGCGCAGGCGCCCGGCCCCGAAGGGGTTATGCGTGCAGGTCAGCGGGGAGCGGGGGCGGGCGGGTGGCGAGCCGGCGCCGCCGCGGCCGGTCGGCGCAGCAGCATGTCGGTGAGGGGATGCCGCTGCTCGGGTGTTCCGCGCAGCAGCGGCGTGAAGATCCGCCCGAACGGGCCGTGCTCCTTGAGCTGCGCAAGGGTGGTGACCCCGACGGAGAGGTTGCTGGCGAGCCGGGACAGGCGCGGGTCGACCCGGGTGAGCGTGTACAGGTCTTCGGTGCGGTCGGCGAGCCGCTTGGCCAGGGTGGGGCCGGGCGCACCGTCGAGGACGATCAGCAGGCGCGGGAAGGCCGGGTACGTGTGCTGCCACGCCGGCCGGGTCGACGCCGCGGAGCGCCGAGCCCGGTCGGGGTGCTGCGGCACGAACTCGTACAGCCGCCCGTACGCGGAGACCTTCTTGGCGAGCTCGGCCGCGGTCATGGTGGCCCGATCGAGCTCGATGAACACGTTCAGCATGGTGCGAGCGCCGCGGTGGACGTGGACGTAGTGCAGGACGGCGTCGGAGATCACGTGATCGTCCTCGAAGCGGCGCTGCCCGTCGCGGATGCGGTGGGCGACCTCAGGGGTCCACGAAAGGGGCGTGCAGTCGTGCCCGAGCCGGCGGGCGTGCTCGACGAACGCGATGCCGACCTCGTTGACGGCCAAGGTGTGGGCCTGGCGCGTGCTGGCCGCCGACTCGGGTGTCACCCGGTAGCGGCGGGAGAAGATCTCCGCCGCCTGTTCCACGGCGTCGGCGCCCGTCTCGGTCAGGAACCACACGTAGGGCCGGTTGAACCCGTGGCCCGGGCTGGCCTTCCCCTGGGCGCGCAGGCGCTGGACAAGGCCGCCCTCTTCGAGCGCCACCAGCTGCCGCCGCAGGTAGGACGCGCTGTGAGCAGTCGGCGTCAGCAGCCTGGCGAGCTGATCTGTGGTCATGAGGCGGTGCTGGTACAGCAGGTCGAGGGCCGACTTGGCGACGGCGTGGAAGCTGAGGGTCCGCTGCGGGCTGTGCAGCAGTTCGGGTTCGGGCTGAGTGCTCATCCGACGTGTGACCCCTTGGTCTTGGTGAGGTAGGTGACGTTGCTGGGGGCCGGCTCCTGCTCGGCCGGGTCCGGGCCGTCATCCGGCGGCTCGGGGCCCGGATCGTCGACCGGCGGCTCCTCGGGACCGGGATCGTCGTCGTCCGGCGGGGGCGGCGGCAGCGTGGCCATGAACAGACGGATGCGGGTGTCGAGCCTGGCGAGGTCGTCGAGGATGTCCCGCACCCGGCGCCGGCGCAGGTTCTCGTTGACCGCGGCGTCCAGGTGGTGGACGTCATCGGGGCGGTGGTAGTCGCTGTAGACGTCCTCGACGCTCGCGCCCCGGACCCGGAAGGGGTCGCTCTGGCCGCCGTCGAGGGTGACGGACATGACGTAGTGGTAGCGCTGCAGCTGCGAGATCGTGTCGGGAGCGACCTTCTTGCCCCAGCGCCGCACCACCATCTGCGCCTCGTCGATGTCGCTGGCCGTGGTGGACAGGATCGACAGGTTCTGCAGCAGGCCCTGCCTCGTGGTCGCCGACAGCCGCTGCGCCATCTGCGTCATCGCCAGGAGCTTCACCTTGTACTTGCGCAGCTGCTCGGCGATCGCGGCGAGCGTTCCCTTGCTCGCGCCGTCCACCGCGGTCAGCTCGTCGATGAAGGCGTAGAAGTCCTTGCGGTCGGCGACGGGCATGGTGCGCCGCGACAGCCCGGCGCGAAACAGGTCGTAGATCAGCAGGCAGGAGACGATGCGGTCGGTGTCGCCGGTGCCGGACGGGCACACGAAGACGACCTTCCCGTTGTCCATGGCGTGCCGGATGTCGTACGTGCTCAGCGAGGACCCGAGGAACCCCTTCAAGGCGTTCGAGCTGTCGAGACGCTCGATGATGTTCGTGACAACGGGAGTTGCCTCGTTGGAGTACTTCGGGTAGGTCTGCACCCAGAAGTCCCGCAGCGTCTTCGGTAGAAACGGCACGACCGCGTCTCGCCACACCTCGTCGTTGAGCAGGGTGCGGATCTGGAAGATCGTCGGCGCCAACTCGGGCCGGCCGGCCCGCGACAACATCCAGGACAGATGGGCGAGGGTCTGCACCGATCGCGTCAGGATGGTCTTGGCTCGCCCCGCGCTGTCCGACCAGTTCAGAGCGCTCGCGAAGCCGGTGACGATCGCGTTGACGATGTCCGGGATTTCCTCCTCGCCACGGTTCTCCATGGACAGCGGGTTCCAGGAGCCCACCATCGCGTCCAGGTCCGGCGAGGTCAGGTCGATCTCCCACAGCCGCGGCGCGATGTGCGGGTGAGCGAGGTAGGGCCGCGCACGCTGCCAGCCGTCGCCGTGCGGGTCCAGGAAGAGGGTCCCGTGCCCGTTGTGAGCGAGCGCGATGGCCTGCACCAGCGACATTTCCGTCTTGCCGTATCCCGCCTTCCCGAGGAAGAGCCCGAACAGCAGGTAGGCCAGGGGCAGGCCGGCCAGCCGCTCACCGCCGCCGGGCTTGGCCACCCACCCCAGGGGAAGGAGATCCGCCTGGCCGGTCCACGTGGGCAGGCTCGGCGGCGGCGGGGGCACCACACCGCCCGAACGGGCCACGTTGGCCGCCATGTTGTGCTTCGTGGCGGGCTTGAGAAGGCCGGCGAGCTCCGCGCCGGTTACCCAGCTGGAACGCCGCGGCGCGAACTCGCCGGTGACGAATCGGCGGTCGAAGCTGCGCCGGTAGAGCCGCGAGTCCGCGCGCAGCCGCGTCACGAGCAGGTTCGCACCCACCGGGCGCAGGTGGTTGTCGCCGGCCCAGCCCTCGAGCGTTGCCATGATCTGCTCCAGCAGTATCCGCGGCCGCGCCGGGTCGGAGGAGCAGGTACGGATCAGCATCTGCAGGGCGAACACCGGATCCGCGCCCGGACCGAACTTGCCCATGGCCGCCTTGACGTCGGACACAGTCGGCATGCGCTGGCGCTGAGCGGGGCGCTGGCCGCCGCGGCCCTGCTGCCCGCGCATCTCCGCCGCGATCTCGCTTCCCAGGGACGCCAGACGGTCCAACCCGAAGCCGCCCCCCGAACCCTGCTGCGGAAGGCCGGGTATCGTCGGCATCCCGCTGGGGTTGCGACGCGCTCGCGCCAGCAGGCGGCTGCGCCGACGGCCGACCCGGGAGGGCGAAATCGGCACCAAGTCCAAGACGACGTCCGCTCGTTCACCCAGGTCCTCACGCACATCCGCGACGGCGGCCGCGAGCGCCTCCAGCGGATCGGGCTTGATCGGCACCTCGCGCAAGGCGAGGTGGTCCGGCAGCGCCAACGCCAGCTCGGCGCGCGCTACGTGCTGCTGCTTGGGCGTGTCCTTGCGCGGCTTGGGCCTGCGCGGCCCGCGTCCGTGACCACGGGGGGATGTCGCCTTCTTCTTGCTCACCACAGACTCCTTCGGAAGGTCACGCCGCAAGAGCGGTCTGAGAGCTGGTGTCGAGGTCCACGCCGAGACGGATCTCCGGCCGCTCGGAGCTGGCTACGGCGGGACCGACCGCCCGCATCTCGCACTGGCTGTAGCTCTGGTGGCGAAGGACCGCCGCGGCCCGGGCCGGCCCTTCAATGCGCATGGTCAGCAGGCCGCCCTGGGACAGCAGCCGCACGCGCACCGCCGTGCCGCGCACCGGAGTGAAGGCCCAGCGCGAGACACTCCGCTGCGCCTGCGCCAGCTGCTTGGCGAAGCGGAGGACGTCCTCGAGCACCGGATCGAAGCCGGTGGTCGGGAGGAGCTCGAACGCCTGCCGGTCCTTAAGCGGCTTCCGGCCGAAGCGTCGACGCGCGACGGATACGGAGACAGCGACGACCACCGGCACGGGAATCAGCCACCACATGTTGCCGGTCAGCCACGTGATGGCGGTCTGCCCGTACGCCGGGAGGTCTTGTCCGACTTGGATCAGCCGGTCGATGACGTCGTTCGTGGTCATCGGGCGGCTCCTGGGCGCGAGAAGGCCGGAAGGAGAGAGGCAGCAGGCATGTCGGAACTCCGGGGAGACGGGGAGTGCGGATGCCTATAGAGGTGCGGTTTCGGACGCCCGTGTGACATGGGCGCCTGAACTTTTTTGATCTCCGGCCGAGCCCACCAGCCAAGGAGTCCGGCCGCGGTGGGAGGTCAGGTGTCCTCGACATCAGTCGGGCAGCTGCCGGATCGCTTAACCGAAGCGGACCTTGGCGGTGCGCCCCGTCTCCTGGCGATCGTCGCCTGCCTGGCCTGGGCTACCACGCCTGTCGGCAGCCCTGCGTGGGCCCGGCTGCGGCTGTCCTCGTACGTTGTAAGCATCGACCGCTATGCTCAACGCAGCGCACCTCGCTTGTGCGCGCCGGCCCGGGCCCACCCCCGGAGCTACCG
>NZ_JAVRFH010000104.1:0-10614 GCF_031845825.1 Streptomyces lancefieldiae | reverse complement strand
AAGCCGTAGGTGACGGGAAGCCGCCTCGAACAGCAGCCGGGGCCAGTTCACGGCCCCGGCCAGGCGCTGCACGATCGCTGCCGCGCCGTCGCGCATCTCGTGGTACGCGCTGGTGGGCATGGATTCGCATTCGCGAGTCAGGCCGTTCCAGCGCTGGTTGCCGAGCGCGTCCTGGGTCAGGACACGCACGGCCGCTTCGTAGTTGGGCATGGGGTGGCTCTCGGAGGCGGTAGGAACGGCGAGGTCAGTAGCACAGCCCGGCGCCGTCGAACCAGGCGTGCTCGGGCACCTGGCTGCCGGGCAGGACACCGGAGATGACGGGCGCGGGCGCGAACGCGACGTCGGCCAGGCGGACGTCGGGGGACAGAGGCTTGAGCGCGGTGAGCATGTCGAGGAAGTCCTGCCCGATGAGGGGGTGCGGGCTGGGGAGATTCATCAGGAGCGCCGGGTGCGACACGTAGCCCAGCCGCTCGTAGTAGGTCGCCAGCGACGGGGCGTGGATGAGCATGGACAGACCCCAGCCGAGTGCTCGGTAGCGCTGCTCGGCCTGGCGGATCAGCGCCCGGCCGATTCCGCGTCCGCGATAGCGCGGTGCGACAGCCACCCCGTGGATCATGGTGATCCGGTGCACCAGGTCCAGCAGCAGCGCGGAGTTCTGCAGCCCGGGATGCGCCACGAGCCACTCCGGCGGGCCGGCCACCAGCGCGCCGACGGCTTTGCCGCGCTGGTCCTCGGCGATGAGACAGAGGTCGAGCTGGTGGGACAGAGGCGGTTCCGGCGGGAGGCTCAAGGTGAGCCGGGCCGCGTGGAACGGCGAGGGGTGGTCGGGATCGGCGTGACGGATCAGGTCCATGAAGACCTCCACATCGCGCTGACCGGCGTTGCGGAGGCGGAACGGGGAACGGGAGCGTCGAGAAGACATTGCGGTGTCCTGAGAAGTGGCAGCGAAGCGGGCGCGGGTGCGGCACCGGGAGAGACAGTGCGACCGATGCCGCAACCGACATCCCAACTCTACTGCGGTAAATCCAATTACGCAATCAATGGGCGGGCCATCGCGCTCCGGTCCGCACATGACCGCTGCGTACCCACTTGGCCACCCGCCCGGCGAACTCCCCTCGCGCGAAGCCCTGCGCGTCGCGCACCACGAACCCCTCGTCCCGCTCGACGTCCGTGCGCTGGTCGAAGGCTCCGCGTAGGCGCTGCGGCTCGTCCGGCCGCGGTCCGCGGGCCAGCAGCGGGACGGTGGGCAGACCGAGCATGTCCGCCCAGGCCACCGTCTCGTCCCACGGCAGGCAGACATCGCCGTCCCACACCGAGAAGACCATGAACGGCGGGAGTTCCCGCTCGTAGACGATCGAATGCGCAACCGTCAGGTCCTCACCGCACACCCGCACTCCCTGCGGGATCAGCGGACACACCGCTGCAGCGAAGGCCCGCATCCGGCTCTGCCACGGCCGGCTGCGCCCGGTGGGGGAGTGCCCGTACATCCCGCCCGCGTGCAACGTCGTGTTCGCCCCGTCCATCTTGAGCGTGGTGACGAGCTCGCGCCCCGGCTCGGGAACGAAACGGGACCAGTCGCACCAGACGTCGTCGTCCGTCGCCCCCGGAGACCCCGGCAGATGAGGCGTACGCGGATACCTCGGCAGATCGGCGGTCACAGCGCGACCTCCCAGTCACCCTCACCCGGGCAGCCTCGCTCACGGGTGAGGGAGTACAGCAGCGCGCGGTGAAAATCGGTGAGGTCGCCGGAGCGCCACAGCCCGCCGACGCGGCCCGCGCCGAGCACTACGACGGGCCCGCGCAGCGGCCGGGCCAGGACCTGCCCGGTCGCGCGGTAAACGAATGCGGTGGCCAGCTCGTTGGCCGGCAACGCCGTGCCGGAATCCGTGGCCGCCCGGCAGATCACTCGCAGGGCCGTGCCGTCGGCTGCCGCATACCGCACGAAGTGGGGTTCACCGCCCAGTTCGTCGTGCAGCACCGCCCTCTTCAGGGCCCAGGGGCCGGGCACGGCAGTGTTCATCGTCGTGGAGTCGGCGTCGATGCGGACTCCGGACCGAGTGGTAGTCACGAGGGGTCTCCTTGCGGGTGATGGTGTTGTCGGAGCGGCGGCCAGACGGGGCCTGACCGCCGCGAGCGGGAGCGCCCAGGCTCTTCGGGCGAGTCGAAGCGACCACACGGGCGGGGTTCTCAGGGCGCTGGCCTTACTGCGTGGAACACAGCCGTTCGTCCCAGCAGCAGGCATCGCCGACCCAGCCGCCGGTGTGCCGGTGCGCGGTGGCCAGCAAGACGTTCTCCCGGCAGAACATGCAGCTCGCCACCTCGGCGTCGATGGCGTGCTCCGCGAGGGTGTCGGCGATCTGTTCGTCCGTGGGGTAGCTGTCGAAGGACTCGTCCTCGGTGAGCACAGTGCTGTCACTGATGCGCACCAGGTCGAATGACCGGCCGACGTCGCCGTTCCAGACCAGTTCCAGGACGGCGTACTGCTCACCGAGCACGGCGAACGGTGCGTGGCCGATCTCACGGATCACGATGCTTCCGGGGCGCGAGGAGTTACCCATGGTGGCGACCTTCCGATTTCTTCCTGGCGGGCGATGGGGTGTGGCCGGGCGTGCCGGCCCAAGGGCTTCTGACCACGCGGCCGCGGGGTGTGAGCGTCCACACCTCGTCTGGTGCCTCGTCCTGCTGACGAACGGGCTGCGCTGCCGTGCGTTTCCACACGAGCAGACAGGCACTGTGATCGGCGTCGGGGAGGTCCGCGGTAGGCCGGTCCGCCAGAGCGACGGCGCGGTTCACGCCGTCGTAGTACGTCGGGCCGTGCTGGCCGCGCACGCGCTGCTTGAGGGCCCACTCGGGGACGGCCTGGTTCGGGGCGAATTCCAAGGGATCGAGGCGCATCGGGTGCTTTGCGCGTGAGGGGATGAAGGTGAAGTAGACGGTCATGGGCCTGGATTCATCACGGGGTGCGGAATGCGGTGGGAGGGACGGGGCGGGCCGCCGGCTCAGAAGAGGCTCTCCTGGCCCGCTGCCTCAAGGACTTCTGCGCGGGAGGGGGTCGGTGCCTCTGCGGGCGGTGGCGGTTCGAGGGCTCGGCGGGCCTGCAGTTCGTCCGCGTTCGCCCCTCGGACCATCACCTCGCGCTCGTCGAGACCTTCGAGGGGCTCCACCGTGTAGCCGACCGAGGGCTGTTCCAGGTGGCTTCGGAGCCTGACCAGTAGCGCGCTCCAATCCGGACCGTACGCGCCGAGCACCGACACGACGACGCCGGACGGGTGCGCGGAGTCCTGGAGTATGAAGCCCGCCGGCTGGGCGGAGGTAGGCAGATCCCTCACCTCGTACGCGGACAGCCGGTCGACGTCCAGAGCTGCCAGTGCCTGCGCGACCGTGTGACTGCGGGTGGGGCGCACAGCTACGCCCTGCGGAGTCGCTCCCGGCCTGCCGGGGGATCGGCCCGCGGTCGGCGAACTGCCCGGTTCTCGTGCCATATGGGGTCCTCCTGATACTCGCGAGAGAGGTGGGCGCGGAAGGTGCCCGCCTTGTGGTGAGGTGCGGGCCGGCCCTGCGGCCCGGTGCCGTATCACCGGGCCTGGGCCGCGTCCATGTCAGTGGCCGGACGGATGGAACCTGGGCAGCCTTCGTGCTCCGCCGTACAGGCGTGGACGCCCAGAATCGTGACGCCACCCTCCGCGGTGGCCAGGACGGCAAGGGCCTTGGCCAGCGCGACTCGGGCCGACTTCTGGTGGGTTCCACCGAACTGCAGATCGTCCCCGTGCTCCGCGATCATGTCGATGAGCCCTTCGCGTAGCGCATCGATCCGTCCCGCTGACATACGGCTCTGTTCCTGGATGGCGAGGGGGACGAGGAGGCACAGAAAGTCGGCCAGTCCGCTCCGCAGACGAGGGTTCGGCAGAAGGGCGCGGTACGCCTCGTCGGTCTCATCACCGACGCGGACTACCCGCCCGAAGGGGCCATGGGCCTTAGAGGACACGGTTGGCCTCCGCATCGGCGGCGAGGGCCTGGACGTCCAGGATGTCGAGCACTTCCGCCCCTCGGTGATGATCGATGGTGTCGGGCGTGCACGCGGCGTCGAGAACGCCCGGCTCCAGTTCCTCAAGGAGGCGCTGGGCCTCGGCGCGGCTCGGCGTGCGGTCGCCGGGCACCTGCACGGTGAGCGAGACGTCATGTACGGCTACAACGACAGCTTTCGCCCGGACAGTGATGGTCTGGTGGGTCATGTGGCTCTGGTGTGAGTACGGGGCGCCGGGATAGCGGCACCGGAAGGCGGTTCGGGCAGGGGCTTCATGCCGCAGCACGGGGGCGTGGCTGCATGGAGGGCGCGAGGCCGTTGGTCGGTGAGCGGAGGCTGCCGCATGCGGCGGCCTGGTTCAGGCGGGCAGGGGAGTGCCGTACGGACGCAGCAGTCGAGGGCCGAAGACGTCCTTGAGGTCCCACTGCTCCGGATGCGCGGAGTCCGACAAGAGCATGCACAGCACGTGCTCGGGATCGTTTCCGAGGACGGGGTGCCCGTACAGATGAAGCTGCTCGGGGTAGTCGTCGAACACGAGGCCCGCGGCGCGCATCGGCTGCATGAGGGCGGCCAGGTCTTGCCCGGTCTGCGGGAGTCGTGCGTCCCGCCAGGCGTGGGCGATCTCGCGGTGACGGCCTGCGTCGGGGACGGGAAGCAGATCGTGGAAGGTGTGAAGGGCGGTGCCGTCGGCGGCGCGAACGCTGTGCAGTTCCAGGTCCCGGCCGGTCTCGGCGTCGTAGCTGTCGTTGACGTGAAACACCAGATAGCTGGCGCCGGGGATCTGGGCGCGCAGCGTGTCGGCGATCAGGAGGGCGAGCCCTTGTGCGTCGTCCTACTGGTCCTTCTGGGCCCTGCGCCAGTCGACGGGGTCGACGTAGCCCCCGGTCCCTTCGGCGAGGGCATCGCGCAGACGGCGCACGGCGCGTACGGCCCGGCCCTGCAGCGTGCTCAGCGCGGCGGGAGAGGCGTCGCGGTACGCGTCGAGGGAACCGTTCTCATCGAGGAGACCGAGGGCGGTTCGGACGTCGTTGAGAAGGTGCTTCGGAGGGTTCGACGGCATGGGGATGCTGTTCCGTTCGTGCGGTGACCCGTCGATGACGGGCGGGGTGGGGCTTTGCAAGATCAGGTGAGGCCGGGCGGGCGTCGGCTCAGGAGTGCGGCGTGGGCACGTGCGTCCTCGGCGGTGTAGCCGCTGTCGCAGTTCGGGCGGCAGTACGCACCGGGCGGGGCACCGCATCCTTCACAGGTGTCGTCGAACTCGGAGGCATAGAAGGGCCGCTGAGGACTTCGTGGGCCGTCGTGAGTGCACACTGTCTGATCCGTTCAGTTCCTGGAGGTATGGCGGTGCTGCGGAGAGCGCGGCCGCGACGAGCCGGCGCGCGAACCCATGCACCCGGCGTGCCGGCAGAAGCGGCTGGAGTCTGCGTCATCGGCCAGGGCCAGCGACTTGGTCTCCAGCCGTTGGGCGCGTCCGCATCCGGCCCAGGGATCGGGGCCGCTGCGGTAGACGACGGCGCGGTGCAGTTTGCCGCCGGGTGCGGCCTCGCCGACGACGGGGCCCCGTCCGTCGATCAGGTACGCGGAACTCATTCCTCGATCTCCGTACGGTCCTCGCGGATCTCGGCAGCGGCAAGGCGCTCCTCAGCACGCTTGGCCATGCGGCGGGCGGTGCGGCGCTGGTTGCGCCGGTTCTCACCGCGACGGCGCGGGAAGGGCCGGTTCTCGTCGTGAAACCAGGGTCCCGTCCGGTAGTTGAGTACCGCCAAGGCTGCTCCAGTCCAGAGTCAAAGGGGGCCCGCCACCCCGCACCTTGAGGCCTCTGGGGTGGCGGTCATCGATCCCGCGGGTGCGGGCCGGGTGTGCCGCGTCCCGCACCAGTAAGGGCGGGATCGGCAAGGAGCGCCGACTTGGTGCCGCGCCCCGATTGCTGATTACACACTACATGATGCAATCCAATTAAGCAATACAGATTTGGTTGGCCGAGCATCGTGCAAGAAAACGGCCCGCCACGTGTCACACGGGCACCACCCTTCACACCTCTATGGGCGACATCCGCTCTCTCCCTGGACGAAGGAGACTCGGTGCCCGACGACTTCACGGCTCCGCCCCGACGCGACGACCCGTTCGACTTCCCGGACTGGCCGCCGGGACCCTCCACCCTTGCCACATGGCGGCAGTGGGCCACCCGCGAGCCCTACGACACGGCCCGACAGGAAATCTCCGACACCGGCCCGCTCATCCCCGAACCCTCCAGGCCCCAGACCCACGCCGAGGCACGCATCCTGACCGCGCTCATCCGCGAGTACGGCATGCACCGACCCGAGCTGACCGACGGCCCATACGGGATCACCAGCATCACGCCCCGCACGGACGAGCTCACCATCCACATCGCCGACCGCGAACTCGAACGCTGGGCCCGTGCCCTCACAGCCGCAGGAATCGACATCCGCGCGGAAGCAGCCGCCCAGAACACCGGCACGGCGACCGCCGGGGTCACGCTCGCCATCAACGGCGCGCGCATCAACCTCGCCCCCGCCACGCCCTCGGCCTGGCACGACGCGGCCGACAGCGCAGCGCAGCGCCCGGCCCCGCCCGCCAGCCACGAACACACCACCCCCCAGGACGAGCTGGCGACGCTGCTCTCTGCCACGCTGCGGCGCATCGGCCTGCTCTGGGACGTGGCCCACCGGCACTCCAGCGTGCACCTGATGCTCACCGAGCACGCCGGCAAGACCCACCTTCTCGACGCCTCGGCAGGACGGCAGAGCCTGAGTGTCATCCCCCTGTGGCAGGCCCTCTCCATGCCCTTGCAGCTGTGGCCGGCCCGCCGCGCACCGCGCAGGGCGGACGCGGGAGCAGCCGTACTCGACGCCGTGAACGCCTTCAAGCCCCAGCCGACCGCCACCGACCCGGCAGAGTCCCTGTGCCATCTCATGGACTTGGAGGCCACCGCGGTCACCCGGCGCGCGGCAATCCACGCGCTGAAAATCGCGCAGGCCGTCCTCGACGATCCGGCCCATACCTCGATCTGGGACGCCGGAGGTTGGATCGGCACCTGCCGTCGTTCAACGGCCCGCGGCGAATACTCCACCCACGAGGACCGCCTGGTGCCACCCGGAACGGAGCGGCTGCTCGACGCCCCCGGTATAGATCTCCTCGAACTCGGGACTCTGGCACTGCGTGCCCAGTTGTCCCAGAAGGAACTGGACGACCTCCGAGGCCTGGAGAAGTACCAAGTCCCCCTGTGGTGGGGCGTGGACACGCTGATCGAACTGCTGAACTGGGCGCTGGCCGCCGCGACCAGCCCGCCCCTTGCCGATGCTCAAGAACACCCCGCCCGCCGCACGCTCCAGAGGGCGGCACAGGAGGCCGCATCGCACATGATCGCTGTGCACGAAGCCATCGAAGACGTCGGTGCGACTGAACTCCGGCGCGAACACGACACGTGGCGCCTCTCGAAGCCGGATGCCGTCGCCACCGACAGCGTTCCGACAATCGCGGACCTGATCCTCGCCGCCCACGCGCACGACGTGCTGGACTTCCGCGGACTCGTCCAGGCACTGACCTACTTCAGCTACCGCGTCCACTCCACCGCCGGCCTTCCCGACGGACACCGCAGCCTCGAAGACGACGGGAACTTCCCCAACAGCTTCACTGGGCACATCAGTACTTGGTACGGCCAGCCCTGCACCCTCGTCGGCGAAGAGGCCAACCACGCCGCCGTCGGCAGTGCCGCCTACCGCCGGCATCTGGCGGCACACCGCGCGGCCTTCGACCCCTTCGTCGAGTGCTACCTGGCCGCAGCCGACGAGATGCCGGGCGAGCACGACGTGGCCGAACGCCACCGCGTCGGGGCCCAGGCCCTTCGGACAGCAGATCTCGCCGCGCTGAGGGACCTCGATCCGCGGTGGCGACCCGGCGGCAGCGACGAGTTCCTGAGCATCGTGGCGACCCTCCCACTGGAGGTGCACGAGGTCGAGTCCTGGGTCGACGACGTCTTCGGAGACGACGCCTGACCGCCCCGGGGGCGCCCCGCCACGGCGGCGGCCGCGAGTCGATGTCAGTGCCAGCGGTTACGGTCCCCTCCATGACGGCGACACCTCAAAGTCCTGGCGCAGGCTGGATACTGCGCGTCTCCGCCCGATCCGCCCCGGCCGGTGATCGGACCTTCGAGCAGCAGCGGCAACTCCTAAGCTCGGTGGCCGGATTCGATCCAGCCACCACCCTGTGGACAGCCTTCAGTGCGCCGTGAAGCGCACGTTGTTCGAGTGGAGGTGAAAGACCACCACCATCGCCCTGTCGCAGCAGGGCGATTGAAGCTGGGGGCAGTCCTTTCCGGGAGGTGCCGGAAAGGATGGCAAGCGGCCCTGACAAAGCCGGGACGTATCAGCACTGCCAGATGGTGCGGGTCCGGCAAGCGAGACGGAAAGGAGTACGCGAGGAACCGGTGGTGACACTCCCTGAATCCACACCAGCTCGAACCTGGCGGATCTGGGCTGGATGCGGTGCGTCTCCGCCTTGTGAAGGGGGCGGGGAACTTTCCGAGAGTCTGTGGTCTGGCGCTCGGGGAGGCCACGGTGAAGTGCTGCGGGGTAACCGTGGCGATGCCGCGGGGGTAGAGCCGGGCTCCTAATCCGTCGATCGAACAACGAGTGAACACGGGAACCGTCCCGGCCCTGACCTGGGGCAGCACATCCAGCGCTGTTCGAGGCTGGGCTCATCGTCGGCCGATCGGGCCGGGACGGGGCGGAGCCGCCGTAGTAGTCCGAGCCGGGGAAAGCCCGGTACATGGGGAAGGGCGGCAGCGGAATCGAGAAGGGAAGGAGGCTGTAATGCCGAGAGTCGCATCGCTGAATAGCGGTGCCCAAGAGGTCCCGGAAGTAGGAATGCCGAAAACGGCTCCGCTCAACAGCGGTGTCCTGGAGGTGCCTATGGGTCCTCGACAGCGGGTATCGGGAATGCAGGCCAAACTTCACCGTTGGGCGGCGGCCGATAGCAGCCGCAGGTTCGACGATCTGTTCAACCTCGTGCACGACCCGGCAACGCTGCTCGTAGCGTTCGAACGGGTCGAGGGAAATAAGGGGGCAAACACCCCAGGCGTCGACGGCCTCACAGCCGTCAACGTGGTGCGGGATATTGGCCCTTCTGGGTTCCTGAAGGAGCTCCGCCGCGTACTCAAGACGGGCGAATTCCGCCCTCAGCCGGTGCGTGAGCGGCAGATCCCCAAGCCCGGCGGCAGCGGAAAGGTGCGCAAGCTCGGCATCCCAACGCTCGCCGACCGGGTGGTTCAGGCGGCCCTGAAACTGGTGCTGGAGCCGATCTTCGAGGCCGACTTCAAGCCGGTCTCCTACGGGTTCCGGCCCAAGCGGCGGGCTCAGGACGCGATTGCCGAGATCCACTTCTATGGCACTCACGGCTATCGGTGGGTGCTGGACGCGGACATCGCGGCGTGCTTCGACGAGATCGACCACGTCGCGCTGATGGACCGTGTCCGGAGCCGGGTCAAGGACAAGCGGGTGCTGGCGCTGGTGAAGGCGTTCCTGAAGGCCGGGCTCCTCACGGAGCTCGGGGAACATCAGGAGACCTTCACCGGGACGCCGCAAGGGGGCATCATCTCTCCTCTGCTGGCGAACATTGCCCTGTCGGTGCTCGATGAGCACCTGCACCGGGCATGGGAGCCAGGCGGGGAACTGTCCACCAGCGGTCGGCGCGAACGGCGGAGTGCCAAGGGCCTGCCCTCGTGGCGGCTGGTCCGCTACGCGGACGACTTCGTCGTCCTGGTCAAAGGGACCAGGCAGGACACCGAGGCACTGCGCGAGGAGATCGCCCAGGTTCTCGCACCGATGGGGTTGCGGCTTTCGGAAGCCAAGACCCAACTGGTGCACCTCGGCGAGGGGTTCGACTTCCTGGGGTTCCACATCCAGTGGCGCCGCAAGCGCGGAACGGACAAGTGGTACGTCTACACCTTCATCGCCGACCGGCCCGTCCGGTCAGTGAAGGCGAAGATCCGTACCCTCACCCACAGAACGTCGCAGCAGGACCTGGCCGTGGTGCTGATCAATCTGAACAGGGTCACCCCGGATGGGCCAACTACTTCAGGCATGCCGTCGCGAAGCGCACCTTCAGCAATCTGGACAACCTCGTCTGGTGGCGGGTTATCCGGCTGCTGCAAGAGCGGCATCATTGGAACTGGTCGGACGTCCGCAGACGGCTCACCACCCCCACCGGGCGGTGGCTGCCGATCAGCGCGGGCGAGATCGAGTTGCGGAAGATCAGCGCGATCCCGGTCACCCGGTATCGCTACCGCGGCAACATGATCCCCACCCCTTGGCCCCCTGCAACCACCTGACGGGCAGAGACCGTGGAGAGCCCGTTGCGTCGAGAGGCGCACGGCGGGTTCGGCGAGAGGTCCGGGGAAACAGGCCGGGAGCAATCCCGGCACTGCGCCCCGGGCCTACTCAGCGACGAGGCCGGCTTCTCGATGACTCCGCCCCGTGCCCGCACCTGGGGCCGACGCGGACACACCCCTGTCATCCGCGTCCGCGGCAGGTCCCGCCGCCGGACTTCCATCGCCGCACTGTGCTGCTACA
>NZ_JAVRFH010000103.1:0-10741 GCF_031845825.1 Streptomyces lancefieldiae | reverse complement strand
TCTCCGCCGCGAAGTCCTCCAGATCACACCGGACCGCAGCCAACTCCCCACCCAGCACACCCGGTCAACGACACGACCAATCAAGAAGACACGCCACCACGGACCGCACATGACCAAGCACTACTAGGTGCCCGCGTCTAGGGCACGTGTCGGCGTGCGCGCAGCGCCAGGCTCAACGCCAGGACGGTCTGCGGGTCGTCGAGGTCCGTGCCCAGCAACTCGCCGATCCTCGCCAGCCTGTTGTAGAGCGTCTGCCGGTTGAGGTGGAGTTCGCGGGCCGTCTCCGCCTTGCGGCCCGCGTGTGCCAGGTACGTCTGGAGGGTGGGCAGCAGGGGCGGCCTGGAGCGGTTGTCGTGGTCGCGGAGCGGACCGATGGCCCGGTCCACGAAGGCCGCGAGGTCCGGATGGTCGCGCAGCCGCCACAGCAGCAGGTCGATGTCGAGGCGCCGGGCGTCGTACCAGGGCCGGTCGGTGAGGCCCTGCGCTGCGGTCGCCGTCTCGGCCGCGTGCCGGAGGCCCGCCGACGCCGCCGTCCAGCCGCCGGCCATCCCGACGACCACCACGGGCGGCTGCGACCCCGGCGGTCGCATCCCGGCCCGCTCCACGCCCGCCCGCAGCGCCGCCGCCACCCGGTCCGCGACCGCGGCCCGTTCCGACTCCGAGCGCAGGCCCAGCAGGAGCGGGACCCGGCCCTCCACCGGCCGTACGCCCAGCAGGACCGGTACCCCCACCGTCGCCAGCTCCTCGGCGACCGCGCGTGCCAGTACCGCCCAGCCGCCGCCGGCGGGGGACAGGGTGTCGCCGAGCCGCATCACCACGGGGAGCAGCGGGCTGCCACCCGGCTTGAAGCCCAGGACGCGCGCCTGCGCCGGGGCGTCCGCCGCGGTGATCCGGCCCTCGGCGAGGTCGGTGAGGAAGTCGCCGCGCCCGCGCGCCGCGAGCTCCTCCTCCTGCCGCGCCTGCATGAGCACCACCGCGAGGATGCCGGCCGCCCGCTCCGCCGCCATCCGGTGCACCGGCGCCAGGGGGGACCGGACCGGCAGCAGGACCAGGCGCGCGCGGACCGAACCGGCGCCGGGGCCGCCGCCGGGCACGTCCACCAGGACCGAGCCGGCGGGCGGCGGGGCGTCCTTGTGAGGGCCGCGCAGCCCCTCCCACACCTGGAGCGGGTCGGCGCCCTCGGGGCCGGACCCGGCGGCGTAGAGCAGGCGGCCGTCGGGAGTCTCCAGGAAGACGGGGTTGTCGCCGAAGTCGGCGAGGATGCCGAGCACCTGGGGCACTCCACCACCGCCGAGCAGCGCCTGCGTGCAGCGGCGGTGCACCTCCTCGGCCCGCTGGAGCAGCGCGTAGTGGCCGTTGACGATCTCGGTGTGGATCTCCTCGGTGACCGTCACGAACGGCACCTCGCGGTGCAGTTGGACCAGCGGCAGCCCGGCCGTACGGGCGGTGTCCACGAGCGCCGGGGGGAGCCGGGCGAAGCGGGGGCCGAGCTCCACGACGAGGGCGGCGATGCCGCGCTCCGCGAGGGTGCGGACGAAGGCGCGTTGTTCGGCGGGGCGGGTGCCCAGGCCGTAGCCCGTGGTCAGCAGGAGTTCGCCGCCCTTGAGGAGGGACGCGATGTTGGGCACTTCGCCGGCGTGCACCCAGCGCACCGTGCGCAGCAGGCGGTCGGCGCCCGCGACGACCTCGGGGAGTCCGCCGCGCAGCCCGGGCAGTTCCAGCGCCCGCTGTACCGTGATCCCGGCGCTCTGGGTGTCGAATCTGGTGTCCCGGCCGCTGTCCATGAGCGGACGCTACCCGGCGCCTTCCTCCGGTGTCGCCGTCACGCCGTGCTCCCGGAACAGTGACATCACGAAATCGGTGAACTCGTCTCCCAACGCCTCACGGGAGGACGCGAAATCCTGCCACACCAGGTGGAACGGGGCAGCGTTCTCCCGCCGCACGCTCCGGAGGCAGTCGTCAAGACCTCCGGTGCTCGAACCGAAGTACCCGCCGGGTCCGTTGACCGCTTCTCCCAGGGCGCAGTGGAAAGCGGCCGTCGTGGTGATTCCGGAGCCGTCGAGCACTACTGTTCCAGCGGTTCCGTACCGGGTCGCCCTCCGCCCGCTGGAGAACCAGGAGGTCTGCACGACGTGCAGCCAGCTCTCGTGCCAGTCGGACGGATGCCGAGCCCATTCTCCGCGCTCGACGCCCCTGGCCCATTTCTTCCAGATCTCGCCTGCCCTGGGGTACTCCCACGTGTATCCGGAGAACTCCACATCGGGATACTCGTCACCGCTCACGACCGGCACCTCGCGGGAAACGGTCACCACCCTCCCGAGGTAGTAATCCCCGATCGCCCTCCCCCGCCGGTCGACGACCTGGAGCACCGCTTCCTCGGTCTTCCGCCGAAGGCGGTCGATCAGGTGCACCCTGACGAAGGTGAACCTCTCCGGCTGCTCCTGACCGGGTTCCACGAAGAAGCCCCGAATGTCCTCGGCGGCCAGCAGGACATTCCCCGACTCGTTGTCGACGAGTCGGTAGAGAATGTCCATGGAGTTCTCGAAACGCGTGGATTGCATGCAGAGACAGATCTGTCCGTGAGATTGCCCGGGGCGGGGGACGGAGGAACCGGAACCTAGTGCCGCGGCAGGCAACGTTCGCCCCGTCGCGACGCCCGGCACGCCCTCTCGCCGCACCGGCCGAAAGCCCAAGTACATCCAGTACGAGGGCTTCCGGCCGGCACGCCGAGAGCACGCACCGGACGCCGCTCCTTCACGGGCGAACGTTGCCCGCCGCGGCACTAGCCCCGGCCTGACGGGTCCGGGACCCACGTCCCCGACGCCGCCTCCTCCCGGACGAAGTCCCCGAAGTCCCTCGGCGCGCGGCCCAGTACCTCCCGGACCCCGTCCGACAGACGGGCGTTGCGGCCGTCGAGCAGGGAGCCGAACAGTTCCACGAGGAACGCCACCTCCTCCTCCGGCACCCCGAACCCGGCCAGGTTCTCGCCGTACTCCTGCGGCGTGACGGGCCGGTACGTCAACGCGCGGCCCGTCTCCTTCGCGATCCCGGCGACCGCCTCCCCGAAGGTCAGCAGCCGCGGCCCCGAGACCTCCAGCACCTGCCCGGCGTACCGCTCGCCCGAGGTCAGCGCCGACACCACCACGTCCGCGACGTCCCGCAGGTCCACGAACGGCTCCCCGACCGCACCGGCCGGGAACACCAGCTCCCCGCGCTCGCGCAGCTCCTCCACCAGCGGTCCCTCGCTGAAGTTCTGCGCGAACCAGGCGGCCCGCACGACCGTCCAGTCCACGCCCGCCTCACCCAGCGCCTCCTCGGTGGGCCGGGCCTGCTCCTCGCCCCGCGCCGACAGCAGCACCAGCCGCCGTACGCCGAGCCCGGCCGCCTCCCGGGCGAGCGCCCCGACCGCCCCGGCGGCGTCGGGCGCGCCGACGTCCGTGGGGTGCGCGAGGTAGGCCGCGTCGGCGCCGCGCAGCACGTCCGCCCACGTCGAGCGGTCCCGCCAGTCGAAGCCGGTCGCCCGGGACGCCGCCCGCACCGTGAGCCCGGCCGCCCGCGCCGCCTCGGCGACCCGCCGTCCGCTGCGGCCGGAGGCCCCCGTCACCACGACCGTCATGTCCGCCTGCGTACTCGTCTCTGTCATGGCCCCAGTCAACCGCCGGGCGCCCGGCGTTCCCATCGCCCAGCGACTCGCCGGCATACGCGTACGTCTACGCTGTGACGCCATGGACGCACTCGCCGGCCTGCTGGAGGGCCCCCGCGCCCGTGGCGCGTTCATGATCCGCGCCTGTTTCGACCCGCCGTGGGCCGTGCGCGTCGAGGACCGGGCACCGCTGACGGTGATGCTGATGGTCCGCGGCGACGCCTGGATCGTGCCGGACACGGGGGAGCGGCTGCGGCTGCGGGCCGGGGACCTCGCCATCGCACGCGGACCCGACCCCTACACCTGCGCCGACGACCCCGCCACGGCCCCGCAGGCGGTGATCCTGCCCGGCGGCGCGTGCGGCTACCCCGACGGGCGCCCCCTCAACGGCTCGATGGACCTCGGCGTACGCACCTGGGGCGACCGCCCCGACGGCGAGGCGGTCCTGCTCATCGGCACCTACCTGGTGCGGGGTGAGATCGGCGGCCGGCTGCTGGACGCCCTGCCGCCGCTGCTGTCCCTCACCTCCGACGTGTGGGACTGCCCGCTGACGCCCCTGCTGATGACGGAGGTCACCCGGGACGAGCCGGGCCAGGAGGTCGTCCTGGACCGCCTCCTCGACCTGCTGGTCATCGCCGCGCTGCGGTCCTGGTTCGCCGGTCCGCGGGCCGACCCGCCCGCCTGGTACCGGGCCCTGGGCGACCCCGTCGTGGGACGGGCGCTGCGGCTGGTCCAGGACGACCCGGCGCACCCCTGGACGGTGGCGTCCCTCGCCGCCGAGGCCGGGGTCTCCCGCGCCGCGCTCGCCCGGCGCTTCACCGACCTGGTGGGCGAACCCCCGATGGCGTACCTCACCGGCTGGCGCCTGGCCCTCGCCGCCGACCGGCTGCGCGACACCGAGGACACCCTCGGCGCGATCGCCCGCCGGATCGGCTACAGCAGCGCGTTCGCCCTGTCCACCGCCTTCAAGAGGGTGTACGGCGTCAGCCCGCAGGAGTACCGCACGCCGGCGGCGTAGCCTGGCACGCGTGTACGCGGAACGCGCCTCCCGACTGACCGGCGCGGTGGTGTGGACCAACACCCCGACCGGGCCCGGCACGGGACGCGTCCTGCCCGACGGCTGCATGGACCTGCTCTGGTACGACGGCCGGCTGCTGGTCGCGGGCCCCGACACCCGCGCCCACGTCACCGACGGTGCCCCCGGCCGCTGGACGGGCATCCGCTTCTACCCCGGCACCGCTCCCACCCTCCTCGGCGTCCCCGCGCACGAGCTGCGCGACCGGCGCGTCGACCTCACCGACCTCTGGCCGGCCGACCGGGTACGGCGCCTGACTGCGCAGGTGAACGCGGCCCCCGACCCGGCGAGCGGCCTGGAGGAGGCGGCGCTGTCCCGGGCGGCCGACACCGAGCCCCCCGACCCGTTGCTGCGCCGGATCGTGGCCGCGCTCGACGCGGGCCGTCCGGTCGCCGCCACCGCCGACGAACTCGGCCTCGGCGCCCGCCAGTTGCACCGCCGCTCGCTGACGGCCTTCGGCTACGGCCCCAAGACGCTGGCCCGGGTACTGCGCCTGGGACGCGCCCTCACCCTGGCGCGCGACGGCACCCCCCTCGCCGAGACGGCCGCCCGGGCGGGTTTCGCGGACCAGGCACATATGGCGCGGGACGTGAAGGAGTTGGCGGGCGTGGCACCCGGAGAGCTACTGGGACTGCGAGGTTAGCGGCGCGAACAGGTCGACGCCGTTGCCGTCCGGGTCGTTCACGACGGCGTACCGCTGCCCCCAGTCGGCGTTCCAGGGCTTGAGTTCGCCGTGGCACCCGGCGCCGGTCAGCTCCTCGTACAGCGCGTCCACCTCCTCGGGGGCGTCGCAGAGCAGGGCGAGCGAATGCCGCCCGCCACCGGCCGTCGGCTGCCATCCGGGGTGGAAGGAGCGGACGGACTCCTCGGTGTCGAGCAGCAGCCGGATCCCGCCCGGCAGCTCGGCCTCGGCGTGCGGCTGGGTATCGGCGCCCTCGGGGAAGGCGAAGCCGATCCGGCGGTAGAAGGTCACGGACGCGGCCATGTCGGAGACGACGAGGCCGATGGCGTTGAATCGTGCGGTCATGGGGCCACCGTAGGCAGGGCGTGCGGGGCCGGTCTTGAAGGAATCGGACACGGGACGAGGCGGCAGTGGAACGCCTGTGCGGCAGGATGGGCGCATGAACCGTCGCGTGCGCGTCCTGCCGCTGTTGCTGACCCCGCTGCTGCTCACCGCATGCGGTACGGAGGAGCCGGCCGAAGACCCGGTCGCCGCCGCCACCGTTGTCGCCAGTGCTTCCGCCACCGCTTCCGCCACCGCTTCCCCCACCGCTTCCCCCACCGCTTCCCCCACCGCTTCCGCCGCGTCGGAGGAGGCCCCTCCCGCACCCGGCGAACTCGAGAACCGGGCGAAGGCGCTGGGCATGGCTCCCGAACTGGTCCACGTCACCCGGGTCCCCGGTTTCACCCTGGCCCAGCAGTCCGTCGGCGTGATCGGTGACGACGGCTTCTCCGCCACCTACGTGGCCGCCTCGGGAGCCATGGTCCGCCTCGCCGTCGAGTGGGGCTCGATGAGCGAGGACACCTGCCGCAGCCAGCCGGTGGGCGACATGAGCGGCGAACGGACCACATGCGAGTCCGAGGCCGGGATGTTGTACCGCACGGGCGGCGGACGGCACGAGTACGCGCTGCCGAAGAGCGGGCACGTGGTGAAGGTGTCCGCCGACACGGACGAGGTGTCGCGCGAGGTCCTGCGCGGCGCCGCCGCGTCCGTCCACCGGCCCGGGGCCGCCGAGGCCGCGGCCACCCTGCCCTCACCGCGGCCCGCCACCACACCCGTGGAACGCGGCGACCTGCCCCGGTTCGGCGACGGGGCGCCCGACAACAGCGTGGACATAGGCGGCTGAACGCCCGCGGCACTCCCGCCGGTGACCGGCCTGTCTAGGCGGGCATCGCCCCGCTCCGGGCCGCCTTGCGGTGGCGTGCGGTCAGGCGGGAGCCGGACTCGCGACGGGCGGCGCGGCGCAGGAGGGGTACCGCGAGGAGGAACCCGAGGACGGTCCAGGCCGTCAGTACCAGGGCCACCATGGGCAGTTCCCAGGAACCGGCCGCCTCGGCGGCCTGCGCGGAGTCCGGCAGCAGCGCCGAACGCAACCCCTGTGCCATCCACTTGAGCGGGAAGACGGAGGCCACCTGCTGCACCGGCACGGGCAGGGAGGTGATCGGGAACACCGCTCCGGAGGTGAACAGCAGCCCCATCGTGGGGAGCATGACCAACGCCAGTGCCTCGCGCGGGTTGGGAAGCACGGCGCCGATGGCCGCGCCCAGCGGTACGACGGCGAGCAGTCCGAGCGTGGTGACCCACAGCAGCGTGAGCCACTCGCCCGGCCCGTGCGGCAGTGGCCCGTCCACCAGCAGCGCCGCTGCCGCCAGGAGCAGGGCCAGCGTGCCGACCGCCGTGGCGACCACCAGCAGGCACTTGGCGATGAGGTACGCCGGTATCCCGCCGGGTGTCGCGCGCAGCCGCAGCAGGGCGCCCTCCTCCCGCTCGGTCACCAGCATCTGCGGGAGGTTGATCAGCCCGATCTGGAACAGCAGATAGGCCGCGAAACCCGCGAGCACCAGATGGGCCATCGGGGTCCGCGTGCCGGGCACGTCGTCGCCGATGTAGCCGGCGATCAGCAGGGCGACGACCACGTTGCTCAGGTGGCCGGACATCTCCTTCGGGTTGCGCAGGAGTTGGCGCAGCTCGATGCCGCCGCGCTGGAATCCGGCACGTCGGTGGTTCGTCGTCATGTGCGTCCCCCTCATGCTGCCTCCGTCTCCCCGTCCACTGCCCGGTCCGCCGCCTCGTCCGTGCCGTCGTCCGCCCGGTGCACCATGTGCAGGTAGGTGTCCTCGAGCGTCGGGCGACGGACCTCCAGTCCGGCGATCGGGCCCGCCGCGTCCCGGTGGAGTTCCCAGACCAGCCGGGAGGGGTCCGCGGTGCGTTCGCGGCGGGGCGTCCCGTCGTCGGCCGTCCAGCGGACCTCGGCCTGTGCGGCGGCCCCCCGGGCCAGTTCCGACGGGGTGCCGCAGGCCCGGATCCGGCCGCCGACCAGCATGGCGATGCGGTCGGCGAGCCGCTCGGCCTCCACCAGGTCGTGCGTGGTGAGCAGGACGGTGACGTCCTCGTCGCGGGCCAGCCGTTCGACCAGGAGGTGGAACTCGCGCCGTGCCTCCGGATCGAAACCGGTGGTCGGTTCGTCCAGGAAGAGGAGTTCGGGGCGGCCGACGATGCCGAGCGCGACGTCCAGCCGCCGGCGCTGGCCGCCGGAGAGCCGGTTCACCTGCCGGCCGGCCTGGTCGGTGAGGCCGACCAGGGCCAGCAGTTCGGCGGGGTCGCGCGGGTCGGGGTAGTACGTGGCGAAGTGCGTCAGGAGCTCGGCGACCCGCCAGCGCGGGTGGTCGCGCCAGGACTGCAGGACCAGTCCGATGCGGGCGCGCCAGGCGTCGTCGCCCCGCTCCGGGTCCGCCCCGAGGACGGTGACCTCTCCGGAGGAGCGCTGCCGGAAGCCCTCCAGGATCTCGACGGTGGTGGTCTTTCCGGCGCCGTTGGGTCCGAGGAGGGCGAAGACCTCGCCGCGGTCGATGTCCAGGTCGATGCCGTGGAGGACGTCGACCTCGCCGTACGCCATGGTCAGGTCGCGCGCCCGGATCACGGCACGGGCGGGTGCGTGCTCGTGCCGCGTCATCGTCCTGCCTCCGAGTGCTGCCGACGCGGTGGTGCCGCCCCGGTCGCCGTCGTCGCCCCGGTCGTCGTGGCCCCGGTCGTCGTGGCCCCGGCCGTCGTCGCCCCGTTCGTCGTCGGCCCGGCGCCCTCGACGATCGCCCGGAGCGCCGCCACGTGTCCCTCGAAGGCGGTGCGCCCCCGGCCCGTCAGCCGCACCCTCGTACGCCGCTTGCGGCCGCCGCCCTCCTTGCGGATCTCCAGGTACCCGGCCTCCTCCAGGGTGTGCAGCTGTTTGGAGAGCGCGGAGTCGCTGAGCGAGAGGCTGTCGCGGATGAACGCGAAGTCCGCCCATTCGGTGGCGGCGAGCAGCGCGACCACCGACAGCCGGGTGGCGGGATGGATCAGTTCGTCGAAGCCGGCGGGGATGCTCATCGGCCCGTCACCTCGCGGCCCGTCCGTCCACCGCTGCCGCGCAGCGAGCCGGCCGCCCAGCGGGTCGTCGGTCCGACGAACAGAAGGAACACGGCGGCCGAGACCGTGGCCCGGATGAGACTCGCGGACATCGGTTCCAGTGACTCGACCAGCCGGCCGGACAGCAGGACCGTCCCGCCGGTCACCACCGCCCCCCCGACGAACGAGGCGAGCATCCGCCAGTTGGCGCGGGAGTGGTGCAGCCGCACCCGGCTTCGTCGGCTGCACCGCACGGCCAGCGCGCTCAGGAGCGCGACGTACCCGGCGAGTACCGGCCAGAGCCCCCACCGGGGCAGGTCCAGTCCCGTGACGGCGAGGAAGACCCACATGATCGCGGCCGTGGCGTAGGTCGTGCCGGGGCCGCCGGACGCGGACCGCTCGACCTCGTCGTACACCCGCTCCTGCGGCACACGGATGCGCTGCAGGTCTCGCCATGCCTGTTCGGCATCCACCGGTGCGCTCACAGCCACCGCCCTCCTGTCCCGCTCTACTTTCCTACTGGGAAAGCTATCTCTGGCTTTCCTCGTAGGCAAGTCGGCTGTGAGGGGGGCGACGGCCGGGTGGTCGATGCGATCGGGATTTCCTCAGGTGCCGCGCGGTGGTGCCGTGCTCGCGCGTTCCACGAGGCGGGTCGAGAGCTCCGTGCGGGTGCTTTCGGGGTGGTGGCCGTCCATCATGCGCAGCAGCAGGCGCAGGGCCGTGGCCGACATCTCCGACAGGGGCTGGCGGACCGTGGTCAGGGCGGGGGTGACCCAGCGGGCCTCGGGCAGGTCGTCGAAGCCGACCACGCTCATGTCGTCCGGCACCGTCAACCCCCGCTCGGCCAGCGCCTCGTAGACGCCGAGGGACATCGCGTCCGAGCAGACGAACACGGCCGTCGGCGGGACGGGCAGCTCCAGCAGTTCCCGCATGCGGCGGCGGGCCACGGCCCGGTCGAAGCCGGCGTGGCGGACGTACTCGGGACGATGGCGCACACCCGCCGAGGTGAGGGCCGAGCGGTAGCCGGCGACCCGCGCGCTGCTGCACAGCTTGCGCCGCTGACCGGCGACGACGGCGATCCGCTCGTGCCCGAGGCGCAGCAGGTGCTCGGTCGCCGTCACCCCGCCCTGCCAGTTCGCCGCACCCACGGACACCACGCCCGGCGGCGGTTCCACCGCCGGGTCGATCATCACGAACGGGATGCGGTGCTGCTCCAGCCAGGCGTACTGGGTGGGGGTCAGCTCGGCCAGGTTGAACAGCACCCCGGACGAACCGCGCACGACGAGCCTGTCCAGCCAGCCGCGCTCCGGCCGCAGGTCTTCCCGGGGCCCCGACCGGGCGCGGTTCAGGCCCGCCGTGACGACGACCTCCAGCCCCGCGTCGTACGCCGCCTCCTCCACCCCGTGCAGCACCGCGCCCGACCAGGAGCTGTCCAGGGAGTGCACGACGAGGTCGACCATCCGGGGCGCCTTCGCGGCGTCGAACCGGGGTCTGCGCACGTAGCCGAGCCGGTCCAGCGCCTCCGTGACGCGGCGGCGGGTCTCGGGTGCGACGTCCTCGCGGCCGTTGACCACCTTGGACGCGGTCGGCACCGAGACCCCCGCCTCGCGGGCCACCACCGCCAGCGTCGGCCCGGCCGACGTGCTCGCACTCGCCGTACGGGCCATGCGTCAACCACCTCTCCGGCCCGCCCGGGGGCCCGGGGATAGAAAGCGCTTCCTATTCTAGGTTTGCCGGACTGCGGACGGGAAGACCATGGACTGCCGGGGTCCGGCGGCTAGGGCCTGTCTGACCATTCCCGCCTGCCTCGCGACGCCATGCACGCACTCTCGCCGCACCGGGCGCAGAGCCGAGTACATCCAGTACGAGGCTCTACGCCCGGCACGCCGAGAGCACGCACCTGACGCCGCGAGGCCGCCCT
>NZ_JAVRFH010000102.1:0-10899 GCF_031845825.1 Streptomyces lancefieldiae | reverse complement strand
CACGTAGAAAGTGCCCTCCGCCTGGACCGACAGAACCCCTCAGCAAGGTTCATCGTCCCAGGTCAGGAAGGCACTTTCGCGTTTCCGCCCCAAAGTCAGGCGTACCCAAGTGAAACGGCGAGGTTAGCGTGAGACACGAAGGCCTCCTGGTTGGCGGAGCGGTTCCTCGACAGCTCCACTCCACAACCGGAGGCCTTCGCCGTCCTACAGATTCAGAGCGTGTCGTCACACAAACTCGACCAACCTGGCTGGGCAGTACAGCTAGAGCAGCAACCTGCTGACGGGTCGTAGGCGGGGGCCGGTCGTGGGCGCAGCCGAACCCGGTATCCCGCCGGAGCCGGACCTGCCCGGTGAGCTACGCCATGGTCCTTGGCCGCCGGCCGGCACGAGTATCCATCGACGGGCCTGGGTCCGCGCATCCACCCGTGCCCACTCCACCGCACCGCGTCCACCCGGCGCGCGCCACTGGGCCTCCGCCAACTTGAAATCACAGGTCAAAGGGCTGGCGTGACCGGTTCTCGGGGTGCTCACGCTGGTCCTGGGTGACTGTCTGCGCAGTAGGTCCTCTGTCAGCGATTGGCTTGGAGGTCTGTCAGGAAGAGCAGGGCGTCTCGGAGGCAGTCGACGGGCGCCGCAGTGCCCATGGCGCCGACAGCCGAGCGGCATGGATCAACTCAGCGATGCGGTTGCCGCACGCAGGTCTTCCAGAGCTGCCAGTGCGTGTGACGCGTGCCCTTCCGTGTCATCACGATCGCCTTCAGACCACTGGGCGTATCCCCGCTTGAACGCGAGGACTCCCAGCTCGCCCGCGAGGTGCGCGGTCGGCTCGGGGATGCCGCGGGCGATGAGCGCGGCTGTCATGGCGACCGCGAGACCGACGCTCTTGAGGGCGTCGCGCGGCGCTGTCACGTTGTTGGGCGCGTGGTATCTGACGTGGGGCCAGGGTGTGGCTGGCCCAAGCCTTCAGTCCTGGTTCAAGCTGCGGTGGGCTGTCCGACGGTGCCGGTGATCTGGTCCCAGGTCGCGAAGCGGAGAGTCATCTCGGTGCGGTGGTCGGGGGCGTTCGTCAGGTGCCGTCGGGGGCGGAAGGGGGGCGAGATGCCGCTGAAGGCAGACAGGAACCGCTGGGCTGCGCCGACGCTGCGGGAAGCCCTTCATCGCGTCGCGTTGCCTGGTGGGCTGGTGGCTGTTCTCGGCCCGGTTGCTCAGATACTTCGACTGCCAGTGCTCGACGGAGGGCATGACCTCGCGGTGCCGCGCCGTAGGAGCGGAGCTTGTCGGTGACGATCACCCTGGGCACCATGCGGGACTTGGCGAGAAGACGGCGGAAGAAGCGCTCGGCCGCAGCCTTGTCCCGCCGGTTCTGCACGAGGATACCGAGGACGCTCCCGTCTTGGTCGACGGCCCGCCACCGGTACTGCAACCGCCCGTTGATCTTGATGAAGACCTCGTCCAAGTGCCACTTGTCCCCGGACTGAGGCTGCCGGCGGCGCAGCGCGTTTGCGTAAGCCTGCCCAAACTTGGCGCACCAGCGGCGGATCGTCTCATAGGAGACGACGATCCCACGCTCAAGCATCAGCTCCTCGACCTCGCGGAAGCTGAGCGGGAAGCTGCGATACAGCCACAGTCAGTGGGAGATGACCTCGACCGGGTACCGGTGCCCTTTGCACGACGGCGGCGTGTTCTCCACGTACGGTTCATCCAGCATGAGGAGCCCGGAGATCACCCCACGCCAACAGCCAGCGTGTCAGCGCCCCCTTGCTGATTGGATTTTCGTACGCTGGGCCGACCCGATCCTGTCCGGCCTCAGGCGGCCGTATGCCATTTCAGATAGGTGCGCCGGCACCGGGCGCGGACGAGCCGTTCGAGGAGGAGGGCGACGGCCGGAGAGTAGGGCGTCTTCGACGGCTTGCCTGCACCCAGGCGGGCGAGCTGCCGCGACGTGACGGCCTGGACGGCCGCGGCTGCCAGCGTTTTGTTCCGAAAGCGGGTGCGGGGCGGGCGGGCCTGCGCATCACCGCCGGCAAGCCACTGTCCCGGCAGAGTGGGGTCGATCGCCAGCGCCGTGGCCAGGCCGACCATGGCGACTCCGGAGTCGATCACCTGTTGGGCGACTGCGCGTCGCCGGATCCCTCCGGTCAGCAGCAGTGGTAGCGGCGAGGTGGCGACGAGCCGCTCGGCTAGTTCAAGGAAGTACGCCTCGCGGGCAAGGGTGCGGCCGTCCGCGGGGAAGCCCGCCGTGGCCAGGCTCTCGATGCTGCCGCCGGACAGCTCGACCAGGTCAGCCCCCACATCGGCGAGCATCTTGATCACGTCACGTGCGTCGTCGGTGTCGAATCCGCCGCGCTGGAAGTCCGCCGAGTTCAGTTTCACTCCCACGGAGAAGCCCGTGCCGACGCGCTCGCGGACCGCGCCCATGACATCGAGCAGCAGGCGGGCGCGGTTGTGCAGGCTACCGCCCCAGCGGTCGTCGCGCCGGTTCGCGAGGGGAGAGAGGAACTGGGAGAGGAGGTAGCCGTGGGCGGCGTGGATCTCGACTCCGTCGAAGCCGGCCTGCTGGGCCCGCTGCGCGGTCACGGCGAAGCGTTCCACCGTCTCGTCGATCTCCTGGGCGGTCATCGGCTGGGGTGTCGGGTACATGCTGGAGAAGCCGCCGGCATCGATCGGCACTGCGGAGGGGGCCCAGGTGGTGCCGGCGAGGTCTTTGGGGATGACGCGCCCAGGGTGGTTGATCTGCATCCACATCTGTCCGCCTGCCGATTTACCGGCCGCCGCCCAGCGCTGGAACGGCTCCAGCGGCGTGTCTTGTTCCAGGACGACGTCGCCAGGCTGGGCAACTGCTCTGCCGTCGATCATGACGTGTCCGGTGATCAGGAGCCCGGCGCCTCCCGCGGCCCAACGGCGGTAGAGCGTGAGGAGTTCGTCACCGGGCAGCTGGCCTGGCGCGGCGAGCAACTCTTCCATCGCGGCCTTCGCGATCCTGTTGGGCAGCGGAGCGCCGTTGCTCAGGTGCAGCGGCTCATTCAGCGTGGTCATCTCTTCTCCCGTGACGTCGGCTCTGGGGGGGGCGGCCTCGGTGGGCTGTCGGCGCCGTTGTTCGTCTTCGCGCCGCAGGTTGTGGCATCACGAGGTGGCGGGGTCGAGGTCGCTCACGTCGTCGAATCCGGCCTTGCGGTTGAGGTTGCCGGTGATGCGGGCGACCGTGGTTCGGGGAAGCAGGCGCGATGCCCAGGTTCCAGCGCGGTTGGAGGCGCGTCCGGGGAAGGAGACGGACCGGCCGCGTGCGAAGTCGTCGAGTGTTCCGGCAGCGACGCCGGCGGGGGTGTCCGTGGTCTTCGGGTCCATGGACGCGGTCGTACGGTCGAAGAATCCGGTGTCGGTGGCTCCCGGGTGGGCCGCCATCACGCGCACGCCGGTACCTCGGACCTCCTCGGCGAGCGCCTCGGTGAACGAGAGCACGAATGCTTTGGTGGCGGCGTAACTGGCCTGGTACGGCATGGGCTGGAAGGCGGCGGTGGAGGCGACGTTGATGATGCCGCCGCGGCCGCGTTCGACCATGTCGGCGCCCAGGAGGTGGACCAGGCCGATCAGCGCGGTGACGTTCACGTCGACGGACTGGTAGTTGGGTTCGAGGGGACGGCCGAGGAAGGGCCCCACCGACCCCGTCCCGGCGTTGTTGACCAGGAGGTCCACGTCCAGGCCGAGTTTCTCGATGGCGTTGACCACCGTCTGCGGGGACCGCCGGTCCGAGAGGTCTGCGGCGATCACGTCGACTCGGACGGAATGGGCCTTCCGGATCTGCCCGGCAAGGGTGTTGAGCGCGTCGGCCGAGCGGGCGACAAGGATGAGGTGTGCGCCTCGGGAGGCGAGTTCCCGTGCGTAAGCCTCGCCCAGTCCCTTCGAAGCGCCGGTGACCACGGCGGTGGTGTTCGTGTAGTCGTGCATGAGTGCGTGCTTCCTGTTCGGCTGGGCGCCGGGCCGCGTCAGAGTGGACGGGCCTCGGGAAGGACGGGACGCGGGGAGCGTCCCGCTCTGGGGACGGCCTCGTGTCCACAGCGGGGACGAGGACCAATTACTTCGAGTCTCGAAGAAACATAACACTTCGAGACTCGAAGTAAAAGGCTAGGATGAGGCCATGACGCGAAGCACCCTTGAGGCAGCGGTGGTGGCAAACCATGAGATCTTCATGCAGACCAGCGACCGGATCGAGACCGTCCTGGCCGAACACGGTCTGACGCAGGCAACCGCTCAGGCACTCTGGGCGATCGACCCGGCCGAGGCGCCGCCCTCGATGAAGGAACTGGCCGGCCGGCTGTACTGCAACGCGCCCAACCTCAGCTTCGTCATGAATCAGCTCACCGGCCGGGGACTCGTCGAACGTTCCGCCGACCCCGCCGACCGCCGTTCACGCGTCGCAGCTCTGACGGAGGAGGGCCGACGGGTACGTTCTGCGCTGATCGAGGCAACACTGGCCCTGAGCCCGTTTGCCCGACTGGACGCCGACGACCTGCTCAAGCTGGTCAGTCTCCTGGGGAAGGTGCTCGAACCGACGGCAGGTCCGGCGTGAGATTCGGCAGACTTCAAGACGCAGCACATGGACTCGCCGGTCTGCCGGCAGGGGTTAACCCCGGCGGCTGGTCGAGCACGAAGGGGTATCCGGGTTTCTGGGGTGTCCAGCCCTCGACCCGAGCTGCTCGGATGGCATTGGCAACCCGCTACAGCCAGTGCTGTGACCGGCATGGCGGCCGGAGACGGTCCTGTGCTGGTGCTGGTGCATTCCGGGGTGCGTGACCGGCGGATGTGGGATGCCCAGTGGCCGGCCTTGTTGGACGCCGGTTACCGGCTGGTGCGCTGTGGTCTTCGGGGCTTCGGTGAGACGCCGACGCCGGACCGGCCTCACAGCGACGCCGACGATGTGCTGGCCCTCGTCAACTTGACCCGGCCCTAAAGGGCCGGGTCAAGTTGACCGCGTCGTCGTCTTTGATCAGTTCCATCGGGCGTACGTCCAGCAGCCACATGCCGCCGCCGAACACTGCCAGGTAGTCCGGGACGTGCCAGGACTGCCCGCCCATGTGCTCGAAGTCCAGCCGGAACGGCTGCGGCAGCACCTCCGAGGCGCCCAGGAACTCCGCAGGCCCTCCTCGCCCTCGCCCTCGCCCGGTGCCGCCCCGACGTGTTGTGGGCCCTCATACGCGACCAGCGGACCTTCACCGTCGCGCCACCTCAACGCGGTCTCGCAGCGGCATAACACGGTCACCGTCCGCTACCGCAGGCCCTTGACACACCTGATGGGCAATCAGTGAGTCCTTGCCTTCGCGGCTTCTTGCCGAACGCTATGACGGACCGCAGACTCGCGACGTGTCCGTGGCAACTGTCAACGGCCCGACGTCGTGCGCCGCTCTCGGGCTGTGACAGCAAGTTGGTGCAGTGTCTGTGGGTGTGGCTCTGCCTGCCGTGCACCAAGTGGCAGGGCAGGCAGAGGGGGACGCGCCTGGCCGCCGCGGTGCGGGTGCCGCTTCACCTTGGCGACGTGTGGGAGCGCTGGTTCAGGTACCGTCACCCGCTCGCAATGGGCTCACCTGGGGCACTGACGCTTTGCCTGTGTTGGATACTCCGCCTCCGGCCCAGCGCACCGAGAGCCAAGCCGCCTCGCCGGGTGGCGTGATGAGCAGATCTGTGGGTGTCACGGTGGTGACACCGGTGACAGCTGGATTGGTGTATGTCATCGCCGACCAGGCGCTGGCGCCGGGTGGGAGCGTCACGGATGGCTGCTCCTGGCCCATGGCTCGTTCGGGGTCGGGGGTGACGGCTTCGCCTTTGCCGTTGACGAACGCCAGTCCAGGAAAGCCGCGCAGCGTACAGGTGTGGACCGAGTGGTTGGTGAGGACGACTGCGAAGTTCGACCGGCCTGCGCCGGGGCGGTTCGCTCCGACGGACGCCCTCAGTGCGGATGTGTGGCAGGGATGTCCTATGTCCGGCTGAGCAGGGACCGATGGCGTGTCCTTGGTGATCAGGGACGTGTGTGGGGCAGGGTCGCCGGATGCGCTGGGGGTACCCGCTTCGGCCGGTCTCGTGACAGTGACGGTCGCGGCCGGCGCCGGTGAGCTGGACGCCGTCGGAGGGTGTCCCGCAGTGCTGTCCGTACTCGGCCCCGTGCATCCGCCCAGTACGGCGCAACAAAGGACAGCACCGGGCAGGAGCTTGTGGTGTTTCATGTTGCTGTCCTTGCTTGCTGGCGCCGCAGCAGATACTTGTGCTGCCCGGACAGCACGAGCTCGCCGCGCTGGTTGTGGATGGTCGCGGCCGTCACCACGACACCGTCGTCGCCTCGTCGTTCCAGTTCGGTGATGGTGAGTTCCGGATACAGGGTGTCGCCGGAGTGCACTTCGTCGAGGAAGGTGCAGGAGAGCTCGAGAAACCTGATGAACACCTCGCCGATGAAGTGCGGAAACAGGGTGGCTCCGGGGGCGGTGAAGGCCAGGACCTGCAGGCCGTGGACGACTGGTGCGGAGTGGCCGTGCCTGCGCGCCCACTCGGCGTCGTAGTGCACCGGGTGGTTGTCCGCGGAGACCGTCTGGAAGGCTGCAGCGTGTGCGTCGGTCAGGGTGCGGCTGGGCGCACGGAAGATTTCGCCAATGCGCAGATCCTCGAAGGTGCGGGCAGGAACGACCTCGAAGTTCTCGGGTGTGAACCCGGCTGGTACGAGGATCGGCGGGTCCGTGGAGGGCTGTGTCATAGAGGTGTCCTTGCGTGAGGGTGGCGGTCTCGGGTGGGCGACTCGGGCCGGCTCACTTGCCTGGGGTAATGCGAGCAGCGAGAAGGTTGGGGTCGTTGTTGGTGAAGTAGGCGCCGCTTGCGATGTAGGCGGTGGTGCCCCGTACGGCGAGCGAGGTCGGGTTCTCCAGGCCGTCAACGCCTGCGAGCACCACCTTGTGCTGACCGCCGGCCTTGACCAGGGCGATCTCGTTGTCCGCGTTGATTGCTGCCAGGAGCGCGTCGCCGTGGCCGATGAAGGCGAAGTCGTCGATGTTGACCAAGCCGGAGGCGCGGGTCTGGACTGGCCCGGCCTTACCGTGTCGGGAGACCGGGATCCGGAGCACGGTTCCCTTGTCGAGGTTGGACACCCAGACCGCGCCACGGTGGATCTTGATGCCATTGGCGCCGAGGAATCCGTCGGCGGCCAGTTCGGGCGTAGTGGCCCACCGGGTGGGGGCGCCCCCGCTGACCGGCACGCGCCAGACGGCACCGAGGACTGAGTCGGCGATGTACAGCTGGTGTTCGTGCTGGTCGATGGCCAGGCCGTTGGGCAGGCCGTCGGCGGGGAGTGCGGCGATGCGCTGCGGGGCGCCGCCCGGGCGCAGGCGCCACAGGCCGGTCAGATCGCTGCTTCCCGTGGCGTAGAGGAAGTACAGGGTTCCGTCGTGGGTGCGGACGATCCCGCCGAGGAACGGGGAGGAGAGGGCGGGGGTCATGGAGCCAGCCGGGGGCTCGGGCAGGGTGGCAAGGATGCGCACCTTGCCGGTGGGGCTGATGCGCGCGATCTGGCGGCTGTACGCGAAGGTGACGACGGCGCTGTCGCCGGGTTCCAGGGTGATGTTCTCGGGCCTCTGTCCGCCTGTGATGTCCAGGTGTGCCACGAAGCGCACGTCTGCTCTGGGGGCGGCGTTCGCTGTGGTCGCAGTCATGGCAAGGGCGGCCGCCAGGGCGGAGGCAAGGAGGCCGGTGTGCGTCTTCGACAGGAGCTTCGGCATGCGTTTTCTTCCTGCTTTCTCTTCTTCGGTTGCACGGTTCAGAGGGCGTGAGCAGGGATCAGGCGACGAACCGCTGGCGCAGTTCACCGATCCCGCTTGTGGAGCTGCTGAGCTCGTCGCCGGAGGCGAGCCAGCGTTGTGGTACCCGGCCGAGGCCGACGCCGGCCGGTGTGCCGGTGAAGATGACGTCGCCTGGCAGCAGTGGCAGGACGGCGGACAGCTTGGCGATGAGGGCCGGCGCAGAGGAGATCAGTTGACGGGTGCGCCCGCGCTGCAGCTGTTCGCCGTTGACGGAGAGGTCAGCTCGAGGTCGTCGGGGTTGTCGAACTCGTCCGGAGTAACGAGCACGGTGCCCGTCGGCGCGAAGCCCGGGCAGGACTTGCCGAGGCTGAACTGGGGGGCTGGGCCCGCTATTTGCAAGACACGCTCGGAGATGTCCTGTCCGGCCGTCAGCCCTGCGACATGGCTTCAGGCCTCGGTTTCGACCACGTGCCGAGCCTCCTGACCGGTGACCACGACCAGTTCCACCTCCCAGTCGGTGCGGCCACCTCGCGGCAGCGTCACCTCGGTCACTGGGCCCGTAAGGGCGGTCGCGAACTTGGTGAACACCGGAGGTATGCCTTCAGGTGTGGTGAAGCCTGCCTCGGTGACGTGGTCCCGGTAGTTGAGACCTACAGCCAGCAACTGACGAGGGGCCGGCGCGGGCGCGCCCAGTGCTGCTGCGTCGATGGGTACTCCCCCGGAAAGGTCAGCCTGGGCGGCCCGGGCACGGAACTCCGATCGTGTGCGGTCGCCGCCTCGGTCAGTTCCTTGTGGAGCAGTCCCCGGTCGCCGGCGAAGCCGCAGCACTCGGCGTAGAGGGGCACGGTGACGTCTCGCGCGATGAAGGCGGCGACGGCCTGTAGCTGTTCGACGTCCTTCAGGTGCCTCATGGAGCAGGTGGGGTGGAGGATTGCGCTGTCCACCGGTTCGGTTACCCCGAGCTGCGGCAGGAGTTCGGTGGCGGCCCAAACGACGGAGTCGACCATGGTGAGCTTCGCGTCGACGATGAGGCAGGCACCCGTTGTCACTCCACACCCAGGCTCGTTCGACGGTGCGGTTCGCCATGACGGTGTTGCCGGTGTCGTACCCCTTGGAGTGCCAGATCGTCGCGCAGCACGATCCTCCCAGGTCCGGTGGTATCCACACCGGCCGTCCGGCGCGTTGGGAGACCTCGACGACTGCTTCGGGCAGGGTTGGTCCAGCGGGACTGCCGCGGCGGCAGCAGCCAGGTCGGGGAAGAACAGAAGCGCCGTGTGGGTGAGCCGTTCCAGGGCCACGGTCTTGAATGCCATGTCGCTCTCCAATCCGTTGCAGGTAGTCGGCCGACGGTGCCCATGGCGAGGCGAGCCGGAAAAACGAGGGCCGCCGCGCGGCCGAAAGACCGGGCCGCGTGGCCGTCCGCCGTCGGGCTGGGGCTGTCAGTGTCCGGAGCGCGCGGAACGATGACGGCGCCGCCGTAGGAGTGGCCCACCAGGACGACGGGGCCGGGTGTCTGCCGGATGACAGAGGCGACGTAGGCGGCGTCCCCGACGAGGCTGCGGTTCGGGACGGCCGGCGCGACCACGTCGAAGCCGCGGGCGATGAGCCGGGGGATCACCTGCGCGTAGCTGGCGGCGTCGGCGAATGCTCCGTGGACAAGGACGACTGTGGGCTTGGCGGAACGAGGCACGGGAAATCTCCTGAGTGGGTGGGATGCCTTGCATGCGGTACGGCACTTGATGAGGAGCGGTGATGAGTCATCCGCTTCCTGGGCCCGGGCGCTGGTTGGCCCGCCTGGGCGGCATGGCCGGGCCATGAGTGCCTTGTTCGCGGTTCGCGCCGGCGGCGGCCGGACGCGTTTCGAGCTGGGTACCGGCGGTGTGTATGAAACTCTATGGCCGGCGGGCGGGTGTTGCTGGTCCGTCGATGCCCTGGTCATAGCCTGAGCGCGCCCATGCATTGGGCTGTGCGGTGGGTCCCGGCGGCACCTGACCTGCTGTACGTTCGGCTGTGGGGTCAGTTCCAGTCAGCGAGGAAGTCCAGCAGCTCTCGGTTGACGACGTCCGGTCGCTCTTCCTGGCACAGGTGTCCGCACTGAGTGATCGGCACCCCGCGGACATCGCGGGCCATGCCTTTCCACACGTGGAGGACGTCGTAGGCCCCTCCGGCGGCGCTGAAGTCCTCTCCCCCATATGGCCAGTACGGGGCAGTCGATGAGCTTGTCGGCGTCTTCCTGCTCCTGGGCGACGTCCTGGGGCCGCGCGGTGGCAATCCGTCATCCTCTCCAGTCTGACGGGTCCGGGCGGCCTCGTGGTCTCGGCGCTCGCGACTCATGGGCCTCAACCAGGCAGGAGTACCTCCCTGGGCCAAGCCCCGTGCGTTCCACGACAAGTTTCCCTCGACGGCTGACCTTAGAGTCAGGGGCGAGCATTATGCAGCTACAGCCATTTGGGGGCTCCATGGAAAAGCGTTTCGGTGCCATCGCGTACACAATGACGGCACACGTAAGCGCCTTGAATAGCATGCCTTTGCCCTTGGCGACGAAGCTGCACTACGGAGTCGATAACCCTTATGCCGTTACGTTGTCCATAGGCCCATCGGCAGGACCCCCCGTTACCTGGTCCTTCGCCCGCGAGCTGCTCACCGAGGGACTAAGGCGCCCTACCGGCCCCGGTGATGTGCTGGTCCTTCCCAGGTGCAGCCACCACCCGCACTCCATGCGCATCGTTCTGAACAACAGACACGGTACGGCTCTGGTTAAGCTGGTCGCTGCGGAAGTGGCTGCGTTCCTTCGAAAAACGCTCAGTCTGGTGCCTGCCGGAACTGAGGCAGATTACCTGGACATCGACGGCGCCATCACCGCACTTATGGGACGTAGTCATCACCTCTGAGCCGTCCGGCAGCTCTCCCGCACCGACCTGAACGGCCATGAATATCACACCCCGCGTAACCGTTTATTGGAGAATTCCAGTGCCTCAGGAATACACAGCACCGAGTACCCAGTTCGGCATCTTCACCGTCGGCGACGTCACGCCGGACCCGACCACGGGGCGTACGCCGACCGAGCGTGAGCGCATCAAGGCCATGGTCGCCATCGCGCTGAAGGCGGAGGAGGTCGGGCTCGACG
>NZ_JAVRFH010000101.1:0-11030 GCF_031845825.1 Streptomyces lancefieldiae | reverse complement strand
GGACAGCCAGAGCGAACCCCGGTGTCAGCAGCTGGCCACGCTGACCGGGGCCGACCTTCTCGCCTACCAGCGGCACCTTGTCGGGCTGTTCCCCAGTTCGGCGACACAGCGCGAAACCTGCCGGGCGAAGGTCCGGCTGTTCTGGCGCTGGCGGCACAACCTCAGCGACTGGCTGTCCTTCGACCCGGTTCACATCGACGGGTGGGGCGAACCCGATGCCCGCGGACAAAGGCGAGGCGAGAACCGCACCAGCCGGATCCCAGAAGAGTTTCTCGGCCCGCTGTTCGTCGGGGCCCTGCGGTTCATCGACATCTTCGGCCCCGACATCATCGCCGCCGACCAGCAGTGGAGGAAGACCCGGTTCGCCGGAGCCTACCAGCGGCTTCCGGAACGGAAGTTCCACAGTTCCACCGGCAACCTGCCCCAGGCGATCTCCGATCATCTGGAGGAGTACGTCAGCAGCGGCCGGCCGCTGCCGGGCTGGCGGGGAGCCCCCAACCGCAAGGTCCTCGCCCAGCAGATCGGATGCAGCCGAAGATCCCTGGACGACCCCGCCTACCAGGTGCTCATCGACCAGGCAGAGGCCAAGGTCGGGGTCAGCGAGAGCGCCGCCTTCGACATTCCGATCCTCAGCTCGCTCGACGGCCGGCCCTGGATCGACGACATCGTCACGCACCCAGAGCAGCCCAACAGCCTGGCCGTGATCGCCCGGCACCTCCAGGCCGCCGCCTATGCCGTGATCGCGTACTTGAGCGGGATGCGAGATTCAGAGAACGGGGCGGAGTTGCATCTGATGCAGCACTCCGCAGGGTTCAAGTAAGCGCGAATCAGCAGGTGATGGGCCTCTGCCTCGCCATCCTCTCGCACTGCGCAGACGATCTACCAGCGACTCTTGCGCTCCAGTGATGCCATCCCAACAATGATGCGTCTAACGCAACGGAGGTTGGAGTGGCGAAAGCGGCCGATTTGGCGGGTGCGGCACACCTGATGCTCGTGGACGGGATCTCCTACATGGATCCTGCGCCTGCCGTGTTCGAGGCCATGCTGGAGGGGTGGACCAAGCAGCAGCGGGCCCGCTTTCTGAACTGGGAGGGGACCATCAAGCCGCGGCTGTCGCTGGTCCGTCGGTTCGCCGAGTTCTCCAACCAGTACCCGTGGCAGTGGCAGCCGGCGGAGTTCGAGGCATTCATCGATCATCTGCGCACGAAGACGCCGACGTTCACGGTGTCGAGCGGTCGGAACTACCAGAACCACCTGCGGCTGTTCTGCGAGTTCATCACTGACCCGCGCTACGGCTGGATGTCCGTCTGTCAGGAACGCTTCGGCGAGGTGCCGGTACAGATCCTGCACGAGTGGAACACCGTCACCCATGTCAGCGAATATGAGGGCGACCCGAGTCGTCGGCCGCTGACTTATGACGAGATCCAGGACCTGTTCGACGCCGCCGACGGGCGGGTCGAGGAGATCCGGAAGCGTGGCCGCAAGGGTGCGTTGACCGCGATGCGTGACTCCGCCCTGCTCAAGACGTACTACGCCTACGGCATGCGGCGCCGGGAGAACGTCGGCCTCGACCTCGCCGATCTGCGGCGCAATCCGAAGGCCCCGCAGTACAAGCGCCACGGGGCGGTGTTCGTACGCTGGGGCAAGTCCTCCAAGGGCAGTCCGCCCAAGCGCCGCACCATCTTCACCGTCCCGGAGATGGACTGGATCGTCGACGACCTCGACCACTACCTGACCGAGGTCCGGCCCCGCTTCAATGTGGGCAAGCACCCCGCGATCTGGGTCACCGAACGCTCCGGGCGCCTGTCGCGCCGGTCGGCGAACGAAGCGTTCGAGGCTGCCAAGCAGGCCGCCGACCTGCCCGAAGAACTCGAATTGCACTGCCTGAGACATTCCTATATCACACATTTGACCGAATTTGATTACCCGGAACGGTTCATCCAAGACCAGGCCGGTCACGGCTATGCCAGTACGACGGCCCTCTATACCGGCGTCTCGGACGAGTACCGCAACCGGCTGGTGCACAAGAAGTTGGGCCAGCGTTACCCGGGCATCTGGGAGGACCCGAAGTGATCAAGAAGATGGGCTACCGCTGGAATCTGCGCAAGCTGATGGCCGACCGGGAGATGTTCCAGACCACCGACCTGGTGCCACTGCTGGCCGAACGCGGCGTCACCCTCTCGCGCGAACAGGTCTTCCGCCTGGTCACGCAGCCGCCGCAGCGGATGTCGATGGACACCCTCGCGGCTCTGTGCGACATCCTCGACTGCCAGCCCAACGACCTCATCGAGGTCCAGGTCGTCAACGAAGAGGTACGCAAGACCGCCGGCGGCGAGACACCCGGCCCGCTTCCGGCCGTGCGCCGGACCTCGATCCGGCGGCCGGAGGGCCTGTGACCGCGCCCTCACCGACCGCCCCGTCGGTCGTCGCCCGCCTCGCCGCGCAGGCAGCGCGGATGGAAGCCGCCACGAACGCCGCCGTCGACCAGGTCACCAAGGCCCTGCCGACCCTCAACACCGGTGGCGCGAATGCGGCGTTGGAGACGGCGGTGCCGATCCCTGTCCGCGGGGCCGCTCGGTTCCTGGAGGAGCTGGCCGAACACATGGCCACTCACCCCGACGCTCTGACCTCGGGCAGCTCTCTCTGCCCACCGGTTCTGCTGCGGCTGGCCGAGGTGCTGCACGAAGCCGGACATCCGGTCGTTCGCCCCGGATGCGCACACTGCGGAAAGATCAGGTCTGACCTGCGGCAACTCCGTCCTGAAGGACGGGTCTGTGGTTCGTGCGACGCCCGGAGCCGTCAACGCGAAACCTGCGCACGCTGCCACCGTGACGGCCAGCGCGTCACTGCCCGGCGCCCGGAGGGCCCGATCTGCCACCGCTGCTACCGCGCGGACCCCGCCACGTTCGAGGAGTGCGCCGACTGCGGTCAGCTCCGACACCCGGTGGTGCGGCGGGACGACGGCCGAGGGCTGTGCATGAAGTGATGGAAACGCCCGATGCACACTTGCGTGAGCTGTGGAAAGTCCGCAGCCGCTGCCCTTGTTGACGACGACGGCGCACTCTGCCACCTCTGCTACAACCGCCACCGCCGGCCACGACGGCTCTGCGGTCGATGCGGACAGCTCAGGCGCATCGCCCGCAACGCACGCGACGGGCAGCCGGACCTCTGCGATGGCTGCTACCAGAGCCCCGAGGCGACCTGCTCAATCTGCAGCCGGGCCCGCCCCTGCACCAGCCGCGATCCACAGGGCCAGCCGATCTGCGCCACCTGCTACCAGCGACACCGCACCGGCGAGCCGTGCGCCCTCTGCGGCCGAACCAAGCCCGTCAACGCCCGATGGCCGATCGGGCCGGTCTGCATGACCTGCTACACAGCCGTGCTCCGGTCACCGGCCGAGTGCCCTCGCTGCCGCATGGTCCAGCCGCTGATCGCGCGCGCTGACGACGGCACTGAGGTTTGCGGACCCTGCGTCGGCTTCGCCGCCGACTACACCTGCAAGCAGTGTGGCCGGGCCGGCAACCCCCACAGCCGCGGCCGATGTGCTCACTGCGTCCTCGCTGAACGGGTCAACGCCCTGCTGGCCGGGCCCGACGGCACGGTCACCCCACAGATGGAACCGCTCGCGGCCGCGCTGACGGATGCTCCCTCACCGTTCCCCGCGATCCAGTGGCTCAAGGAGAGCCCGAACATCAAGCTCCTCGCCCGGCTCTCGGCCGACGGCCACGTACTCAGTCACGAACTGCTGGACGAGCTCCCGCCCAGTCGGAACCAGCGCTACATTCGCCAACTCCTCGTTCACACAGGCATCTTGGAGGAACGCCACGAGGACCTCGAACGCATCCCGAGCTGGCTGGAGCACGAGCTCGCGGACAAGCCAGCGGCGCATGCCAATCTCGCCCGCCCGTTCCTGCACTGGTTCCTGCTTCGACGAGCACGCCAACGGGCCGCCCACCGCCACCATCCCGCCTCCGCCGACCGCGAACTGCGGCGCCGCGTCAGCGTCGCCCTGGACTTCCTGGCCTGGATCGACCAACGCGACCTGGCCGTCGCCGACCTCGCCCAGGAGCACATCGACGACTGGATTACCGGAGCCACCAGCCAACGCCGCTACCTGATTCGTTACTTCCTGAAATGGACCACGAGCCGGCAGCTGACCCGCGAACTGACCGTCCCCTCCCTCCCGAGGCAGGAACCCCAGAACCTGCTCGACGAGGACGACCGGTGGCCACTCCTCCAACGTTGCCTGACCGACGATGCCCTGCCCATGGACGTCCGCGCCGGCGGCGCGATCACCCTATTGTTCGGTCCGTCCACCGAACGTCTCTGCCATCTGACGCCCGAGCACCTCAAGTTCGACGACAAGCACGCTCACCTGGTCCTGGGGCGCCACCCAGTCCTGCTGCCGCCAAGGCTCGCCGAACTCCTACGGCAACTTGCCGAACAGCCCCAACTGCGGCCGCAGCTCTCACGAGTCCACCCAGGGCCTCGGTGGCTCTTCCCTGGCATGGTCCCGGGCAAGCCGATCTCGACGCACGGCATGACCCAGAAGCTCAGCCGGTACGGCATCCCGGTTCGCACCGCCCGCAACGCGGCGCTGGCCGCTCTTGCTGCTGATCTCCCTAGCCCGATCCTCGCCGACGTGACCGGGATGCACCGCCACACCGCGCTCCGCTGGGTCGCCTACGCCCGACGCGACTGGGCCGAGTACCTCGCGGCACGGGCCGCAGATAGGGGCAGCGACGAAACTCCGTGACCAGGGGCGCCGTGCCCCAGTCCGGTGATCGCTTCCCACGCTGTCGGAGATCGTTTCCCGCCGTACGCGGCGAGTGACGTCGTCGAGCTGCGCTGTCGTGAGGCGAACTCGTCGACACCGCCCGGGAGTTTCGTCGGTGCCCCAGATAGGGAGAGAGGTAGGGGGCGGTCGTGAGATTCTCCGCGCGGTGGAGGCCGCTCCCACAGGGTATTGAATGAGAAGCTCAGCAGCCGATGGGTAACGCCGGGAGGGCACATGGATGACCGAGTAGCCGCCGGACTTGCGGAGACCATCCGCGCGCTGCGCGCAGAACTCACCGCCGCGATGGAGAGCGGTAGCAATGAGTCGCTGCGCTTTGAACTCGGGGAAGTTTCACTCGATGTGACACTGGCGATCACCAAGGAGGCCTCTGGTGATGCTGGGGTGCGGTTCGGTGTGGTGTCGTTTGGGGCAAAGGGAAAGCTCGGCGACGATGTCACACATCACCTGTCGCTGTCGCTGTCGCCCGTGGTCGTTGATCACGACGGTGAGGCGCGACCCGCACGAATCAATGCCCGCGCCGACGACGAGCCCAGGTAACGGCTGACAGGGGGATCAGCTTTGCTCACGGCACAACGAGTCATCGAAATCTACGATCCTCACGGGGGCGCTGTCGGTTCCGGCTATCTCCTCGCGCCGCGTCTCGTGCTGACCGCGCGCCACGTTGTCGAAGAGGCACTGCCTGGTGACGGTCCGGTAAGTCCACCCGGAAGGAGGGCGACCAGCCGTGCCTTGCGTAATCTCGCGCGCCACCACCCTCGGTGTCGTATCAGGGCTCTCGAGCGCGCTGGTCATTCTGCGTTCAGCAACGCCGTGGTCGTCTGGTGGGCGATGCAGACCGACGTGGCGTTGCTGGTCGCTGTCGATGACACGATGCCTGCTGATTACCCATCAGGGGCTCTGACCTGGGCGGATCTGCCGTCCGCAGACCCTGTTGAGGTAACAGCCGCAGGATTTCCGGAAGCCGACGTCAACGCCAAGGTCCGTGAGTCCCGGCAAATCAAGGGCCTCGTGACACCCTTGTCAGGTGTAAAGCGGGACCAGTGGGTCATCCAGGTTGACGGCACGATCGGGGGCCATACGCCAGACCCCACCAGCGCGTGGGCCGGCATGTCCGGGGCAGCGCTATTCGCGGAGGACCAGTTCATCGGGATCGTTACAGCCGACGCCGCTCCCCGCCATCCGGAGCGGATGGAGTTATGGGCAGTGCCGGCCCGTACGTTCGCCGAGGACCCGGGGCTAACCGAGTGGGTCCGGTGGAGTACGAAGACGCCGACCTGGACCCGGTCACCGCTCGAACCCACCGGGCATCACCGGTTGCTGCGCCAGCTCGTCGATGCCAACCAACGACTACCTGTGCTCGATGACGAATCCACGGAAAAGATCGCGCTAGCGCTGCGTGCGCTCCGCTCGGGGCGCGGTGGCCAGGAGGCCACCCGGCGAGCCGTGGGGCGAGTTCTGGCAATGATGAACAGCAAGAATGCACTTCATGCTGCACTCGAAGATGAGGTATGGGGTGCCGTATTCAAATCGTTGCGAGAGATACGGAAAGCCCTCGAAGACGCCTCTACAGAACTGGCGGTCACCGGACCTGACGCAGTCCGAGCTGTCACCGATGCGATGCTCACCACCGTCCGCAACTATATCGGGCGACATGAAACGCCCTACGTCCACCACATGAGTCACGGGACAGGAATATGGCCTCAGGACCAATTAAATTGGCCAGGTCTACCACGGGCATCCCTGGAGTTGCTCGCAGTGCGTGAAAGCTTGGCAGCCCTGATTGAGCCGCTAAATCGCTATGTGAGCCGCGACCGACAGGGTAAGCTCCTAACTCGGGGGCGTGATCTGTGGGCGATCGCAAGCAGCGGACTTGATCCGGACCATCTTAAACTCGAACGCCATGGCTACGGCTCGCTTACCACCGCCCACCTCCGCTTTCCTATCGGTGCCGCGGCATCCGGTGCACCCCGACTGTCCATGACTACTCTGTCGGCGGCGCTACAGGAGAATATTCCCTCGGTTCGTATGGCCGCGTTCGAGGAGATTGGCCGACTTGCCACTGAGGGAAATGAGGAAGCAAGCGCTGTCGTGCTGGACCTCCTAGTCAGCCGTGACATAACCCTGCAGAAACGGGCGCAGCTGACTCTGCAAAGACTTCCCCAGCATGTGATCACGTCCAGGCATATTCCTCGACTGACTCCTCTGGCCCTCAATCCCGAGCCCTTGATTCGGGAATCGGCTCTGCGGCTGCTGACGCCGTTTGCCGCACTGCCATCAGTTGAACCGGTGTTCGTCGCTGCGATCGCCTGCGGCGTGGAGTTTGATGCTGCTGCCGTGCTCCAGGCCCTCGGCGCTTCGTCTCACGCCACACGATGGGGCACCCTTGCCGCGGACAGGCCCGCCTTATCGACGCTCCGTGAGTTGTTTGACGATCCTGATCCTGTGGTCCGTCGCGCCGTGCTGGCCAAACTTGCTGGCAGCGACGACTTCGGAAACATTGACGCCATCCTTCACGTATCGCTGAGCGGGGGAGGCAGTTGGAGGCCACACTCAGACGGAGGCAACCGACAGCGGGCGGACGCCCCGATTGCAGACCTGCTATCCACCGCACTATCCGACCGTGATGTCAGCGTCCGCTACGCCGCAGTTCGAGCCACCTGGATATGTCTGGGACCGGAAGAGTCCACTGTGCTACTGGCTTGCGCGCTTCGCGACAAGCACGGGGCGGTGCGGGCTCGCGCCGTCTCTACGCTCGGCCTTACCCCCAGGCCCGCGAATGTCGAGAGTGTCCTGCCGTTTGCACGCACTGACACCGATCAGCGAGTGCGAGCCGCAGCCGTCGGAGCTTTGCATGAGCTAGCGAGGTCCGGCGCCCCACTGCCAGGAGCCCCCATCTGGACCAGGGTCTACGATCCTGAGAACGAGGTGAGTGGCCGTGCAAAGGGACTCCTCAAGTGGCTTCGTTCCCACGCGGACTACGACGACAGCACTGATACCTGGACACGGCGCCAACCGCAGAACGATTAGGTGAACACCACCAGATCGTCTAGCACGACAGCGGCACACCATTTCTTGACCGCGATCGTCATCGGCGCCTGGCACACCTCCCCACCAAAGGCGCCCAGCTTGAGCGGCGCCGACACCACCGCCCGCACCGACTGGCCAGGCTGATCGCCAATCAGAGGGGAATAGTGCACGATCGGAATAACCCCCTCCCGCCAGTAGCCAAACACATCAAGCGTGGCTGCGTCGAGGTCAAGTGCGACGAAGAGGGCAACACCTACCGCTGGCGAGTACACAGCCGAGCGTTCAAGGGCGAAGAGGACGCAGAAGGCGTCGAGGCCACATGGACCGTCTGCGAGCCCGTCGTTCGTGCAGTCCGGGTGCTCGAACGGTTGCAGCCCGTCGGCCAGAACTACCTCATGAGCGCTCTCCTCCACGGATCAGGCCAGCCGAAGAGGGCCGGCGTTGATCGAGCCGTCGGCGTCGGCGCCACCAACCAGAACCTCAATCTGTTCGCCGACTTCATCAACGAGCTCTGCGCGGAGCAGGGACGCACCGACACCATCGCAGCTGGCCAGGGTTATGCACTCCGGCTCAAGACGAGAATCTTCAGACGAACTCTGGCTTGGTTCATTGCGCGACACCCCGGCGGAGTCATCGCTGGGGCCCTGCAATATCGGCATCAATCAATCCAAATGTTCGAAGGATATGCGGGGACCAGCGATTCCGGTTTCCGGGCCGAGGTCGAAAGCGAGCAGGCCATCGCCCGGGGCGAGGTCTACATGGAAATGATCGACTCCCACCAGCACGCGGGACTGACCGGCCCGTCCGCCGAAGAGGCTGCCCGCCGGCTCACGGACTTCGGCGAGCACGCGCAGTTCCAGGGCCAGGTCGCGCTGGACAGGCACCGCCTCAGAAGGATCATGAAGCGTCACGACCCGGCGATCTATCCCGGCGAATACATCACCTGCGTCAACGATCCGGCCAAGGCCCTCTGCGAGAAAGCCCGCCGCGGCAACAGCGAAGGACTTCCCTCTCACGGCGGCTGCCTGCCGTTGGCCTGCCGCAACGTCGCACTGACCGCCGAGAACGGCGCTGCCTGGCAACGCGAGATCGTCCGCATCGACAAACGGCTCGCCTCCCGACCGACCCTGGCTCCCCGCCTCCGGCAGCGACTCCAGCACCGGCGGGCCGAGGTCGTGGAGTTCCTGACAGTCAATGGACAGGAGGTCGTCCCCGCATGACCCGCCGAGTCCCCGACCTCCCCGAGGCACTGGTCCGCAAACACCTCCAGGAGGTGCTGGAAAGCTGCCGCGAGACCAACACCGCCCCCAGCGTCCTCATGCTGGCCCGCCGGCTCGGCCTGACCAACACCACCTTCCGTCGGCGCTACCCCGAGATCGCCCGAGAGATCGCCGATCACCGAGCCGCCCCCACCACCTTGCGCAGTGGACCGACCGAGCATGACAAGCTCGTCGCCCGCAACGCAAAGCTCCGCCGCCGAAACCGCGATCTTGCCGCTCAGCTCACGCTCACGGCCGCCCAGATCCAGTTCCTGGCCCTGCGGGCCGCCCGGCTGGAGGCGGCCCTCGAGGCGAGCGCAAAGATCACTCACATCAATGAGAAGCGCCCGCGGATGTGAAACACCTGGCGATCATGCGGCATCCTGGACGACCTATCTCTAGTTAGCTAGAGTTTCACCATGAGCTATCCGTTCAGAGTCACAGAAGCGACGGTTGACGTCATCGAAGCTCTCCTCTCCGGGGACGAGGAGCTTTACGGCCTGAAGATCGCCAAGATGACCGGCCGCCCGAGCGGCAGCGTCGTGCCCATCCTGATGCGCCTCGAAGGCTGCGGCTGGGTCCTCAGTGAGTGGGAGCAGGACGACACCGCCCGGGGACCGCGTCGCCGGTTCTACCGTCTCCACGCCGACCACGCTGGCGAAGCGGCGAGCCTCGTGCGCGAACGGAAGAAGGCCCCCCGCAAGGTCATGTCTGCCATCCTCCGCCCAGGCATTGGAGGCGCTCGATGACCACCGAGGCCATCATCTTCCTCGTCACCGCCGTCATCCTGCCGCTGCTGCTAACTGAACTCGGTGACTGGTGTCCCACCCTCGCCAAGCGCCTCGCTCGATGGACTGCCCGAAGGCTGGGCGACCCGCTGGCGACCGAGCGGTATTCCGAGGAGTGGACGGCGGAACTGGGACACCTTCCTGGGAAGCTGGCTCCTATGTTCGTCGCGCTGGGCTACTTCGTGGCACTTCCGCGACTTCGCTGGTCACTGCGGACCGCCCGCCGCACCAGCCAGCCTGGGCAGGATCTCAGCGAGCTCGCACCGACGCGTGTCCCGATTTACGAGAACTTCGAGCTGGCGATGTATCCCTGGGCTCACCAGGGCGAGGCGTGTTCCACGTTGCTCAAGGCGATCCTCGACGCCAGCAACCGAAGCCGCCTGCACCTGCTCTTGGGGCCGCCCGGAAGCGGCAAGACCATGACCGCGGCCTGGCTCGGCAAGCGCCTCGTCCAGGAGGGGAAGAAGGTCCACTACATCTGGGCACCCGACTGGGCGCATCGGATGAACCCGCTGCACGTGAGCCCTCAGCTCCGTGACCGACTGATCCAAGCGACGCAAGACCTTGGGCTGCTTGTTGTTGACGAAGTCGATGACACAACCCTTGAAGTCCTGGAAACCCTGCGACTGCCTTGTCCGGTTCTCCTGATCACAAGGGAGGTTTGGGCGCCGGGCACATCAAGGGAGCTGACGCGGAGGCCCTCGTCCCCTGGGGTCACGGTTGACTACCGCTCATCGGCTGGGATAGAGGGATACCTGCGTCCGAGCCCCGGCATCCCCGGCCCCCTACCGCCGGTCAACGGTCAGTCCTGAACGACGGCCACAATCTGGCCTGGTTCATCGCTCGCCGACCGGGCGGCTCGATCGCCGGAGCCCTGCAATACCGCCACCACGGCATCCAAATCTTCGAGGGCTATGCCGGCACCAGCGACTCCGGATTCCGCGCGGAAGTCGAGAGCGAACAAGCACTCGCCCGCGGTGAGCACTACCTCGCCATGGTAGACGCCCACGAACACACCGACCTGACAGGCCCGGCCGCCGCCGAAGCGGCCCGCCGCCTCGAAGGCTTCGGCCACCGGACCCGCTTTTACGGAATCGTCGTCACCGACGAACGGCGCCTGAAAAGGATCATGGAACGGGAAGACCCCGCCGTCTATCC
>NZ_JAVRFH010000100.1:0-11493 GCF_031845825.1 Streptomyces lancefieldiae | reverse complement strand
ACAACGACCCTCACCAAGAAAACGACATCCCCACAAACCCACCCACCCCAACTACCAGCAAAAACGCCTCACACACCCAGTGCAAACAACTGACGCCACCCACTGAAAACCACACGACGCCCATCAGCCTGGTTGGTCAGGTGGTGCGTACAGGAGTGGTCGTCGGGTTCCGCTGGAAAGGGGCGAAGGAATGGCTATGAAGGAACTCCGTCCTCATCAGCGGGAAGCCGTGGATGCGGTACTCCGGTCGCTTGAATTTCCTGCACGATCCACTGTGCCCGAGCGCGGTCTGCGCACTCAGGTGATCATGGCCACCGGAACCGGCAAGACCCTCGTCGCCGTGCGCAGCGCCGAGGAGCTGGGTGCCCGCCGTGTGCTGGTGCTCGTCCCCTCGCTGGATCTGCTCGCGCAGACCGAGGCTGCGTGGCGGGACGGAGGTCGTACGGGTCCGATGATCGGGGTTTCCTCCCTGCGGGGTGGGGACGGGTCCTTCCCCAACACCACGGACGTGGGTGAGCTGGTCGACTGGGTGCGGCCGTTCGACAAAGTCACCGTGTTCGCCACCTACGCCTCCCTCGGCCTCGGCACACTCGAGCGCGCACACGCCGCCGGCCTCCCCGGGTGGGATCTGATCGTGGTCGACGAGGCGCACCGGACGTCGGGGCGGCTGGGCAAGCCGTGGGCCGTTGTCCACGACAACACCCGCATCCCCGCCCTGCGGCGCCTCTACATGACGGCCACGCCGCGGCTGTGGCAGCTGGACGAGGACGCCGGCCAAGGCGCGCCGGGTGAGCTGGTCGCGTCGATGGAAGACGATCCGGACGGGCCGTTCGGTGCGCGCTGTTACACGCTGACGCTGTCGGAGGCGATCGACCGGGGGATCTGTGCGCCGTATCAGGTGGTGTGCGTGGACATCACCGACACCCGGCTCCAGGCCGCCCAGCTCCTGGGCGCCGAGGGGCGCTCGGACGAGGTCCGCGGGGCCCGGCTCGCAGCCCTCCAGACCGCGCTGCTCAAGGCGTCCTCGGAGGAAGGGTTCCGGCGCACGCTCCTCTTTCACCATGTGGTGAAGGAGGCCGAGGCGTTCGCGGCCGGCCTCCCGAACGTGGCCGCGCAGCTGCACGCCAAGGACCCTGAGCTGTACCCGAAGACGATCTGGGCGGACTGGCTGTGCGGCGACCACAAGCCGGGACATCGCCGCCGGGTCCTCGAGGAGTTCGCGGCCGGCATCGCCACGGACGGCACGGTCATCGAGAAGGGCTTCCTGGGCTCGGTGAAGGTGCTGGGCGAGGGCGTCGACACCAAAAGCTGCGACTCCGTCTACTTCGCCGACGTGCGCGGCTCCATGCCCGACCTCGTCCAGGCCGTCGGCCGGGCGCTGCGGATGCAGCCCGGCGAGGGCAAGATCGCATCCCTCGTCGTGCCGGTCCTGCTCAGCCCCGGGGAGACGGTCGACAGCATGCTCACCAGCAGGGCGTTCGGCGGGTTGGCGAAGCTGCTGGAGGCACTGCGTGCGCACGACGCCCGGGTGGTGTGAGCAGCTCGCCGAGCAACAGGCCCAGAGCCGGGTACGGGGCGTGCAGAGCCGTAGCGCGGCGGAAGTGAAGGGGACGGGAGCGGCCGAAGCGACCGTGGCCTGTCGGTACCGGCCCAGGCGCTGCTGAAGTTCTCCACACCACGCGACCCCAGCTCGCCGCGTTCATCAACCTGCGCATCCTCAACCCCGAACACGCCCATTGGCGACGCGGCATCGAGGCCGCCGCCATCTACCAGCAGCTGCACGGCGACCTGAAGGTGCCGTTCACGTACCGGGTGCCCGGACGCGAGGACCAGGCAGTCCGGGCCGAACGCGACGAGCAGGCGCAGGCGGCCGAGGGGTGGCCGGCCACGCTGGCCGGCTATCCGCTGGGGCAGTGGATCGCCGGCAACCGGCGCTTCTACGCCCGCGGCGACATGGACGCCGACCGCGTCGAGCAGCTCGAGAAGCTCGGCATGGTGTGGTCACACTTCGACGTCGCGTGGGAAGAGGGCCTCGCGGCGGCGCGCGGGTGGGCAGCCGAGGCAGGCCACCTCCTGGCCCCGCTGGACGCCACCCACCAAGGCTATCGGGTGGGGATCTGGCTGAAGAACGCCCGGGCCGCCGCACGGAAGGCCACCGAGATCGCGCAGCGGCGAGCCGAAGGCCTGCCCGTGGAGTCGGCGGCCGGGGCACTGTCGGACGAGCGGCGCGAGCAGCTGGAAGAGATCGACCCGTCGTGGTGCCCGGCCTGGCCGGTGGCGTGGCAACGCGCCCTCCACCTCGTCCGGCTCCACCTCGACGCCGGCGGCGAACTGCCCACGTCGCCGGGCGACGTCGTGCACCAGGGCAAGGACCTCGGCCGATGGGTGCGGACAGTCCGGTACGGCTGGGACCAGCTCACCACCGTGCAGCAGTGGCTGTGCGAGCAAGTCCTCGGGATCGAACCCGCCACCGAGGACGAAAAGCCGCCGCGCCGCACACAGGCCGACAAATGGGCCACGAACTACGCCGCCGCCAGACAGTTCTACGAACGCGAAGGGCACCTGCGCGTACCGAGGAAGTGGGTCGAACGGATCCTCGTCGGCGACGGGACCGACGGCAGCAGCGAGGACCAGGAGGCGCGAGAGCTCCGGCTCGGAGCATGGATCAGCAACCAACGCAGCCGAGCCGCCACGCTGACACCCGAGCGGATGGAGCAGCTGTCCGCCATCGGCATGCGATGGGCATAGACGGGTTGGTACGCCGGTGGCGCACCCGCCGCTGTGCGGCGGGTGCGGGAGAGTTTGGCTCAGTGGGAGTGGATCCACCAGTTGAGGAAGGCGAGAAGGGCGGGCCCGGTAGTACCAGCCAGGCTCAGTACCGCACGACGGAGCAGCAGACGCGGCAATGCGCGGGAGTTGGGCTTCCGGTCGCTGCGCTGGTGAGGCTGAAGGGTCATGATGTGGTCTCCCCGATGATCGTGGTCGGTGTGTTCAAGCAGCCGGGCCCGGCGACTGCTTCGAATGTCGCGTTTGCTAGCTGCGTGTGTCCGCAATCGCGGGTACGGAGGGCGGGCGCGGGGCTACGCTGCTGGTCAACGCCGGTGCCGGGGCTTCGCCCGCTCCGCCCGCAGCGGGCGGGACAGCGGGCAGAGCAGAAGGCGATCAAGTGGAAGAGTGGGAGGGATCGGGTGGGGGCGCAGCGTAAGGAGCTGCACGCGCGGCTGCGTGGCCTGCGGGAGCGGGCAGAAGCCGCTCGTCGGGAGGCGAATCGCCCCCATAGCCAGCAGGCCCTCGAGAGGGCCGTGCAGTTGAGCGGTCTGCCGAAAGCCGAACGCTTCGTCGGCAAGCGGGCCAGTGACTGGGCACCCAAGACCTTCGAGCGCTTCAAGATGCCGCAGAGCGACAATGATGACGTTGTGCTGGCACTGGTCACTGTGTGGTCACAGTGGGCCGGTGAGAAGGGGGACGAGCGATGGTGGCGTAATCAACTGACCAGAGCCCGTGAAGAACAGCCCCTTACAGTGGGAGCCGATCTCGTTCCCACGACGCATGGCTCTCAGGTCACCAACCTCTCGCCCGACGTTCCGAGCCTCCTGCCTGACCCGCCGACGGTGTTCACCGGCCGCGAGCAGGAGGTGCACCGACTCCTAGTCGCTCTCGCCCCCAAGTCGGCCAGCATCAGACAGGTGGACAGCCCGACTGTTTCGCCATCCGAGAATCCTGCGGGGGGTGGTGTGGTGGTGTCTGCCGTGGCAGGGATGGCGGGAGTCGGCAAGACAGCTTTAGCCCTGACCGTCGCCCAGCGAGCGTGGGCGCAGGGATGGTTTACCAATGCGCTGTACGTGGACCTGCGCGGCTATGACCTCGCCCCTGTCACTGCCGACCAGGCGCTAGAGGTGCTCCTGCGCCAGCTAGGGGCAGAACCCGAACGTATCCCCCCGACCGTGGATGAACGGGCGGGGATGTACCGGTCGCTCCTACAAAGCTTCATCGTCCAGGGACGGGCGGTGCTGGTAGTCGCTGACAATGTCTCCCGAGCCGACCAGGTCCTGCCTCTGATCCCTGCCTCAGGGCCGCATCGGCTGCTGACCACATCCCGGCATACCCTGCCCACCCTCATCTCTGTCGGCGTCGCCAGCGTCGAGCTGGGCACCCTGTCCCCTGACGGGGCCGTCGCCCTCGTATGCGAAGTGCTGAACCGTACCGATGCGACCGACCGGCGCGTGGTAGCCGAACCACAAGCCGTAGTCGAGCTCACCCGGTTGTGCGGATACCTGCCGTTGGCTCTCCACATCACTGCCGCCTTGCTGGCCATGGATCCATACCAGCAGATTGCCGACCTGACCACACAGCTAGCTGGCGCGAGTTCACGGCTGGATCATCTAAACGATGGCGAGCGAGCGGTTCGCACTTCTCTTGATCTGAGCCACCGGCATCTCAGCCCCGAACAAGCGGACCTGCTGGCCTTGCTGTCCCTCAATCCGGGCCCAGATTTCGGACTGGAGGCAGCATCTGTCCTGGCTGGTACTCCCGCCGATCGCACCCGTTCCACTCTTCGGGAACTAACTCGCGCCCATCTCCTCGACCACACGGACGGCCGATGGTCCATGCACGATCTGGTCCGCGACTATGCCACCGAAAAGACACAAGCAGCACCGAGCAGCGGAGAGTGCGCACGTAGTGGTACTGATGAGTGGGAGCAGAACCGCAACGAGCAGGACGCCAGGCACAGTCGCCAGCACCCCTGGCTGTCGGCCTTTCGAAAGTCAGGCGGACCTGCCGACACCCGTGTGCCGGCAGCGCACCCACAGGTTCTCGCACCGCCCTACTATCAAGCACTTGGCCGACTGCTCAACCACTACCGGGTCACCGCACATTACGCAGCTGGTCGCCCGTCTCTGCGGTCACGAAGGGTCTTCAGCCGCGCCGACGGCCTCTCGTGGCTAGACAGCGAACGCGCCAATCTTGTAGCCGCGGTCAAAAGGGCTCGTAACGCCGGTTTCCTGGAGACCGCCATCAATCTCGCGCTCACCCTCGATGACTACCTTGACCAGCAGCGACGCTTCGACGACTGGGTCACGGTTACTGTCATCGCCCGGGACGCTGCCCACGAGACAGGAGACAAAGACGCGGAAGCCAGGGCGTGGGGCAACCTCGGTAACGCCTTCCGGCAATCACGACGTGCCGACGACGCCGTAGTCGCCTGCGAACGGGCTCGTGACCTTTTCCAGCAACTCAACGAACGCCACTACGAAGCCCAAGCGAGTACCGCTCTTGGACATGCTCTCCAAGAGGCAGGACGCGTCGACGAGGCCATCGCTACATACGAGAACGCTCGTGTTCTGTACCAGCAGATGGGCCACAAAAGGGGCGAGGCTGACGTAGGGGACGGGCTGGGCAAAGCCTTCACGCAAACAGGACGCATCGAAGATGCCATTTCCACTCTCGAGCACGCCCGCGATGTCTATCAGCAACTCCGCGACCCACAAGGACTAGCCATTGCGTGGGACAGCCTCGGCAGGGCTCTCCAGAAGGCGGGGCGCTCAGAGGAAGCCATCACTGCCCACCAAACAGCTCGCGACCTCAACCAGCAACTCAACGACCGCCACGGCGAGGCGTCCTCATGGCGGCTGCTTGGCACAGCTCTCCAACACACGGGGCGCTTCGAGGAAGCCATCACCGCGCACCAGACAGCCCGCGATCTCTTTCAGCACACCAACGACTTGCTCATTGCGGCCGCGACAGAAGGATCCCTCGCGAACGCGCTGCAGGCGGCGCAGCGCTTCAACGAAGCCATCACCGCCCTCGAACGCGCACGTGGCCTGTTCCGGCAACTCAACGAACGCCACGGTGAGGCCATGTCCTGGGAACACCAAGGCCTCCTCCTCCAAAAGGCAGGGCGCATCGATGAGGCCATCACCGCCCTCGAACGTGCATGTGATCTCTATCGGCAGCTCCCTAACCGCCAGGCGGAGGAAACGTCATTGAACAGACTCGCAGACGCGCTGCAGAAGGCAGGCCGCCTGGATGAGGCTGCCCTCGCCCGCAGCCCTCGCCACCCCCATTCACCATGATCTCGACAGCGATGCCACGTGAGTATGTGCCTCACTCCTGGCCCTGAGACACGCACAACCGGATGGCAGGACCAGCCGGCCCGTCGCCTTTCTCGGATGCAGCAACTGCCGGAGTGCCGCGGCCCTGGCCCAGGCCGGGCACCTTACCGAGCACGCAGCCCGCCACCGTCTGCACGCCATGTGCGGTGAAAGTACGCGATGCGTACGGTTATTCGCGATCGCTTAGGGCGGTGGCCTGTCCGGGTTACAGGTCCTGGACGGCGCGCAGGGCGGCGTCCACGCGGGCCGTGACCGCGGCGTCGACCGGGCCGAGGAGCTTCGCGCCGTCGAAGCGGACGGTGCGAAGCTGGACGATGTTGACGGCGACGGCGGTGCACGGGAGCGGGTCGCCGATGACGACGGACATGGCGGTGTCGGTGTAGCGGCCGCTGTCGTGGAGCACGAGGGCGAGGACCGCGCCGTATGTCTCCTCGAGGCCGGTCAGGCTGATCAGCAGAACGTTGCGGCCGTCCACGACTGGGCCCGCCGCCCGGCTAGGGAACCGGGTACGGACCCCCGCCCGCCCATCATCCACCGGGCGCCTCGGGATAATGGGGCGTTTCCGCTTGAGCGCGGCCAAGTCGCTGAGGTCGATCGTGCCCGCCGCACCCGGCACGGCTCATCCAGCAGCGGGCCGTCGGCGGACTCGAGGACGTCGAACCTGGATGACGGCGCTCACCAGCCACAGCAGCGCGGCGGCTCGCCTCACCCGGCGCGCCCACCGGTACTGCTGGGCGCCCAATGTGCGGCGCTGACGTGCGACGATGTCGATCGCGGTGGGGAACTCGACGGCGCTTTCCGGCAGTTCGCCCCACTGTATGCGGTGGCCCACCCGCAGGTATTAAAGGTCGCTCTCAGTCCGCACGCCGCTGACTGGCGCCGAGACCACCACCATGCTCCGGCGGCCGCCCCCAGAGGATTCCCACCGTACTCGTGCGTCCCGCACCCGCGCGCTTCACCGGCCGATCCGGACATGCCCCATCCCCTTCGCCATTCCTGGGTTCGGCCGGCTACCCCGCCGGCCGCCGACGCCCTCACTGCCGCGCATGGAACCGGTCGCACGGTGACGATTCGTCAGCGTCAACGATCCCAGTAGTCGCGGTCCGGTAGTTCGACCCAGGCATCGGGGGGTCCGACCACCCCACGTGCGTCGGTCGGGCGCAGTCCCGCGAAGGCGCAGGAGTAGGCCACGGCGTTGCCCTGGTAGAGGTACGAGACGAGTACCTCTTCGTGTGGGTGCTGGAGCGGTCGGTGTCGCAGCGGTTGGTGGAGTTCGCTCGCGGTGCGGCCGGGGCGGGTGAGGAGGGGCAGGATGCGCTGTATGCGGTTGCCGGCCGGCTGATGAAGCGGTACCGCGGGGCCGCGAACCCCGCCCTGGTGCGTGCGGCGCTCGAAGCCGGTGAGGACGTGCCGGTCGATCGGAGGGACCGGACTCCAGGAGCATGGTGCACCTGGTCGCCGCGATCGGTTTCGGAGCGCAGGAGGTCGGGGCGGAGGCGCTGGCCGAAGGGCTCGCTGCCCTCGGCATGTTCGGGATAACCGTTGAGGACTGGGCGCAGGCGCTCGGCGCGGTGGAGCGCGGTGAGGTGCCGCCGGTGGACTGGGGGCCGGTCCAGCAGGAAGCGGACTTGGTGGAACGGGTGAAACGGGCCGGTGACGAGGAGCTGGTGCGGGCGCGGACGGTCCTGGTCGGGCTGCGGTGGTTCTACGGGCTGTACGCGCTGCACGGGCTGCTTCTGCCGGACAACCCGGCGCTGGCCGCGCTGCGGCAGCGGATCGACGAATGGGGCACGTTCCCGGTCCTGTCCCAGCTCATCGCCTTCAGCCCCTCCCCGGGCAGTTCGCCGAGGCCCTGACGGTCTGTCTCGAGCCGCTCCTCGACGCCCTGTACGAGACGCTCATGGAACAGCTCGCGGACAACCCGGCCATCTACCAGATCGCCGGCGACGACACCGGTCCGGCCGGCTTCGGCGAGACGTGGATCCGTACCTTGCGCGAGGCGCTGAACAGCGGGCAGGAGGCGGGCCGTGGTACGGACGACGACCTCCTGGTGGACGACCAGTCCAAAAGATCTTGAGGAAATCGGTACCCGCCCTGGTCCGCTCGCGCGATGTAGGGGGTGACAGCGGGTTCAATGAGGAACGGGGCGGTGGAGAGGGTGCAGGAGTTGCTGGGTCCTGAGGGGGTGATTGCCGCTCTGGTCATGGTGGTCGCGATCGGGGCGCGCGAGTGGAGACGCGTGCAGCTGGCCCGGGAGCGGCGCCGGGAACGTGAGCAGGAGCTGCTGGCCAAGATGGTGAGCGGGGTCGCCGAGGGGGGCCGTGAGGTGCAAGTGCACCACGGTGGTCCGGTCGGCGCCTGGTCGCTGACGGGTACTGCTTCGGCTGCGGGTCGTGAGGCGCCCGTCGACGTCGACGCTCCGGTGCGTGGGCGCAGGGGCTCGGCGGGGCGGCGCCGGTGACTCTGCAGGATCCCTCAGGCCGTGGCGTGGCGGGGGCCTCTGGGGCGGTGGAGGCCGTGGTGCTCGGCGAGGAGGTGCTCAACGAGTTCTATCTCCTGCATATCGACAAGCTGTTCGACTTCATGGCACGCAGGGCGAGCCGGGACGATGCCCGGGAACTGGCCGATCTCGTTTTCGAGCAGTTCGTCGCCTGGTGGCAGGAGCACGCGGACCATGTTGCGCCGGCTGGGGTGCTGTTTCAGCTCGCACGATGGCGTCTGAACGACTACATGCGCAGTCGGGGTCGGGTGCTGTCGGTCGAGCCGAGCGACCTCGAGGGTCTCGTCGGAGGGACGGACGGCGATGATTTCGCCGCCGTTGAGCGGTGTCACGACATCCGCAAGGCGCTGGCTACCTTGACCGAACGGGAGCGGCAGGCTCTGTTGTTGAAGTACGGGGCCGACCTGTCGGTCGCCGAGTGTGCGGAAGCTCTGGGTGAGCGCATCGACAACATGAAGAAAATCTTGAAGAAGGCGCGGGAGGCCCTGCGGCAGGCGCCGGGCATGGACGCCTACAACAGCGCCGGGACGGCGAAGGAGGTGCGCGGGTGACTCCCCGGGAGCATGAGGACGGTGTGCGGCAGGAGCCCACGCTGAGTGCCGCCGAGAAGGCGGAAGGCTTCGCCGCGGTCATGAAGCGTTTGAAGAGCCGCAGCCCGCAGGAGCGTGCCCGGCTGGAGCAGGAGGCCGAGAAGGTGGTGCTCGGGCACGAGGCGTATGCCATGGGCCAGGAGTACCTCGAGCGCAGCGACTACGAGACGGCACGGCGGTGGCTTCGGGTGGCCGCCGGCCATCAGATCCCTGGCGCCGCTCAGGCCCTTGAAGAGATCGCTCTGCAGCAGGCACTCGACGAGTTCACGGATGGGGCAGCCGTCGGCGGCGGTCACGCCGCGGCAGGCACCGTGCCGTGCAGGACGATCTCGTCGCCCCACGGGCCGCGTGCGATGGACGGGCAGCATCGTCTCGGTGGCCTGGCATGGACGTCGTTCACAGACCAGTTCTACGGCGATCAGACGGTGGCGGTTGCCCGGGCGGCCCGGTGTGAGGCCGAGTCGATCCTCGCCGAGGCGCGGCAGGAGGCTGATCGAGTGGCGGCTGCCTGCGCGGAGATGATGCTGGACATCGAGAAGGAGCGTCAGCAGGCCGCGAAGTTGCTGGCAGAGGCCGAGCAGGAGGTTGAGAGTGTCCGCTCGCAGGTCGCGGAGATCGCTGAGGAGGCCCGGCGTAGCGCCGCCGAGATGCTGGCCACGGTGCAGCGCGAAGCCCGTCTGATCCTGAATGGAGCGCGCGAGGAGGCTACTCGAATCCACAGCAGGGCGCGGCGGCAGGGCAGTGCATCTAACAGAGCGGGCACTCAGGCTGAGGCAGGCTCCGGGAGGGTCTTCCCCGGGATCTTTGCTGGTGATCCGCTCATGGAGTGCGCTGGGCCGCCTGCGGATTACGTAGTCGCCAGGCTGCTCGTGGATGCTCAGGATGGATCGGTTCGACGGTCGGCAGCGCAAGCGGCGATCAGCCCGGTTCTCTACCGGCGGCTCAGGTGGAGGATGGAAACAGCCCAGACGATCCGAGAGGTGCGCGCCGCCGAGTCGGGCGACGTCCACACGGGCGGCGTACCGCCTTGGCCGCCCACGCTGTACGTGTCCGGGTGTGAGACGGTGCAGCCCAGGCAGTGGCTGCTAGAGGTGGCTGAGGCGTTGCAGGCCCTCCATCTCGAAGGCACTGTGCACCGGGATTTGAAGCCGGCAAACCTGATGGTGGCCGCCGATGGGGTGCTGCGGCTGCTCGACTTCGGTATCGCTGTGGTGACCGACAGTGGCCCGTTGCTACGAGATGACTCCGGGCCGACGCGCACGGCTGACGCACGGAACAACGTGCCCTCTGCCGCTGTCCGGCATCCCAGCGGCAGGCTGCACCTGGACAGTGCTGACTACTCGGGCAGCGCCACCAGTGAAGCCATCTCGCGGGACGGGCACGTCCTGGAAGCCGCCGACGACGTAGACGGTAGCGACGAAACTGAGCTGGGGGTGAGAGGGGCAGGAAAGTCTGCCGGCCGGTGATCGCCTGGGGGGCCACCCTGGCACAGGCTTTCAGCTGGCCGTGGGGCGCCGTGTTCGCCGCCAACGAGCTTGTCCCGTGCTCTGGCCTGCGCAGACACTAAATGGCCGCCGAGACAGTCATCGGCTACCCGAGGCCCCCAGCACTGTGTTGGGCCGCGCCCTGGCGGGACGGTGAGCTTTGGGCTGCTGGGACGGGTCTGGACCGTCCACCGCGCCTTGTCAGGAGTTGGCGGTGTCTGGAGCCACTGGCTCCAGACACCGCCCACCGACCGGACGCTGCCATGGCGACCCGGCATCCTGCAGCTGCCGTCGTTGCTGCGGGGGCGGCCGGCCTCTGCGACATGGTGCGTCCGGTCAGACGGCGTCCGCATCCCGCTGTCTGATCCTTCGTGTCACCGCGCGTCACGGCGACGACGATCAACGCCTGCATATCCCTGCCCGCCCTAGCGTCGTTGGCCTCTGGAGCAGCGAAGGCATACTCCCTAGGCCCGAATGTCGTCCTGTGGCGGTGACTGTTGGAAGAAGGCGCGCAGAGGCTCGTCAATGACGCGGGCGCAGCTGGTGCAGTGGGCAGCGGCGTCAAGACGAGGTGCGAGATCTTCCGTATCGCAGGGAGTGAGGATGAGCCAGCGGAGGACAACTTGCCGGACGAGCAGCCTGAGCTGACGCAGCTCGGCCAGCTTCTTGGCCTCATCTTGGGGCCTTCCCCCGTGATGGTGGACACGCTTCGTTGATCACGCGGCGAGCGTGAGCTTAGCCGCGTGGTGTCGACGTTCGTATTCGGTGGGGCTGAGGTAGCCGTTGGCGGAGTGCCGACGGCGGGT